>JBDHZQ010000112.1:0-8345 GCA_039811945.1 Propionibacteriaceae bacterium
AAACGCCAACAGGTTCACGGCCAGCGCCGTCAGGATGGACAGCCGCAGCGGGTTGGCCGTACGAGCTCGCCAGGCTGCTCGTACGACGACGGCGACCAGCACCCCCACCAAGGCCAAACCCACCAGCCCGAGTTCGGCAAACGTGCCCAGGTACAGCGAATGCGGGTTCGTCAGGGCATCCCCGTACGGCGTCTGCACGAAGCCATTCGGGTCGGCCGCGTAGACCCCACCTTCCGCGGCGAACCACGGCCAGATGCCACCCTGTCCGACTCCGACCAGGATCCGCCCCACCGAACTGGTCGCGGCCGCCAGTCCCGTCGTCGCGTTCTGCTCACGCAAAGGGTCGCTGAGCGATACCAGTCGGAGCAGTTGCCCGCGCAGGAGGAAGGCGACCAGCACCGCCACGAGTGCCGTACCCAGACCCAGCACAAGTGCGGTCCGGCGCGCCAGCCGTACCCTCTGACCACCAGCCTGGATCCGTCGCCCCACCAGGACCACCGCGAACAGCACCAGGCAACCGACACCCGCGCGGGAGCCCGTAGCGACCAGCAACCCCGCGGCGGCTACGCCCAATCCGAGCGACGCGACGCGCCTGAAGCCCTCCCAGGCCAGCCCGCAGAGGGTCGCCACGCACAGCAAGAGCAGGACGTGCAGAACCGCTGCACCGCCGAGTCCGCTGAACAACCGGGAGCTGGGTTCGTCGTCGTACTGGGCTCGCAAGAACGCGACGGCCGACAGCACCACGATCAGCCCAGAGAGCAGGAACAGGTGGGGTCGGGCCCAGGCGGGTGGTACCGCCAAGGCCATCAACACGCCGGCGGCCAGCGCGAGGAACGCTTCGAGCAGGGGGATCAGGACCCAGATCGCGGCGATGTCGTACGGCGTTCCCGCCACGCTAACGACCCGCGTCTCGCCGAGCGTGCGGAGTGCCGCGTACCCGAGCAGCGCCACGAACGCTCCTGTGGCCAGCCACAGCGGCGGACGACGCTCTCGCAGCGAGGGAGACCTAGCGAGCGCGACGACGCCCACGACGACGACGACCGCGCCTGCCCAGAGGAAGCGCGGGTACGGGCCGAGGCTGCCGTCGAATTCGGTCGTCGACGTCACCAGACTGAGCAGGGTGACCAGCGGGAACAGGCCCATCGCAAACCACACAGCGAGACGCTGCTGCGCAGAACGGCCGGGCACAGCACTGGACTCTACTGGCGATCCTGAACGCCACCTCACCGTGGCTGGACGACGCCAGGGCCACGAATCCCCTTTCCGCGGCCGACCGCAATCGCCATACTGCGCCCATGGACAACCGTTCGGTCTTTTTGGGTACGGCAGACGCGGTCGTCGATCTCGTGGCCCGAATTCCTAGTCAAGATTGGGATCTTCCTGCCCTGGGAGTGTGGGATGTCCGATCGCTGGTGGGGCACACGTCTCGGGCGATGACGACGGTCCTCGACTACCTCGGTGATCGGCGCGAGACTGTCGACGTTCCCACGGCGGCCCACTACTTCGCCGGGGCCAAGGGTATGGATGCCGCCGTACACCAGGCGGTCGCCGGCCGCGGCGTCGCCGACGGTCGAGCGTTGGGTGACGATCCGGCCAAGGCCTTCGCGGAGATCCGTCGCCAGGTCGGCGAGGCGCTGGACGCCGTCGACGGAGATCCGGTGGTGGCTACGAGGTTCGGCGCCATGGTCGTATCCGAGTACCTCGTGACACGCATCTTCGAGTTGGTGATCCACGGCTCGGACATCGCTGCTGCGACCGGATTGCCGGTCGTGTTTCCCGACGAGGCCGTACGGGCGACGCTCGACGTCACCGTCGACGCTCTGACTTTGACCGGACATGCCCTCGCCGCCGCTCGCTACCTCGCCGGACGAGACGGCTCCGCCTTCTCCGTGTTCTGACCGACCCAACCCCCCTGCCTAACCCCGCGACTGCGCGACAGCGGCGAGTAGTTGTGACCTGGTCAGTTCGGCGCCGAACAGCGGACTCGGCGGCTGGAGCATCCAATCGTCAGCGGCGGGGATCTCGACGGGGTCGAAGCCCAGGCGATCGACCAGGCCGGCCACCGATTCCCGGGCCTGGATGTCGTCTGAGGCCACGGCCATCGCGCGCCGGAGCGGGTGGCCCGCCGGGAGTGCGTCACGGTCCAGCTCGGTGTAGGCGATGTGGTTCAACGACTTCACCACGCGCATGGCGGGGTTGAGCGACGACACGTACGCGGTACTGCTCGGATGGGCTGCCGCCGACTCCGGCATCTCACCGTCGGTGGCAGACCAATGGTTGGTCGCGTCGACCACGATCCTGCTGTCGAGGAGCGACAGGTCGAGCGACCGCACCGCCGTAAACGGCAATGCCAACACGACCACGTCGGATTCGGCCGCCCGGCCGAGATCGGTCAGCTCGGCGCCTGGCATCAGCGTCGACACGACGACCTCGAGAAGAACGTCCGCCTCCGTACCCACAATCCTCACGTCGAGCCCAGCCCGGGAGGCCAGCCGGCCGATCGCCGTACCCAGCTTGCCCGCACCCACGATTCCGACCGACGTCATGCACGAAACCTACGAGATCGACGCAGCAGGAATCATTGACCGATCAAGAATGTTCGGAGGAGCGTGAGCATCGAGTTCGGAATCGACACGTTCGGCGACGTCACCAAGAGCCTCGACGGCACCCTGCTGACCCACGCCCAGACCATCCGCAACGTCGTCGCCGAGGGCGTGCGGGCCGACCAGGTGGGGCTCGACTTCATCGGGATCGGCGAACATCATCGCGACGACTTTGCGATCTCGTCTCCCGAGATGGTGCTCGCCGCGATCGCGGCGCAGACCTCCCGGATCCGGCTCGGCAGCGCGGTGACCGTGCTCAGTTCCGACGATCCGGTGCGTGTCTTCGAGCGCTACTCGACGCTCGATGCGGTGTCGAATGGTCGCGCCGAGATCATCCTCGGCCGCGGATCGTTCACGGAATCCTTTCCCTTGTTCGGATTCTCCCTCAACAACTACGAGGAACTGTTCGAAGAGAAGCTCGCCCTGTGGGCCGCGCTGCTCGAGCAGCAGCCGGTCTCCTGGGAGGGGAAGCTCACCCAGACGCTCACCCACGCGACCCTGTACCCACCCCTCGAATTCGGCACGATCCCGACCTGGGTGGCCGTCGGCGGCAGCCCGCAATCGGTGATCCGCGCCGCCCACTACGGCTTCAGATTGATGCTCGCAATCATCGGCGGACCGGTCGACCGGTTCGCCCCGTTCGCCGACCTGTACCGCCGGGCGCTCGACCAGTTCGGCCAGGAGCCGGAAGCCGTCGGCTACCACTCCTACGGCCACATCGCCGAGACTGACGAACTCGCCCGGGAACGCTTCTACCGACCGTGGTTGGAGATGACGACCCGGATCGGCTCGGAGCGCGGCTGGGGTCGGCCCAGCCGGGATTCGTTCCTCCACGAGATCGAGTACGGCTCGGCCGTCGTCGGCTCGCCCGAGACCGCAGCCCGCAAGATCGCGGCGGGGATCAAGGCCCTCGACGCGTCCCGATTCGACATGAAGGTCAGCACCGGCACGTTGGCGCACGAACACCTCCTGGACAGCATCCAGTTGTACGGCGAACGCGTGGTCCCGCTCGTGCGCGAGATGCTCAGCTAGGGATCCTTGGTCGCTAGACCTGCCGGACCGGACGACGCCGGCATATCCCCAACCGAGGTTAAGCTTTTACCCGAATCGGGGGGACATGTGATGGGTGCGGCGGTCGCAGGCGGGGCTTCGCCGTGACCAGCGCGCCACCATCGCCTCGGGACGACAGCCTCGACGTCGCTCGCGGCATCGCGATCATCCTCGTGGTGGCGGGTCACGTGCTCCGCGGGCTGTTCGCCGCGAAGCTCGTCGCCGCGACGGGCCTCTGGTCCTGGCTCGACCAGGTGCTCTACCTGACTCACTTGCCCGTGTTCGCGTTCGCGATCGGACTGCTCATGCCTCGAAGCGTCGAGCGCAGCGGCCGTGCACCGTACCTCCGCCGCCGGCTCTGGCTCCTGGCGTACCTCTTTGGCGTGTGGACGCTCATCGAGGGCGCGTTCGAGATCATGACGTCCCGGTTGAAGAACACACCTGTCTCCTGGGAACGCGTGCTCGAACTGTGGCGACCGCTCGGACACCTCTGGTTCCTGCCAGCCCTGATCGTGGCGACCGTGCTCGTCGTTGCGGCCCGGCCGTGGCGCCGTACGCTCTCGTCCCTCGTCGGTACCGGTCTGGTCGTCGCCCTCGGGATCTCGGCGTGGGGCTGGGAACCGACCTGGTTCGGCCTCGGCGGCCTGGCTCTGCTCGTCTTCTATGCCGCGGGCGCGTTCGTCGGCCACGACCGGTTCCACGCCCTCGCACGCCGGACCACGACCGCTCCCCTCGCCGTGGTCGCGACGATCGGAATCGGACTCGTCCTGGTGTTGCCTGCCCTGACCCAGGTGATCCCTCCTACCGTGGGATCCGAGCGTGACTTGGGCGGCATCGCCCTGGGCATCCTCTGCTCGTGCGCCGCAGTCGCGGGCGTCATGGCGCTGTCGGTGTTGCTGGCCCGGATCCGGCCGGGGGCACCGCTGGCCACCCTCGGCCGTCTCTCGCTGCAGGTCTACCTCGCCCACATCATCTTCGCCGCAGGCACGCGCGTCGTCCTGGCCCGGCTCGGAGTCGTCCAACCCGCCGTCCATCTGGTGGCGGGCACGGTGGCAGGAATCGCGGGAGCTCTCCTGCTCGAACGCCTGACCCGGTCCGTGCCCTGGCTGTTCAGACCTCCCTCGAGCAGGCCCGGGAAGGTTTCGTCCAGTCAGCCCACGCCGCGCGAGCCTCGACCGACGGATCACGCGGAGTCCTAGGCTGACCGGGTGGCGATTCTTCGGCGACTGCGCAGCAGTACGTTCCTTCGCCACGTGCTGCAGTTGATGACGGGTACGGCCCTGGCTCAAGTCGTGACCATGGTGGTCCAGATCGTGTTGCTCAAGGTCTACACCGCCGAAGAGTTCGGGGTGTACGCCGTCGTCCTCGCCATCGTCGGCGGTCTCGTCACCGTTGCCACCCTTCGCTACGACCTGACGATCGTGCTGCCCCAGGCTGAATCCGACGCCCGCCGCATGGTCACGCTGACGAGCCGGCTCAACGCAGCGGTCTGTCTGCTGGCCCTCGTCGTTCTGTTCGTGACCAGGTCCTCGATCGCGGGATTGCTCGTGGCCGGCGACACCGCCGACGTCGTGCAGCGCCGCTCGGAGGTCGCGTTCTGGCTTCCAGCGGCAGCCCCGCTCGCCTGGGCGATGCAGCAACTGTTGATCGTCGGGTATTGGCTGAACCGCCGCCAGGAGTACACCCAGATGGCTGGCAACAAGATCGCCCAGTCCGTCGGCGTCGGGGTCGGCCAGCTCGGTCTCGGCGTCGCCCGTACGGGCACCTTCGGTCTGCTGGGGGGCCAGCTCGCGGGGCTGCTGGCCGCTTTGGGCCTGATCTGGTGGCGGGTACGGCCATCGCTCGCCGAGGCTCGTGGGCCACACCAGCCGCACCTGCTGCGCGCCTATCGGCGCATGCCGTTGCTCAACGGACCCACGGCCGTAGCTGACGCGATC
Organism: Propionibacteriaceae bacterium; assembly: GCA_039811945.1. GTDB lineage: Bacteria > Actinomycetota > Actinomycetes > Propionibacteriales > Propionibacteriaceae > Fen-668. The sequence continues at coordinate 5,591 of JBDHZQ010000112.1, forward strand.
CGCACCAACGGCATCACGATGCTGGTCGGCGCTGGCTTCGGGATCGCAGCGCTGGGACAGTTCAGCCGGGCCTGGACCCTGCTGCAGGCTCCGATCGCTCTGATCAACGGCGCCCTGCAGCAGGTCTTCTTCCAGAAACTGTCGGTCACCGGTCGGGAGGACATGCTACGGGTCGTCCGACAGTCGATCGTGAGATCGGCACTGCTGGGCATCGTGCCGTTCGGACTGATCTACCTCCTGGCCCCGGCCCTGTTCGCCTGGTGGGGTGGCTCGGCATGGTCTGATGCCGGCGTGCTGGCGGCCGCATTGGTTCCGTGGCTGTTCTGCAACTTCGTCACCTCGCCGATCTCGTCGGTGTTTCTCGTCGTCGATGCGCAGTTGGAGCTCATGGTCTTCTCGTTCGTCTTCGCTGCCATACCGCTCGGCCTGCTGTGGTGGCACGACGCCGACCTGGTCTCCACGGTTCGCCTCGTCTCCCTCGTCATGGCGGGGATGTTGCTGGTGTTCTGCGTGTTGGCGCTGTTCGTCGCCCGGCGGTATCGCGACGGAGCGGCGGCCGAACCCGACGGCGCGGCCGCGACTGTCCTGACCGACGGCGACACCTCCCAAAGCGACGAGGGGCGTCCCTCATGGCCGAGACGGAACGAATCGTGAGCTCTGCCGTACCTGCCGATCCCAGCGGACTGAAAGAACTCACCAAACCGGTCCGGCGGGCCGGTCAACGCCCGACCCCACGGTGGGTGGGCTGGTTCCTGATCCTGCTCCCCACACTGGCTGCGGGTGGGCCCCTGCTCGGAGTCGGATCGTTCTTCGCCTTCAGAGTCGCAGTCGCCGTGCTCTTCGTGACCGCGGCCTGGGATTGGTGGCGCTTTCAGGACCGGTCGCGCACGTTCTGGGTGGTCCTGGGTCTGGGTGTGGCCTTCCAAGTCGCGGGGGTCGGGTCGTACTTCTGGTCTCGCCCACCCCTCCAGCCCGCGGTGTACGAACTGCTCGCGGTCGGGCTGATGTTCGGCCTCGCCGTCGCGTTGGTGCAGTTGTACCGCACCTCGGAGACGGTGCTGACCGTCGCCCGCGGCTGGCTGTACGGCGCTGCCCTGGTACTCGTCGTCAACGCGTGGGAACTCGTGACCGATCGTCGGCTGCCGAACTACTACTTGCCCGAGTCGAAGAAGGACCTCGACTTCGAGTGGGGACAAATCGCAGGACCGTTCCACAACCCGAACCAACTGGCCGCCGTGCTCGTGATGTCGGCGATCGTCATGGCGGTCGGACACTCGCTGGAACACGACCGGCGACTGCGCTGGGCGTACGTCGTCGTCTGTGTGCCCATGCCGTACGTGGTCCTTCATACGGGCTCTACCCTCGGTCTCGGACTGCTCGGGATCGTCGGGATCGTGTGGTTGTCGCTGCACAGATGGACGCGTCGGATCGGAATCCCGCTCGGCATCGTCGCCGTGTTCGCGCTGCCCCCGGGACGGGCCTTCCTGCTGAATCTGGTCGGCCAGTTCCAGAACCTGTTCCATGCCAGCAGCGAGTACCTCTACTCGTCGGGCGACCGGCTCAACCTGATGCTCAACGGAGTCGTCATGCTGCGGCGTTCGACGTGGATCGGCGTCGGGCCCGACGGCTACCCCTATGTCATGAGCACCCAGACCATGCCGTACTTCACCCACGGGATCGTCAATCCTCATGCCGCGTTGGTGGAGATCGGTTCCCAGTACGGCGTCGGCATCTTCGTCGCCGTCGTGCTCACGCTGATCGGTCTCGCGAAATGGGCGCTCGGGCGACTGCGCCGGACGGCAGGATCGGAACTGGCCTCGCCGGAACGTGCCGTGGCGTTGTGGACCCTGATCGCGGTCGTGATCTTCCCCGTGTTGACGATGATGAACAGCACCTGGCTCAACCAGTCCATGTCGGCGCTCTGGGTGGGCACCTTGGCGCTGTGGGCCCGGCACATCGAGCGTCCGGTCGGGCGGCGCGTCCGTACCTCCGAGGCTGCCCTCCGCGACCTGCCGCCCGCACCCGAATCCGCCTCCCAGATGCCGACCGATACGGTGGGTGACATGAGGGATGGGTCATGACCGACGTTCTGATCCGGGCAGACAGCCTTGTCACAGCGGGATCGGTGTTCTCGCCCGGCGGCCTGCTGCTGCGCGACGGCACGGTGGCCGAGGTCGGCCCGTGGGGTGGGGGTACGGCAGACCTGACCGTCACGACGGTGTCACCAGGGCTCGTCGACGTGCACAACCACGGCGGCGGCGGAGCCTCGTTCGCCGAGGACCCGGACGTCGCGATCGCGGCCCATCGGCGGGCAGGTTCGACGACCCTGATCGCCAGCCTGGTCACCGAGCCGCTCGACGTGCTCGAGAAGCAAATCCGCCGGCTCGTGCCGTACGTGCGGGCCGGCGAACTGGCCGGAATCCACCTCGAAGGCCCCTGGCTGAGCGAGGACTTCCACGGCGCACATCCTGTGTCACTGTTGCGCGACCCTCACCGCGAGGACGTCGAACGCCTGCTCGCTGCCGGCGAAGGCACGATCCGCATGGTGACGCTTGCCCCCGAGCGTCCCGGCGGCATCGAGGCGTGCCGTCTGCTCGCTGCTCGCGGCGTGGTCGCGGCGATCGGGCACACCGCCGCCGATTACGAGACGGTCGTCGAGGCCCTGGCCGCCGGCGCCTCCGGAGCCACCCACCTGTTCAACGCCATGCGGCCCGTCCACCACCGCTCCCCCGGCCCGAACGTCGCACTGCTCGGC
>JBDHZQ010000113.1:0-8340 GCA_039811945.1 Propionibacteriaceae bacterium
CGACGACGAGAGCTATCGCGAGGCCGATGCCGCCGTCGCTGATTTCGCTGCAGCTCGCACGATCGTCCTGGATGCCCTGGACCGGCTCGGTTGGGTCGACGTGGCTCCGGCCGACGGCGCGTTCTACGTGTACGCCGGAATCGCGCCAGTTCTGGGCCGCTTCCCCGATTCCCGATCCTGGTGCTCGGCGCTGCTGGACACGACCGGCGTCGCGATCACCCCAGGCGTCGATTTCGACTCGGTCCATGGCAACCGCACGATCAGGTTGTCGCTGGCCGCCGGCCCACAGACCGTCGCCGAAGCCGTACGACGCATCCTCGCCTTCCAGGCTGCGGCGGGTTAATCCCGTCCTCGACGATCGGCATCGCCGCCCTTGGCGCGTCGATCACCGGTTGTCTGGGAGGACGATCGACGCGGTAAGGAAGCGCTTCCTCAGGAAGCGCTCCTCAGGTCGAGCCGACCGATCAGAAGCCGAGCCGGTTGAGGTGCTTGGCGTCGCGCTGCCAGTCCTTCAGCACCTTGATCCGCAGGTCGAGATGAACCGGGGTACCCAGCAGCGCCGCGATTTGAGCCCGGGCCCGCGAACCGACGTCCTTGAGCCGTTCGCCCTTGTGGCCGATGAGGATGCCCTTCTGCGAATCACGTTCCACGATCATCGATGCGAAGACGTCGAGCAGCGGGCGGTCCTCCGGCCTCCCCTCGCGCAGCCCCATCTCGTCGATCACGACGGTGATCGAATGGGGCAATTCATCGCGGACCCCCTCCAACGCCGCCTCGCGAATCAACTCGGCGACCAGGGTCTCGGTCGGCTCGTCGGTCAGCACGCCGGCGGGATAGTACGCCGGGCCCTCCGGCAGCATCGAGCACAGGAGGTCTGCCACCAGCTCGACGTTCTCTCCCGTGGCTGCGGACACCGGGACGATATGTTCCCACCGGACGCCGGCTGACTCCTCCAGCGCATGGATGGCGATCAGATGCTCGGCCAGTCGCTGGGGCGACACCAGATCCGTCTTGGTCGCCAACGCCATGAGCTTCGGCTTCTTGGTGAGCTTCGCGACGTCACCCACGATGAAGGCATCGCCAGGTCCGACCCGCTGGTCGCTGGGCAGGCAGACGCCGACAACGTCGACCTCCGACCAGGTGTCTCGTACAAGTTGGTTGAGCCGCTCGCCCAACAGGGTCCGTGGGCGGTGCAGTCCCGGCGTGTCAACCAGCACCAACTGGGCATCGGGCCTGGTGACGATCCCGCGGATCGCGTGTCGGGTCGTCTGCGGCTTCGACGAGGCGATCGCGATCTTCTGCCCGACGAGGGCGTTCGTCAGCGTCGACTTACCCGCGTTGGGCCGACCGACGAAGCAGGCAAATCCCGAACGGTGCGTCATGAGGTTTCCTGACTACGTTCGGGCTTGGCCGACCGGGCGAAATCCGTCGCGGCGTCGGTGGCTTCGTCGTCTCTTATGCTGCGCACCAGCACCGTACCGATCTGGTTGCGACGCCCCGACGGTCGATCGGCGATGAGCTCCAGCCCTTGCCATTCGACGACCGCTCCCGGGATGGGGACCTTGTTAAGTTGCTTCGCCATGATCCCCCCGACCGAATCGACATCCTCGTCATCGAGGTCCAGCCCGAACAACTCGCCCAAGTCGTCCAACGGCAGGCGGGACCAGACTCGGAATCGGCCTTCGCCGATCGGTGTGACAGGAGGGATTTCGTCGTCGTACTCGTCGACGATCTCGCCCACGATCTCTTCCAGGATGTCCTCGATCGTGGCCAGCCCCGCCGTACCCCCAAACTCGTCGACGACCACCACCACGTGGCTGCGAGCCGCCTGCATCTCCTCCAACAAGTCGAAGACCGGTTTTGAGTCCGGGCAGAATACGGCGGGTCGCATGAGCGAGGTCACCAGCTCGGACGTCTGAGCCCCGGCATTGTCGTACATGCGCTTCATGATGTCTTTGAGGTAGACGATTCCGAGCACATCGTCGAGCCCAGCGGGGCCGGTGACGGGAACGCGGCTGAAACCGGAACGCAGCGCCAACGAGGTCGCCTGCCGCAACGTCTTGTGGGCTTCGATGAACACGACTTCTCGCCGGGGCACCATCACCTGCTTGACGATCGTGTCGCCGAGTTCGAACACCGAGTGGATCATGCGCCGTTCCTCGGCCTCGATCTGGTTCGACGCCTCGGCCTGGTCGACGTACTCGCGGAGCTCGTCCTCGGACGCGAACGGCCCGTCGGGGAATCCACGGCCCGGGGTGATCCAGTTGCCCAACACGATCATGATCTGCGGCACGAAGAACAGCACGGTCGTCAGCACGTTCATCAACGGGGCGAACCGGAGAGTGAAGCTGGTCGCGTGTTGGCGACCCAAGGTACGGCCGCCCACCCCCGCGAACACGAACAGCATGGCGACCGACACAGCCACCGTGAAAGCGATCCGCCACGGGATCGACTCGATCCACCGCACCGACAACAGGCCGACCGTCACCACGGTCAACGCCTCTGAGACCATCCGCAGGAACAACGCGGTGGTCACGGTCGGCGCGGGGTCCTCGGAAATCTGTTCGACGCGGGCAGCCCCCTTGACGCCTTCCTCGACGAGGTGTTTGGCGCGTCCCTTGGACATCGCCGCAAACGCTTCCTCGATCGTGGCAAACATCGACGAAAGCAAGACGAAAAGGACGGCGAGGCCGATCTCGATCCACTGGGTCACGTGGTCAGGTCACATCACTTCACGTCGGGGACAGCTATGCGCGGCAGTGTACGCGACCTCACCGACGCAGGTCTCGTTCGGCAGTCCAGGCCGCGGTGATGGAATCGTTCAGGCCGAACATCACCCTTTTGTCTTCGGCCTCGGCGTGGTCGAAGCCGAGCAGGTGCAAGAGCCCGTGCACGAGTAGGTACTCGGCTTCCTCGTCGGCGCTCCGGCCGTTGTCAGCGGCTTGTCTGGCGGTCACTGCCGGGCATAACACGATGTCGCCGAGCAGCCCCGCAGGGGGTTCTTCGTCGTCCTTCGGTGGCCGGAGCTCGTCCATCGGGAAGCTGAGCACGTCGGTCGGTCCGGGTTCGTCCATGAACCGCTCGTGGTAGTCGCTCATCGTCTGCTCGTCGACGAGCAGGATCGAGACCTCGGCCTGCGGGTGGATGCGCAGCTTGGCCAGGGCGAATCGGGCAAGCGCGACGAGACCGAGTTCGTCGGCGGGCAGGCCCGACTCGTTGTTGATGTCGATCACCGCCGGTCCTTTCGCTGCGGAAGCACCGATTCGTACCGGTCGTACGCGGCCACGATCCGGCCGACCAGCTTGTGCCGTACGACATCGTGGTTCGTCAGTTGGCAGAACGTGACGTCGTCCACGCCGTCGAGGATGTGCTGAACCTCCCGCAACCCCGACCGTTGTCCGGCCGGGAGGTCGACCTGCGTCACGTCACCGGTTACGACCATCTTCGATCCGAAGCCCAAACGGGTGAGGAACATCTTCATCTGCTCCATCGACGTGTTCTGCGCCTCGTCGAGGATGATGAACGCATCGTTGAGCGTGCGCCCCCTCATGTACGCCAGGGGCGCCACTTCGATCGTTCCCGCCGTGAGGAGGCGCGGCACGGAGTCTGGATCCACCATGTCGTGGAGCGCGTCGTACAACGGGCGCAGGTACGGGTCGATCTTGTCGTTGAGCGTGCCGGGGAGAAATCCCAATCGTTCGCCCGCCTCAATGGCCGGCCGGGTCAGGATGATCCGGTTGACACGCTTGTCCTGCAGTGCGGCTACGGCTTTCGCCATCGCGAGGTACGTCTTCCCCGTGCCTGCGGGTCCGATCCCGAAGACGACCGTGTGCTGGTCGATGGCATCGACGTACCGCTTCTGGTTGAGAGTCTTCGGCCGGATGGTCTTGCCCCGGTTGGAGAGGATGTTCTGAGTCAGGACCTCGGCCGGGCGGACCTCGTCGGCGGCCTGTGTCATGCCGACCACCCGTTCCACGTCGGCTCCGCTGAGCCCCTGGCCGGTTCGCAGGATCGTGACCAACTCGGTGAACACGTCGACGGCCTGGCTGACGTCGTGCGCGTCCCCTCTGACCGTGACGAGATTTCCTCTCACATGAATTTCGGCGGACAGCTCGCGTTCGAGGATGCGAAGGAATTCGTCCGAGGTGCCCAGGATGCTCACCATCGATATCGACGCGGGGATCCGGATCCGTCGCTCGGCTTCGATGTCGGAGCGGACTGTGTCGGTGGCTTTCAGGGACGATCCTTTCGTGGCAGGGCTGGCATACAGCCTAGCCAGAGGGCCGGAAACTGGGAACCGAGATTCGGCCGCTACTCCGACAACACGACGTGTTCACCGCCCGGGATCGCGGGACCCCGCTCGGTGATCCAGCCCAGCAAATCAGCCGCCGGAGCCGTGATCTCGACGACGGGATCCGACCCGATCGTGAACGATCCGGCCGCGTCACTGGGATGGAGTTCGACTCCGGGTACGGCACTCCGGCGCCTGCACGCCCAATCCAATAGCACCGGCACCACGTGGGTCGGGATGTCGTCGATCCCGAATCCGACGTCGAGATCGACCTGGTGGATCACCAACTCGTACAGTCGGGCAACGGGCAGGTCACCGATGGTCAGGCCCGGCCGGCCTTCGACCGCCGAGGCCGCGACTTGGGGCGTCAGGTCGTCACACGTGCTCCAGAGCCGGCTGCAGGCCAGGTCCAGGTCTTCGATCAGGGCCAGCGCACCCCGTTCGGCACCGGCTGCGATGTCGGCGTCGCGCTGGGCCGGGCCACCGGGATACATCACCGCGGGTTGGCCGGCCATCGCGTTCTCGATCGCACCCCTGATCGCGTCGGCGTTGCGGGCCAGATGAGTGAGCACGTGTCCCCTCGACCAGCCCGGGAGCCGAGACGGTGCTCGGCAGTCGTCGTCGGACAGTTGCAGCGCCCGCCCGATCAGTCCTTTCGATGCCGCAGCGAGCGCGTCGTGGAGCTCGCCGCTGATGACCACAGTCCCCATGCGTCAAGACTGTACGTGGACCTTCCGACAGTCCTCAGGCGCATCCCTGGGCCGACCCGGCGAAAGCGTCCGTCGCGGCCACGAGTTCCGCAGCGATCGCCGGTTCAAAGGCCGAATGACCGGCGAGCACCACCCGGAGGTCCGCCTCCGGCCACGCTTCGGCCAGGTCGTACGCCGTTCTCGGCGGGCAGCAGACGTCGTACTGACCCTGGACGATGACGCACGGAATGTGGCGGATCTTGTCGACGTCCGCGATCAGCTGGCCCTCGCGCAGCCAGCCGCCGTGGGAGAAGAAGTGGTTCTCGATCCGGGCGAAGGCCAGCGCGCTCGCCGGTTCGGCTTGTTCGGCCACCCGCTGTGAGTCCGTGACCAGGGTGACAGTGGCCGATTCCCACGTCGTCCACGCGACGCCGGCGGGGACGTGAATCGAGGGATCGGGGTCGAAGAGCAACGCGTGGTAGGCGGCAATGTTGTCTCGGCCCGACGCAGTCGATTCGAGACCGTCGACCGCACGGTCGGCAATCGGTTCGCAGAAGACGTGCCACCACTCGGGCCTGACCAGACCCGCAGGGCCGTTGTAGAACCAGTCGAGTTCCCAACGACGCAACGTGAAGATCCCGCGCAACACCAGCTCGGTCACCCGCTCGGGGTGAGTCTGGGCATAGGCGAGCGCCAGCGCGCTCCCCCACGAGCCGCCGAACACTTGCCACGACTCGATTCCCAGCAGCGTGCGGAGCCGTTCGACGTCGGCGACCAGGTGCCAGGTCGTGTTGGTGGACAGGTCCGCGTCGGGAGCGCTCACGTGGGGGATCGATCGGCCGCACCCGCGCTGGTCGAACACCACGATCCGGTACCGGCTCGGGTCGAAGAAGCGCCGCGGCTCAGGCGATCCCCCACCGCCGGGACCGCCATGGAGAAAGACGACGGGTTTGCCGACCGGGTTGCCAGATTCCTCCCAGTAGAGCGATTGTCCGTCGCCGACGTCGAGCAAGCCGCTGCGGTACGGCTCGATCGGCGGATAGAGCTCAGTCGTCAACGTCGTCGTCGTCGATCACGTGCATCGCGGCTTCCTCGGCGCTCGCTGCCCCGCCGTCGATGCCGACCGCGAACGCGAACACTTCGCTGTCGTGGTCCTCGCCTCCGTACCCGTGGTTGGCATCGACCAGTCGCCCGGCCCGACGCCGGCCGACCTCGCGCCGCTCGAACGGATCGTCGCGCCACGGACCGAGGTCTTCGCTGTTGTCCGGCACCTCGGCTGCCAACTTCATGTCGAGCGATTCGCCACGCCGCATCTCGGCCGCGGTGTTGCCGTACCCCTCTGCGACCGACCAGTGCTCCGGCGTCGTGTAGCCCTCGTCGAGAACGTCGGCGACCCCCCGGTCGACGAGCGAATCGTCCGCCTGCAACTGGTCGAGTTGCTCGGACTCTTCGGGCATGTGGTCGAGCTCGCTGTCCATGGAACGATCCTGCCACGAATGACCAGCGCCGGCTTGAATCGGGGCGGCGTCGTCGAAGCGTTCTACGATGCTGCGGTGACGAGCCCCGCGACCCTCGGCCTGACCCCGGTTCACGCCCGGATACCGCGGCATCCGCGCCTCTACGACGTCGTCCTCGCGCTGTTCTGCTCGCTGCTGCTGATCTCGAACATCGGGGCCACGAAGCTGATTGCCTTTGGCCCTCAGTGGGAGGTCTTCGGGTTTCCGGTGCTGCCGATCGTCACGGACGGCGGAGCGCTGCTGTTCCCGTTGACCTACATCTTCGGCGACGTGCTGGCTGAGGTGTACGGCATGGCCCGCGCCCGCAAGGCGATCCTCTTGGGCTTCGGCGTGGCACTGCTCGCCAGCGTCACGTTCCTGCTCGTCGACGCCGCGCCACCAGCTCCAGAGTGGCCGAACCAGGACGCCTGGCACGCGGTGCTGGGCTTCGTTCCGCGGATCGTGATCGCGAGCTTGATCGGCTACCTGGCCGGTCAGTTCCTCAACGCCTCCGTGGTGGTACGGCTGAAGAACCGGGCCCGACCGGGCAGCCTCTGGTGGCGGCTCGTGTCGTCCACCCTGGCGGGCGAGATGGCCGATACTGCGTTGTTCTGCACGATCGCCTTCGCCGGCATCGTCTCGGCCGGCACCCTGGTCAACTACATTCTCGTCGGCTACGTGTACAAGGTCGCAGTCGAAGTGTTCTTCCTTCCCGTGACCTTACGGGTGATCGCGTGGATCAAGCGATACGAGGGGCTGAAGGCCGTGGGCGATGCCTGAGTCGATCGTCGGGAGCGTCAAATCGGCCCTTTCGACCACAGTGCGATGGGGAGCGCGGCGCTTCCCGGGAGTCGCTGACGCGGCCCGTCGGGCGTACTTCGACGTGTCGAACCGTCGGAGCTCGCAGCGGGCCGCCTACACCGAGTGGGTGGCCGCTCACCGTCTGCGCAGCGGCGCGTTGGCCGAACATCGCCTGGAGTCACGCGAATGGCCTCGTCAGCACTACATCGGGGTGGTCCTGGACGTGTGCGGGTACGAGGAAGACGACCTCGAGCGCAGCCTCCAAGGTCTCGCAGCCCAGGTGTACGAGCACTGGGAGTTGACGGTCGTTGCGGACCGGCGGTGGACGGTGAGCACGAGCCGGTTCGAAGGTCAGCGGGCCAGGATGGTGGTGGCCGAGGGATCGAGAGCCGACCGCCTCAATGCCGGTCTGGCTCGGAGCCTGGGGGACTTCGTCCTCTTCCTGACACCTGACGACGTGGTGTACCCCACCTCGTTCTACGACCTCGCCGAGGCGCTGTCCCGGACAGTGACGGCAGACGTCGTCTACGGCGGGGACGACCTGGCCTACGTGACCCAGACCCGTGGCGGGGGCTGGCGCACCCGTCGGCGGGCACCCTTCTTCAAGCCCGACTGGAATCCCGAGCTCCTGAGGAGTTGCCCGTACCTGGGTTCCGTCACCCTGCTACGAACGTCGTTGGTCCGCCGCCTGGGCGGCCTGCGTGACATCGACGGCGGTGAACTGTGGGATCTGCACCTGCGGGCGACCGATGCCGCCGCGACCGTGGCGAGCACCACCGGCATCGTCGGTGGTCGGGTGGCCGGCAGCCTCGTGCACGTGCCCGACGCGTCGGCGAGGCAGGTACTCGAGTCCGCGGCCGCTTCCGAGGGACGACCCGACGTCGTCATCGCTCCTGCTGACGAAACCGACGTGTGGCAGTTGCGCTACCCGGTCGTCGGCGAGCCCAAGGTCTCGATCGTGATTCCGAGCCGCAACCAGCTCGACGTGGTGAGACGCTGCATCGAGTCGATCCTGCTGCTGACCCGATACGAGAATTACGAGATCGTGCTCGTCGACACCGGC
>JBDHZQ010000114.1:0-8274 GCA_039811945.1 Propionibacteriaceae bacterium
CCGCACCTTCACCGACCCCCGCCTCTGCGCCGCCATCATCGACAGACTCACCTACAACGGCACCATCATCGAAACCGGCACCACCAGCTACCGTCTCACCACCACCAAAGCCGGGGCCAAAACAGACCGTCACACCGGGGCCAGATCAGCTTGACATTCCTACATGCGGACCAGACGGCCGAGCAGGTCCGCCTGGGCGTCGTCCAGGGCAGTTCTGTCGACTTCGTCGAGGGACAAGTTCGCGGACCGTCGGTCGAGATTCATTCGCCAACGGGTCATGCCCCACCCCAAGGGGCAATCTGCGGACCTACTCGACGCGGATCTGGTACTCAAACTGCCCCTGAGACGGCACCCAACCGACTTTGAACGCGCAAATCGGGTTTCTGCGGGCAGTTTCGGTACACCAGAGTGCCGGCCCGGCGGCACAGGGCCGGAGGGCGCGCGTCACCCAAGGGGCGTTGCGCCACCGCTTGCCACGGACGGCCCGCCGGCGTGGCATGTCGCAGAGGGCACGCGATCCTCATCCCCACGTCCGTCGCGGAGGTGATGACCGTCGCCACCTCACCGAAGAAGCAGTCGATCTGGTACCCAAACTGCCCCTGAGACAGCAGCCCAACCGACTTTGAACGCGGGCGGGCGCAGACAGTGTTCCTGCAGGCAGTTTCGGTACACGTGAGCGCCTGACTCCCTGGACTCCGACTCCGACACGTACCCAGAGCGCCGCGCGGGACTCCCCACGTTCGACTTCGGTACGCACGGCGTCGCCGACCGTCTTTTCGTACGAACGCCAGCGGCGCCCGGGAAATCCCGGGCGCCGCTGGCACAAGCCCATCCTCGGACCAACCCCGAGCCTTGGGCTGACCTAGACCTAGATCAGTCGACGAGTCCCTCGAACAGAACGGTGGACAGGTACCTCTCACCGAAATCGGGGGCGATCGCCACGATGACCTTGCCGGCGTTCTCGGGACGAGCAGCGACATCGATCGCCGCACGAGCGATCGCGCCGGCGGAAATGCCACCGAGAATGCCTTCCTCGGTCGCCAGGGCACGAGCCGTTTCCACGGCCTGCTCGGCGTTGACCGTCACGACCTCGTCATACAGCGACCGATCCAGCACCTCAGGAACGAAGTTCGCGCCCAAGCCTTGAATCTTGTGCGGGCCAGGCTTGCCCCCGGACAGGATCGGCGACTCGGCCGGCTCGACGGCAATGATCTGGATGTCGGGCTTCTGCTCCTTCAGGTAGCGCCCGGCGCCGGTCAACGTACCGCCCGTGCCGATGCCAGACACCAGGATGTCGATCGTGCCGTCGGTCTGGTTCCACAATTCGGGGCCGGTCGTCTTGTAGTGAATGGCCGGATTCGCCTGATTGGCGAACTGACGCGCGAGCACAGCGCCACGCTCCTCGGCGATCGCATTGGCGCGCTCGACAGCACCCCGCATACCCTCGGGCGGAGGGGTGAGGACCAGTTCGGCCCCGAAGGCACGTAGCAGTGCCCTCCGTTCCTTCGACATCGACTCGGGCATGGTCAGCACCAGCTTGTAGCCCCGAGCCGCGGCGACCATGGCCAACGCGATTCCGGTATTGCCCGACGTGGCCTCGACGATCGTGCCGCCGGGCTTGAGGCTGCCGTCTGCCTCGGCCGCGTCGATGATCGCGACACCGATTCGATCCTTGACCGAATTAGCCGGGCTGTAGAACTCAAGTTTGAGGGCGACCGTTGCATTGTCGCCGGCAATCTTGTTGAGCTTGACGACCGGTGTATTGCCGACCGCTTCGGTGATGTTGTTGAGAATCGCCATGAATGTTCCGTTTCTGTGTGCCAAGATGCGTGACTCAAAGGTGAGGAGATGCGTCGAGCGTCCAGCGCGTCCGGACCGGCCGACGCCTTTACAGCTGAACGCTCTAGCGACAGCGACAGCAGCAGGAAGAGGACGCACGCAACATCGCCCCAGTCTCCCTTCCTGTGCCGGACGCTGACGAACCTATCGGAGGGATCCGAGTCGCGATACTCACGCGGTCGGATGGTGGACACATCAACCGAACCGGCCACTCCTCACGAGACAGGCTGCTCGGCTGACTCGGTGCCGAGGTACGTCAACACCCCGCCCCCGTGGGTGAGCGACGCCACGAGGGCGGGTACGTCATCGCCAGCGCGGGCGGCCAACAGCAACGTCACCTGCACTCCGTACGACCCCTCGACCCCCAGCCCGGCCCCCAGCAGGGCATTCGTCACCCGCCCCGCGTCAGCATGGTCAACGGTGAGCGACCACCGGTCGATCGGAACGACCTCCACCCTCGGCACTCCCTCCACCACCGCCGAGGTCGCATCGCCGTACGCCCTGGCCAGCCCACCCGTACCCAGCTTCACGCCGCCGAACCATCTCGTCACGACGCAGACGATGTTCACCAGGCCGGAACCTCTCAACACCGCCAAGATCGGGGCGCCTGCCGTACCCGGCGGCTCCCCGTCGTCGTTCGACCGCTCGATCACCTGGGCGCCCGGGTCGTCGAGCACGAAGGCCGAGCAGTGATGTCTCGCATCCGGGTACGACTTCCTCACGGCGGCGATCACGTCCCGGGCGGCTGCCTCGTCGTCCACCCTGACCAGGTCGGCGAGGAAGATCGATCTCAGCCTCTCGATCCGGGCCGATGTGCGGAAGTCACGGGGCAATCGGTGCGCCGTCACGGCAGTGGCGATCCTGGCTCTCCGATCGCGGACGCAACCGACGAGGCCTCCGGCGCCGGTCGGCTACGGGGATGCTCGTGCCGATACCAGCGGAAGATCCACACGACGACGAGGATCTGGGCGATGACGCAGAGCGTGTCCCGTACCCGCGCCCCGGTCCAGCTCACCGCCTGCGAGAACTCGATGTCCCGACCCGTGACGAAGGCGGCGGACAACCACGTCGTGCGCCACAGCAGGTACAGGTCGATCCTGCTGCCCATGACCAACGCCAGAGGAGCCCAGGCGAGCAAGTCGTACCATGAAAAGGAATTCGGGGTCGTGACGAGCCACGAGACGTAGAGGATCGCCGCTGTCCGGGCCGCGACGGTCGGCGGGTCGTGGAAGGGTTCGAGTCCGTCCTCGATGCCGGGCAGGGCGCGCCAGGGCACCAGCCGGAACAGCATCCATCCGACCACCACCCAGCCGACGACGCCGATCACGTTGATGATCAACAGCGTCGCGCTCGGGATCAGGAAGCGGATCAACACCTGGTAGACGGGTCCGGCCCAGGCACCGGCGTTGACGTACGTCGTGTTCCGCGACGCCGAGATCAGTGCCGCCGGCTGCCACAGCACGTAACACACCACCAGCGGTACGACCGCCCCCACGCCGAGCTGGAAGAGTTTGCGCGGTTCTCGGCGGTACCCCCAGAGCATGGCAATGCCGTACAGGACCATGTTCACCTTGGCCGCCCCGGCGATCCCGATGAGGACCCCAGCCAGCCACGGCCATCGGCGCATGGCCGCCAGAGCAGCAACAGCGAACACGACCGCGAGCGACTCGTTGTGGGCCTGGGCCACAACCGCCCAGATGATCGCCGGATTGACCAGGGTGAACAACGCCACCCGAGTCTGCAGCAACGGATTTCCCGCAGACATCCGGAACAGGATCAGCCCAATCGCCAACATCGGGATCAGGCACATCATCTGCAGCCAGAAGACCACATCGTGCATGTTCGGTCCGCCGAGCCGGTTGGCAAGCAACTGGCTGAAGGAGACGATCGGGCCGTACACGCTGGGCGTGTCCTGCCACGGCCGCTCGGTCACGGCGAGCACCGGGTCGAACTGGGTGCGGAAGATTTCGCCGACGGTGATCTCGTACGGATCACGCCCGAGGAGCTGCAACCTTCCGTACGCGGCATACATCAACACGTCGGCCGACGTCATCGGAGGGACGAGGCTGACGATCACGTTGAGGACGACGCCCAACCCCAACAGCCGTGCCGGCCGCGGTCGCCACCCGTCCAGGATCGCGCGTCGCGCGACCCAGAACCCGACCGCGCCCGCCGCGATGAACACCCACAGCCCGACGACGGCTGGCCATTCTCCGAGATCGACGTCCCAGCCCGTGGGCACGTAGTAGGGGGGCAACAGACTCCCGTTGCGCGCGCCGAGCGACAACGTCACGGCCGACGGCCCGAGAAAGCCGACCAGCGCGATCAGCAACGTCGAGGCGACGATGAGCCCGATTCCGTACCGATGACTGCGATGCCACACCGTCGGCTCGTACAACCGCGTCGGTTGGAATTCCAGTCGACTTCTGAACAGGTGTGGACGTTTCACCGATGCTCACCGGTCCTGGGCCGGCTTGAACCGCCGCTTGCGCATGGCCGGGATGGCCTCGCTGGCCGCGACTCCACCCAGAACCAGGAGCAGCGCAAGCAACCCGGCTCCGACGCCGATCAGCATGGGCGTGCGATCGCCTCGGGCGGGTACGGCGAGTGGTCCCGGGGTCGTAGCCGCAGACGACGGCACGCTGCTGGGCGCGGCCGGGTACGGCCCGAACACGGCCCGCTCCGGGTTGACCAGGCCGTACCCGAGTTGTGGATCGGGTACGGCACCGGGCGGCGGATCGGCGGTGGTCTCGAGGCGACGTTGGGCTTCGGCCGGGGTGAGGGTACGACCGGCAGCCAACTCGTTCTGCACCATCAACGCCACGACCCCGGTGACGATGGGAGCGGCGAAGCTCGTGCCCTCCTGCGCGTTCCACGCGTTTCTCGTCTTGACGAGCTCGAGCGGGTTCTGCGGCGTACCCGAGAACCCGTTTCCGTCGCCGCGGACCATCGGCAGGAGCGCCACGATCCCGTCTCCGGGGGCCGCGACAGTGACCTGCATGCGGGCCGGATCTGCCTGCGACGACGGGTGCGGCGCATCGGTCTTGCGGGTCATCCCGACGGCGATCACGCCCGGATAGGCGGCAGGGTACGACGGTCCCACCGGCCCGGCATTGCCCGCCGACGCGACGACGATGATGCCGGCCGCCAAGGCCCGCTGCACGGCAGCCTCCAGATCGGCCCGGTGACTCCCGGCCTGGCTGATGTTGATCACGTCGACCTTGAGACTGATCGCGTAGTCGATCGCCCTGATCATCGGGCCCTGGTCCTCGGTCTGGTTCGACGTCTTCAGCGCCCGCAGCAGGATCACTTTGGCATTGGGCGCGATGCCGGAGAAGTTGGAGTCGTCACCCGGCAGGTCCTGAGCGTTGATCAGCGACACGACGCGCGTGCCGTGGTCACAATTCACCTTGCCAGGCTGGAGATCGTTGGGATCGCCGACGAGATCGTAGGCCTGCCAATCCGGCAGCCATTCGGTCGATTCGCCGACCTTGGGCGAACGTGCGGTGAGGTACGGCGAGAACTTCACGTCGGCCCCGGTGTCGATCACCGCGACCCGCACCCCAGCCCCCGTGACATTGCGTCCCTGGGCATCCTGACGGTCCCACACGTTCTTCACTTGCAGGCGGTCGATGTGCCACGCGTTGTCCGGCACGCCGATGTGCGCGCCGTTGCCCGAGGGCTGCCCACACCACGCCGAGTCGAGGATGGACACACCGGCGGCGTGTGCGGGTACGGCAGAGGGTGCGATCAAGAGCATCCCGGCGAGGACCGCGAACACGGTCCGCAGCCAGCGCCCCGCGCGCGCTCCGTCAGCCCGGCCCGGGGGATCGGCCCGGATCACGACTCGGCCGGAAGGTTGGCGACCTGGACCAAGATTGCGCCGGCCCTGTTGACCAACGTGCCGCGGCCGGGAGGTAGAGGAGCCGGGCGGACGTTGCCCCAGAGGACGCCTTCGTCCTTCGAGCCGCTCATGATCAACGCGGGGTTGGCGGCGTCCTTGATCCGCCCGACGATCGGGTCCATGACGGCTCGACCGGCGCCGCCCATCCCGCGGGCGATCAGCAAGTGGAAGCCGATATCCGAAGCCAGGCTGACGAATTCGACGAACGGTTGCAGGGCGTTGCTCATCGAGGTGGCGACCAGGTCGTAGTCGTCCACGACGACGAACACCTCGAGACCCTTCCACCACGACTTGTCGCGCAGTTGCTGAGGGGTGACGTCGGGACCTGGCACCCGCGCGGTCAAGGCGGGAGCCACGTCCTTGCAGGCTTGGATTCCCGACTGCTGACTCGGGGCGTACCGGATGAGGTACTCGTCGGGAATGAACCCGAGTAGCGACCGCCGGTAGTCCAGCACGAGGAACTTCGCCTCCTGCGGCGTGTACCGCTTCAGCAGCCCGTCGATGACGACCCTCAGGGTCGTGGACTTGCCCGACTGCGGCGCTCCGAAGATCACCAGGTGCGGTTCGGCCTTGGGGTCGAACGTGACCGGTGCCAGGTCGAGTTCGTCGATCGCCCACGGCACCGACTTGCGGTCGCGGTCGTACGACACCGGCGGCAGCGCGCTCAACGGCAAGTCGCCCGGCAGCATTCGTACCTCCGCAGCCCGCGGTCCGCGCCACGCGGCCGACACCCGGCTGATGAAGTCGCGCTGTCCTTCGGTCGCCGTCTGGGCCTCGTCGACACCGTCGACGCGGGGTAGCCCGACCAGCATGTGGAGGCCGTCGGCAGACAATCCCCGTCCCGGTCGGCCGGCCGGAACCAACGCGGCGCGCTTGCGGTCGATCTCGGATTCGAAGGCGTCGCCGAGTTTGAGTTCGACTCGGCTCTGTAGGAGGTCACGGATGCCGAGCCTGAACTCCGACCACTTGTTGGCCGCGGCCATGACGTGCAAGCCGTACCCCAGCCCGCGGGCAGCGATGTTCGTGATCACCGGGTCCTGGGCTTCGAACTCCGAACGCAGCGTCATCCAGCCGTCGACGACCAGGAACACGTCGGTGGGGAACCGGTCCGGCGGGATGGACCCGTCGCGGCGACCTCGCCGGTACGTGCCGATCCCGTCGATCCCCCGCTCGGCGAACAGCAATTCTCGTGACTGCAGAAGGCTGGTCATCTCGGCGATGGTCCGCCGTACCCGGTCGACGTCCAGCCGGCCACAGGCCGACCCGACGTGCGGGAGATCGCGCATGCTGGTCAACGAACCGCCGCCGAAATCGAGGATGTAGAAGCCGACTTCGGCCGGCGTGTGGGTCAGGGCCAACCCGGCAATCGCCGACCGGAGGGCCATCGACTTGCCCGACTGAGGACCGCCGACGACGGCAAGGTTGCCTCCGCCTCCGGAATAGTCCAGCCACATCGGGTCTCGCCGCTGCTGTCGGGGTCGGTCGATGAGCGCCACCGGGCCGGACATCGTGCCTTGAAGCCGCGGGTCGGTGACCGTGAAGCCACGTCCCGGCACCTCGCCCAGCTCGCCGAGCAGCGTGTTCATCGCGGGCGGCGCATCCAGCGGCGGCAGCCACACGAGGTGGGCCGGCCACCCGTGACCGGTAAGCCGGTTCACGACGATCCCGAGCAGCGTGTCGTCGTCGTCTTCCGCGTCCGATTTCGGTGGGGGCGGGGCCACGACTCCGGGAGTTTCGGGTACGGCGTCGGGTTCCGGTTCGGGCGCAAGGACCGCCGGCACCTCGCCGGCTTCGAAGGCCAACACGGGCGGCGTCCAACTCCGGCGGGTCAACCCGCCGACGATGCCTGGGGCTTCCTCGCCGTCGTCGACGTCCCCGATGCCCGCGGTACCGTGCCAGGGGCCCGACACGTACGCGGCCTTGAATCGCACCATGTTGGTCGTGTCGTACTTGAGGTAGCCGTTGCCCGGAGGCGACGGCAGTTCGTACGCGTCAGGCACCCCGATCACGACCCGCGATTCCGCGGCAGAGAACGTGCGAAGGGCGATCCGGTACGACAGGAACGTGTCCAGACCCCGCAGCTTGCTCTCTTCGAGCCGCTGGGAAGCAAGCAGCAGGTGTACCCCGATGGACCGGCCGATCCGGCCGATCTGGATGAAGAGGTCGATGAACTCGGGTCGGGCCGTGAGGAGTTCTGAGAACTCGTCGACGACCATGAACAGGCTCGGCATCGGCGGGATGTCGGCGCCTTCGATTCGGGCGGCCTCGTATTCCTCGCGGTTCTTGATGTCCTTGTTCTTGAGCATCGCGTTGGTCGCGCTGAGGACTTCCATCCGGCGTTCCATCTCACCGGCGATCGCATCTTGCATGCGGTCGACGAGGGTGAGTTCGCCTTCCAGATTGGTGATGACGGCCGAAACGTGGGGCAGTTCCTCGAGACCGGCGAAGGTGGCACCACCTTTGAAGTCGACGAGCACGTAGTTGAGTTGTTCCGACGAGTGGGTCATCGCCAGGCCCAGGACGAGGGTACG
>JBDHZQ010000115.1:0-8082 GCA_039811945.1 Propionibacteriaceae bacterium
GACTGCCACGCAAGCAGACTCCGCGCGCACTCGCCCATAAGTGGTCGCGCAATCTGCACTCGTGGACGTCGATGGTGTCGATGCTGCTCGTGCTGTTCTTCGCGGCGACCGGGCTGACGGCCAATCACGGATCATGGGTCGGCACGCCACACACCCAGACCACGACGGGCACACTGCCGGCCACCGCCCATCAAGGCACGGAGTGGGACTTCCTGGCGGTGTCGGAGTACGTGCGCACCACGCAGGGCGTGACCGGCAACGTCACCGATCATGGAACCGACGGCTCGCAGGGTCGGTTGACCTATCAGGGGCCGGGTACGGAGTCGAGTGTGTACTTCGACACGACGAGTGGGGAGTTCACGCTGACGACCACCTCGTACGGGGTGATCGGTCTCGTCAACGACCTCCACAAGGGACGTCACACCTCGTCGCTGTGGAATGCCGTGATCGACGTGTCTGCCGTGGTGCTCGTGCTCGTGTCACTCACTGGCCTGGTCTTGCAGTTGCTCATCGAGAGGCGGCGACGTACGGCGTTGGTTCTTCTCACCCTCGGCATCGTCGTAGCCGGTGCGTTGCTGTTCGTGTCGTCGAGGTGACGTTGCCGCGGAGGGTCGACAAGTAACCGTCGCCAAGGGTCCGACTTCAGCCGTCGTTGACAGCATCTGCGTACGCAAACTGCCCGCAGATCGGAGCCCGCCCCGATTTGAACGTAACAAAGCTGCGTATGGAGGCAGATTCGGTACGCGCTTGCCTGGGTGGTCGGTCGCGGCCGACCGTGGTCAGAGGTTGACCCCGGACCAGGCGGCAGATCCGGTCGAAGAGATCCACACCCGGTCGACTGTGACGATCAGGCAGGCGGCGCCGTACCTCTCGACGAGCCGAATTCCCTGTTCTGGCTCGAGAATCCCGACGATGGTCGCGAGGGCATCGGCGGTGGCGCAGGCGTCGGCGACGACGGTGGCCGACAGGGTACGGCTGGCCGGGCGGCCGGTTCGGGGGTCGCGGATGTGTTGTCCTCGGCGTGCGATGCCTGACGTTGCGAGACCTTGATTCGAGATCGGGACTCGCGCCAGGGGTGGGGCGTTGTCGTACGGAGTCCGTGGATCCTCGATCCGAACGGTCAATGATCCGCTCCCGAGGTGAGCGAGGTCTCCGCCGATGTTGAGCACGACCCGGGTGGCGCCTGCGTCGTGCGCGGCCCGAGCCGCGCGGTCCACGATGTATCCCTTCGCGATGGCGTCGAGGTCGGCGTACGGGGGGCGCCCGGGATCGAAGACCCCGTCGCTGGCCCGTCTCCAGCGCTCAGCTTCGTCCAGCACGTACGCCAGATCCCCCGACGGCATGAGGCAACCGGCGTTGTACCTCGCCAGTTCGGAGTCCGCGCGCCACCTCGACAAGACCTGATCGAGCCGATCGATCTCGGCGAGGCAGACCTGTTCGAACTGCCCTTCGCGGGTCTCAGGTTCGAAGGCCGTCGTCATGGCCGTTCCAAGGACCTGTTCGAACCACGCCACGAGTCAGAATCGTAACGACCGTCAACCCCTGATTCTGCTCGCCACCGAGCCTGATCACGGTCGACTTTCGCAGCGATCCGCCGGCGCCCCTGCCCTACAGTGAGGTCTTCCACACGAGGCATTGAGGAGCGCCGCATGGTCGACCTGGTGGGCCGGAGTTTCCTGAAGGAACTCGACTTCACACGCGAGGAGTGGACGTACCTGGTCGACCTCGCCGCCGAACTGAAGGCCGACAAGGCTGCCCGCCAGGAACGGCAGCGCCTGACCGGGTTGAACCTGGCCTTGATCTTCGAGAAGACCTCGACCCGTACGAGAGCGGCGTTCGAGGTGGCTGCGTACGACCAAGGCGCGCATGTGACGTACCTCGACCCGTCCGGTTCCCAGATCGGACACAAGGAGTCGGCCGCCGATACCGCGAGGGTGCTGGGGAGGATGTACGACGGCATCGAATATCGCGGCTCCGGCCAGGCGATCATCGAGGAGCTGGCTGCGCACGCCGGCGTGCCCGTCTGGAACGGACTGACCAACGAGTGGCACCCGACCCAGAGCCTCTGCGACGTACTCACGATGCGCGAGCACACCGGCAAGGACTGGCGCGACATCAGCTTCGCCTACGTGGGCGATAGTCGTTACAACACAGGCAATTCTCTGCTGGTGACGGCCGCGCTGTTGGGCATGGACGTACGGATCGTCGCTCCACCTCAGCTGCAGAACTGGCCGCATTTCGTACGGCTGGCGCGCGACCTCGCCGCGACTTCCGGGGCCCGGATCACGATCACCGACGACGTCTCTGTCGGCGTCGAGGGGGTGGACGTGGTCTACACCGACGTGTGGGTGTCGATGGGCGAGCCGAAGGAAGTGTGGCTCGAACGCATCCCGATGTTGAAGCCGTACCGAGTGACCCGAGAACTGCTCGACCGCACCGGCAACCCCGACGTGAAATTCATGCATTGTCTGCCCGCGTTCCACGACCTCAACACGTCTCTCGGCGCAGAGGTGCAACGGCTGAACGGGATCGACGACGGCTTGGAAGTGACCGACGAAGTGTTCGAGTCGAGCTCGTCGATCGTGTTCGACCAGGCCGAGAACCGACTCCATACGATCAAGGCCATCCTCGTCGCGACACTGGTCGGGGCGTGACGGTGACAGACGTCGACGTGGCGCCTGGTACGGCGGAGGTGCAGCGATGAAGGTGGTCTTTCTTTGCACGGGAAACATTTGTCGCTCGGCCATGGCCGAGCGAGTGTTCGCCCAGCATGCGGCTGATGCCGGGGTACCGGTGACCGTGACGTCGGCGGGAATCTCCGACGAGGAGCAGGGCAACGCCATCGACCGGCGGGCGCAGCGGGTGCTGAAATCGGCGGGGTACGACGCCGACCGCCACCGCGCCAGACAACTCACGCTGAGCGAGGCAAGGTCTGCCGACCTGATCGTCGCGATGGAGGGGCACCACCTGCGCTGGGCAAAGAGGTTGGCTCCCGGTGCGGACGTACGGCTGCTCACCTCGTTCGACCCGGCAGCCGCGGTGGGGTCTGGCGTGCCGGATCCGTGGTACGGGCCTGAATCCGGCTTCGTGACCACCCTCGCGTCGCTGGAGTCGGCGATGCCTGGCCTGCTCGACGAGGTACGGCGCCTCACCTGACCCGGTGGCCGCGTGTTCGGCGCTGTCCATGTGTCACCACGTCGGGGACCGAGGCGACCGCCGAACCCGCCACGACGTTCCGTCTGTCGCCGATCACGAACGCAGACTCACGCCCCCAGATCAGGACGGTCACAACAGCGGAGCGAGCACCTTCAACACCGAGCGGAAGAGGCGAGTACGGAGACCGACGGCCTCACACTCGGCCAAGGTGATCGAGCGGCATTTCTCCAACGTGGCAGTGAAATCGGTGCTCATGTCCGAGATGCAACTCGTCTTCCACATCCAGACGGCGTTCTCCTGGTTCAGGTACAGGCTTCGGTAGTCGAAGTTGATCGTCCCTATGACGGCGTATTCGTCGTCGGCGACGACCGACTTCGCATGCATGAACCCCGGTTCGTACTCATAGATCTCCACCCCCGCCCGAATCAGGTCTTCGTAGTACGACCTGGCCACGGCGGCGACCACCGTCGAGTCGTTCGTACCCGGACACACGATTCTGACCCTGACCCCCGACCTCGCGGTGGCGATCATCACGTTCATCGTCTCCTCGTCGGTCACGAGGTACGGCGTGAAGATGTCGACCGTTCTTCGTGCCTGTGACAGCAGATGCCGGTACGCATTGGCGCCCACCGCCTCGTCGTCGAACGGAACGTCGTCGAACGGCACGACCACGCCTGGCGCGTCCCGTACCCCCACCTCTCCCGCTGGGCGAAACTCCTCGGGATCCAGATGTTCCGACGCCACGATGCCCCACACGGCGAGCGACATGGCGACGAACGGCCAAGCGCCGGGCCCCTCCAGCCGGATCACCGTGTCCTTCCAATGCCCGTACGGATGCTTCCGATTCACGTACTCGTCGGCAATGTTGATTCCGCCTGTGTACGCGATCTGTCCGTCGATCACCATCAGCTTGCGATGGTTCCGGTTGTTGTAGCGCAGCGTCAGCCCGAGTCCGACCGGGTTCGAGGCGTGCACACGGAGGCCCGCCGCTCGGGCGTCCTTCGCGAACCGCACGGGCAGCCGAAAAACCGAGCCGAGGTCGTCGTACACGAAGAACACCCGCACCCCGGCTGCCGCCTTGCGTTCGAGCACCTCCATGAGTTCGTCCAGCATGGTGCCCTCGGCCACGATGAAGTACTCGACGAAGATGGAGCTCTTCGCGGCCTCGAGGTCCGCCAGCATCGCCGGCCACGCGTCGTCGCCGAGGGAGTAGTACGTGGTGGCCGTCTGGTCGTACGCCTCGTATCCGCTCGTCACTTCCAGGTACGTCGCCTGTCGCCTCGCGACCGGATCACCGTCCAGATCCGACGTGGCCGGCGTCGGACCCGCTGTGATCGCCAGGATTCTCCGTTCGCCGGCCGTGATCGCCAACAACCGTTCCCGTGTTCTCTGGATGGGTGCGCCGTACAACAAGTAGAAGGCGGCCCCGACGATCGGCAGGAGCAGGATCGGGATGGCCCAGGTGAGCTGGTAGACCGCCGGCACTTTCGAGTTGACGAGGTAGAGGATCGCGGCCAAGCCGAGTCCGAAATGGAGGCCGATCGCCCACCCCGAGTAGCGCGCGAACCAGGTCAGTCCGATGACCATGCCGCCGATCTGCACCAGGAAGGCGAACAGGATCAATCCGATCCGCCCCCACGTGGAGACGAACCAACGGATGGCGTTTCTCGCCCCCGGCGCACGAACGCGTGGTTCGGTCGATCGCGCCGCGGAGAGCGACGGAGCCAAGCTCGGGTCGTTCACGACCCCAGTATGGGACCGACGTTCCGCGCACTGTCGGTCGCGGATGGCAGAGTTGTCCCATGCAGATCCTCGTGGTCGACGACGACCAGGCCGTGCGCGACTCGTTGTCGCGGTCGTTGCAGTACTCCGGTTACGAAGTCGTGACCGCGAGCGATGGTGTGGAGGCGTTGGCGCGCCTGTCGTCGACGCGTCCCGACGCGGTGATCATGGACGTGATGATGCCCCGTCTGGACGGGCTCGAGACGACGCGGATGCTGCGTGCGAGCGGAAACGACGTACCGATCCTCGTCCTGACCGCCCGCGACGCCGTCAACGACCGGGTCGACGGGTTGGATGCCGGCGGCGACGACTACATGGCCAAGCCTTTCTCTCTGGACGAGTTGCTGGCGCGGCTGAGGGCATTGACCCGGCGGTCGCGGGGCAACGGTGACGAGGCGGGCGCGCCCACCGATGCCGAGCAACTGATCTTCGCTGATATGGCCCTCGACCCGCAGACCCGCGAGGTAACGCGAAACGGTCGCCGAATCTCCTTGACCCGCACGGAATTCGCCCTGCTGCAGACGTTCATGGAGCATCCCCGTCGAGTGCTCGAACGCGGCTGGCTGCTCAACGAGGTGTGGGGCTTCGATTTCCCCACGACCGCGAACTCGCTCGAGGTCTACATCGGCTATCTGCGTCGCAAGACCGAGCAAGACGGTGAACCTCGTCTGATCCACACGGTGCGAGGGATCGGCTACGTGCTACGCGAGACTCCTCCGTGACCCAGACGTCACCCAATGCGGCGGGGTCCGTTTCACCTGATTCGGGTACGGCTCCCTCCGCATCGACCGCTGGTTCGGTCTCACCTGGTCACGTCCGAGGTGGGTCGGGTACGGCATGGTCGGGCCTGGCTGGTTCGGGCTTGGATCTGTCGGGCCGGGGCGGATCAGCGGACGACGCCTCGACGGACTTGCCGACCGGAGTGCGGCCGTTGGCCGTACCCAGCCCCAAGAAGCCGCTGTTCCTCCCCTTGGAGGTGACCTGGCCCGAATGGTTGACCGGGCGGCCACGGGGCACCCTGCAGGAGCGCATCGTGCTGTTCACTGCGTTCGCCGTCGCCCTGGCGGTCGGGTTGACGGGTTTGGCCGTCTATCTGACGACCAGATGGTCGCTCTACGACCAGCTCGACACTGAGTTGCTCGGCGTCGCGACGGTGATGAGCGAGCGGGTGTCTCAGGACCTGTCGTCGAGCGGAGGTCTCAACGCAGACGCCCTGCGCGCGGCCAACGTCGTCATGATCCTCGTCAGGGCGAATCGCGACGAGGTTCACATTCCTGGGGAGTCGACGACCCTGCCGATCACGTCGAGAGAGATCACGATCGCCCGTACGGGGCAGGGCTTCTCGGCCCGGACCGGCGAGGCGAATACGGGAGAGCCGTACCGGATCGTGGCGGTTCCGCTGTCGGGCCAACCGGGGTACGCGCTGGTGCTGGGCCGCTCGCTCGAACCCACGATGGGCACGCTGCAGCAGATGTGGGTCGTGCTGGCGCTCGTGGCGTTGTTGGGAGTGGTGTCGGCGGCCCTGTCCGGGTATCTCGTCGCGCGGTCGTCGCTGGCGCCGATCCGGCGATTGACGGGTGCAGTCACCCGGATCACCGAAACCGACGAACTGGTGCCGATCGAGGCCGAGGGTGACACCGAACTGGCCGAGCTCACCCGCTCGTTCAACATGATGGTCCGCTCGCTCGCGTCGAGCCGAGAGCGGCAGCGGCGCCTGATCGCCGACGCGGGCCACGAGCTCCGTACCCCGCTGACCAGCCTCCGTACGAACATCGAGTTGCTGATCGCCGACGAGAAGTCAGGAATGCTGCCCGTGGGTGCTAGGTCCGACATCTTGCGCGACGTCGCCGCGGCACTGGGCGAGTTCACCAGCCTGGTGGGAGACCTCATGCAGTTGTCGCGCGAGGACAAGGTCGTCGCCGTACGTGAGCCGATCGACCTCCAGGACGTCGTCGCCAACGCCATCACGCGAGCGAAGCGGCGCGGGCCCGGCGTCTTCTTCGACGTCCAGCTCGCGCCGCACCCGATCGAGGGAGCTCCAGACATCCTCGAACGCGCGTTCACGAATCTCCTCGACAACGCGGTCAAGTTCTCCCCCGACGGGTCGGTGATCACCGTCCGCATGGCCGACGGCACAGTGACGGTCGCCGACGAAGGTCCGGGCATCGCCGACGAGGATCTACCTCACATCTTCGATCGCTTCTATCGTTCGGATCTTTCTCGCAACACGCCGGGTACGGGGTTGGGTCTGTCCATCGTCGCCCACACCATCAACTCCCACGGCGGCTGGGTCACCGCCGCGGCCAACCCCGACGGCGGCGCACTGTTCACGGTCTGGCTTCCGCGGGTCGAGGAGACTTCGCCCCAGTCCTGAGATCCCTGCGGCCGGTGCGGTCGCACGCCTCAGGCCAGCCGAGTTCGGTGCCCGGACGTGCGGCTGTACGGCTGCCGGCCGGGGGCTTCGGCGCACTGCCGGATTGCCGAGCCGTACCCGCCGCTCGGGGTCCCGTGATAGAAGTGACCATGCTTGCCGATGGACAAGCGTTCAACTATCCGAAAGGCGCGCGCATGTCGCAGACGTACAAGGTCGGCTACTTCATCGGAAGCCTCTCCTCGACCTCGATCAATCGCGAGCTCTCCAAGGCACTCATCAACGTCGCCCCCGACGACCTGGAGTTCTTCGAGATCCCGATCGGCAACCTGCCGCTCTACAGCCCCGACCACGACGCCGACTTCCCGCCCGAGGCGATCGCCCTCAAGCAGGCCATCGCCGACTCCGACGCGGTCTTGTTCATCACGCCCGAGTACAACCGGTCGATCCCCGGAGCCATGAAGAACGCGATCGACTGGGCGTCGCGGCCGTGGGGTACGAACTCGTTCGACCACGTTCCTGCCGGCGTGATCGGCGCATCGCCCGGACCGTTGGGTACGGCACTGGGCCAGCACAGCCTGCGGGCCGTCCTGTCGTTCTGCAATGCCCGTCAGATGACCGCGCCTGAGGCGTACATCCGTTACTCCAAAGAGAAGTTCCCCGGCGATGGCCAGATCGGCGACGAAGAGACCAGGGCATTCCTGACCCGCTGGATGGCCGATTTCCGCGAGCATGTCGTCCGGGTCCTCACCGTCATCCCGCGCCGCTGAGCC
>JBDHZQ010000116.1:0-7977 GCA_039811945.1 Propionibacteriaceae bacterium
CGCTCTCCCGCCGGTCTCGCGCTCCGATTTGCCCGCGTGCTGCGCTATCGCGATGACAAGTCAGCCGACGAGGCCGACACCCTCGACACCGTGCGGCAGATCGCAAGCCGATCCGCGTCCGGCTGACCTTGAGCAGCCCAGCCCGGTCAGCCAGGGCCGTACGTCAACGCCAGGCTCAGCACGACCGCAGTCTCGGTCAGCTCCACGAGGGCTCCGGCTGTGTCACCGGTGAACCCGCCGATCCGCCGTACCACCCCTACTCTCCACCCCACGAACACCCCGACGGCGACGAGCGCGGCCGCCACGGACCCCACGCCGAAGCCCGCCCACATCCCTGCGATGGCCCCACCGGCCCCGACGACGACGGCGACCCACGCCGGGGTCCGGCCCACCCCCTTCAGCTCCGAACCCATCCCGTTCGGCCGGGCGTACGGCGTCGACACGAACGCGAGCACCAGCCATGTTCTCGCGATCAGGGGTACGGCTCCCACCCCCAGCACCAACGCCAGACCAAGCTGCCCACCTCCCAGAATCGTCGCCAGGGCAGAGAACTTCAGCAACAGCACGAGCAGTACGGCGACCACGGCGACCGGGCCCGAGGCTGGGTCCTTCATGATCGCCAAGGTTCGGGTGCGGTCGCCCATACCTCCCACCCAGGCGTCAGCCGTGTCCGCCAACCCGTCCAGATGCAACGCGCCGGTCAACAGCACCCACACCGCCAGCACCACGGCTGCCGCGAGCAGACCGGCGGTACGACGCAAACCGAGGGCGGCGGTTCCGACGACAGCGCCCACGATCACGCCGATGGCCGGGTACCAGATCAACGCCCGTCGCCGGGCCGACTCATCTCGACAGGCCGCTGCCGGCACGGGAATCCTCGTCAAGAATCCCAACGCCACCAGGAAAGCCCTCATCTCCCGGGCACCCGTCGCCCCGGCCCACGGCTCGCGCTGACCTTCACACGGAGCCTTTCAGGGCCAAGGGCAGACCCGCGGCGACGAAGACAACGTTCTCGCAGACGGCGGCGATGTCCTGGTGCAAGCGGCCGGCCTCGTCCACGTACCTCCGCGTCATCGCGCCCATCGGCACGATCCCCAGCCCGACTTCGTTGCCGACCAGGCACACGTCGCCGACCAGGTTCGGAAGCACGTCGAGCAGGCCCTGGCGCTCAGCCAGGTACTGCTCCTCCTCGCCAGCCAGCACATTCGTCAACCACAAGGTCAGGCAATCGACGAGCACGAACCGCTCGGCACTCGCCGCCGACCGCAGCGCAGCCGCCAGGTGGATCGGCTCCTCCACGAGGACCCAGTCCGCCGGCCGTCGCTGCTGGTGATGCGCGATCCGATCGGCCATCTCACGATCGCCCGGTTCGGCCGTCGCGACGTACGCCACGTCCCTCCCGCTGTCGGTCGCCAGTCGCTCGGCCAGCGTGCTCTTGCCCGACCGGGCCCCGCCCAGAATCAACGTTCGCATCAGCTCTCCAACGCCCGCCGCAAATGTCCGCCGACTGCGTCGAGCCGCCGAGCGGCCTCCTCGGCCGACACCCCACCCAACAGGACGAGAATCGCGGTCTTGACCGAGCCGCCGGCGGCGGTCAAGGCCTCCTCTGCCTGGTCCGGCGAACAGCCGGTAGCCAGCTCGACGGTTCGTTCCGACCGAATCCTCAGCTTCTCATTCGTGGCCCGCAGGTCGACCATGAGGTTGCCGTACGTCTTCCCCAGCTTCACCATGGCCAGCGTGCTCAGCAGGTTGAGCACGAGCTTTTGAGCCGTACCCGACTGCAGCCTCGTCGATCCGGCGATGAACTCGGGACCCACCACCACGTCGATCGCCACATCGGCTGCCGCGCCGACCACCGAACCGGCATTGTTGGTCAGCCCGACGGTGAAGGCCCCGAGTCCGCGCGCGTACGTCACGGCTGCCACGACGTACGGCGTACGTCCCGACGCAGCGATCCCCACCACGGCATCGTCGCTTGTCAGCCGTACATCGACGAGATCCTGCCGACCCGCGTCGGCGTCATCCTCGGCGTTCTCCACCGCATGGGTGATCGCCCGCGCACCGCCCGCGATCAGGCCTTGGACGAGTGACGGATCGGTGCCGAACGTGGGTGGGATCTCACTGGCGTCGAGCACGCCGAGACGTCCCGCCGTACCCGCTCCGACATAGAACAAGCGTCCCCCGCTGGCCAGACGCGCGGCGATTCCGTCGACCGCGTCGGTGATCGCCGCCGAACACTCGGCCACCGCATCCAGAAGATCCCGATCGTGGTCGATCATGGCCGTCACCAACTGCGACGTGGGCCATTCGTCGATCCGGGCGAGTTCGGGGCTGGCCTGTTCGGTCGTGAGGAGAGACAGCTGGCCGGCAAGGTCGGCGGTCATCGAACGACCGGGTTGTAGCGCAGCAGATTCGACTTGCCGCTGCACTCTTCACCGATCCGCATCCCGCCGATCCGGCCTTCGTGACGCAAGGCGTACAGCTTCGGCACCACCCGGTCGCGCAGAGCTACCGGGCTGATGGTGTTGAGGTAGATCTTCGTGCCGCCCTCGAACCCGGCCAACGTCGACACGCGCCACTTGAGCACGATCCGCCACGGCATCGGCACGTCGGCGTCGATCGGCCGGGAATGCCATTCCTCGTTGGTGGGTACGTCGTGGCCGGTGGCCGCATGCATCGCGTGAACCAGATCGGACACGCCTCCGATTTCCTCCATGCTGTGGTCCCACGGCCACGCGTGCTCGGATTTGGAGTAGATCTCGATCGTCGGGTACCGATGCCCGAATCCCGCGAACGCGACCGCGAATTCGTTCTCGGCGATGAGCAAATTGTGATAACTCGCGTAATTGACGGCCGCCTCGTTGAACAGGTTGGGATTCTGACGCAGTCGTTGAATGGCGAGCTCGTTCTGCACACCCCGCTCGTCGATCGTCACCATCTGCTTGTGGAGGTGGTCGAACGAGGCCCCAGCCGGTTTCAACCAGTTCTGGAAGACCGCGACGTACGGGGCGTACCGATTGATCTCGTGCAGCCTGCGCACCGACTCGACGGTGAAGGCCATGTAGAAGTAGTGCTCCTCGGGCGTCAAGGTGCCCGACGACGCCAACTGCGACGTGTCGGTCGCGCCGTCCACGTAGTGCCGCCTCGCCACGATCACGTCATGTCCTCCGCCGAAGAAGCCGGACGCAGAGTTGACGATCTCGTCCTCGGTCAGCTCGGCGATTTCTGCGGGGGTACGGCCGGACGCGCGGAGTTTGTTCGTGGCCACGGAAAGTACGTGCTCGCGGCCGATGGGACTCTCCAGATAGAGACGCCGCCGCTCGGCGATGTCCGGCGGGATTTCGTACCCGTAATTCTCGTGCCAATATTCGAAACTCAGAATCTCGAAAAGGTTGGGAACCCGCCGGAATTCCGCCACGGAATCGAGCAGATGCTCGGCCGGCATGCGATAGATCGTGTGCCAGCCGTCGTCACGCTTGACGACACGTGACTTCTCCGGCGGGGTGTCGAGGTAGCGGCGCGAACAGAACGCGCAGTAGTGACCGTCCTCGGCAGGATCGACCGGTTCGGGTCGGTCGATCTTCAGGCCCAGAGGCCGGTTGCCTCGACCGGGCACGGTCCACACCTCGGTGCCTGCGAAGGGGTTCAGCTGCTTGACCGTGCCGTCCTTCATGGTCGTCAGGTACGCCGGATTCGGAGAGTACGGATGCAGCATGAGGGTCAGGCTAGTGTCCCCAGCCTGCGACGTCGTCTCGCTCAGGCTGGCTGGGACTCCCCCAAGCATCGCCTCGTCGCAGCGCGACTCCGTTCGCGGAGCCCATGTCCGGTGGTGCCGACCGACGATCAGAGCCCACCGGGTTGTCGTAGCGGACTCTCACCCGATGACCAGACCGCGCCGGGATCCTCGCCCAGACCCCGGACGGCTGCGGCACTGACCCGATGCTCCGCCGTCGAATCCTTCTCCTGGCCGGTGCTCCGATGGCGCTGGCCGGCCCGACCATGGATTCTGACCCTCTGGTGGGCAAGGATTCAGGGGATTCGCCCGGAGCGTCAGCCACCCCGCCACACCTCAACCCTGAACCTCTATAGGTAGTGGTACTTACGCGCAGCCGAGAAGGTGTACCTACAGAAGTCGGGTAGGTACCCCCACCTTCTGTCCCTCTCCTGGTCACAGCGAAATGCCAACCTAGTTACGGCGCACGAAGGCGCTGAGTAGGTCGGCCAGCCGGCCACATCACGGGAGGAAACGAACTCATGACCACGGCCATCGCGAAGTCCACCGCCTGCGTCACGTCGCCCGATCTCTTCCTGCACCCCCTGTTGGAGGAGGGCCTGCCCGCCAGCGCTTCGGGGGAGGCTCGCCAGCAGCGCGATCGGCTCGCACAGCAAGCCAAGGCCGCCTGCACCGACTGCCCCCTGCTGGCTCGTTGCCTGTACGACGCGATCATCCGTCACGACGTCTCGGGCTTCGTTGCGGGTACGACTCCCCGCCAGCGCCTCGACATGCGTCAACTGCTGCGATGGACGGTCGAACCCGAGGACTTCGACACGATGGCTGGAGCGTTCGGCCCCAACCGTCAGGTCGACCACACAGAGGTCCTCCGGCTTCGGGCCGCGAATCCACACGAGAGCCTCGAGATGATCGCTCAGCGGCTCGGTTGCTCGCTGTCGACGGTCAAGCGCCATCTCCGCAAGGCCCGCAACGGCGAAACGGCGACGAAGCTCGCCGCCGTGCCGCCGTCGGTCGAGCAAGTGATGGCCGCCTACGACCAGATCAACCGTCCATCGACGACTCGGCGTCGCGCGGCATAGGACGCCTCGACCTCTGGGTGTACCGAACGACGGCTGAGACGGCCCTCACTGCGATTATTCGCAGTGAGGGCCGTTTCAGCCGTCGTTCGGTACATCTTGCCCGCGTCAGGGGTCGAACCCGAGGGACGAGACGTGCCGACGCCGGGCCGGAATCACGAGGGCGTGCATTGTCCGCTTGGCAGTTGGTCGACGTGGGCCGAAAGCCAGTCGGCGAGGGTGTTGAGGTCGGAGATCCCCTCTCCGAATGTGGGGGCGATCGTGAGGATCGAGACGCCCACCGAGGACCCGTCGGCCGTCCGAAGGATGCCGATCTGCCTCACCACGTACCCCTGCGCCGTCGGACCCCAGCCACCCTTGAACGACGCGCCTCTGATGCGGCCGAGTCCCCACCGTTGCGAGCTGTCGATCTGACCCATGAGATCGAGCACGGGCAAACTCGCCCGCGAACACGGGACGGCCGCGACATACCGAGCAGAGTCGGTGACGCTCCACATGGTCTGGCCGAAGGGGGTGTACTCCGGCCTGATGCGCACGGCTTGCACCACGGTCTGCCCGTCGTTGCCCTCGCGCAGAACGTTCTGCACCTGGGCCGCGGCGGGCTCACCGGATCCCAGCCCTGCCCACAAGTCCTCCGCGGCCTGGTTGTCGGAAACCGTGATCGCCCGCCTGATCAGCGACGCGGTGCCGGTCGAGCCTGGGTGTGCGCGCAAAGCCGCGACGCTCAGTGGCACCTTGATCGACGACCACGCGGGAGCCGTGACCAGGGCGCCGAAGCTGGCTTCGGTGGATGCTCCGACGGCGTGTACGGCTAGGCCCACCGGGCGGGTCAGCGGCAGGGCGGCGAACTGAGCAACCAAGGGATCCGGGCCGCTGGGGGGCGCGGTTGGGGCGACAGAATCAACTGGCACAGCGGAGCTCACCGCCGAATCCGGCGCCGGCGCAGGTGCCACGGCAGGAACTTCTGAAAGCCCGAGCGAGGCGACGACGATCAGGACACCGGCGGTCCACGCCAGGGCGGGAGACCGCATCAGCGTTGGAACAGGTAGACGACGGCGTTGGTACCGCCCGTGCACTGCACGGGCTGCCAGCCACTGCACGCCATGGCGTACCACTGATTGGTCACCGGACTGAACGCCTGGATCGAGATAGACGAGCGAAAGGCCCCGGCCGCGATGTACGCCTCCCGCACCTTCTCCGCGAAGGGACAGCTGGTCACGTCAGTGCCTCGAGCCGAGTACGAGTTTGGCCACGTGCCGCCGGCGAAGGTGATCGGGCATTCCACTGCCTGGGCGGGCAGGACGGCCACGGTGGTTGCGGGGATCGAGGCTGGGCGGCTCGTCGCGGGAGCGGTTGCACTGGTCGTGGCTGATGCGGCGCGGGTCTCCGCCCCCAGCGGGTCGGACCGGACGGGAGACACGAGGCGCGCGACCACGACCAGAGTGGCGACGATGACGACCGCGCTGACGACGAGGGACACGAGCAAGACCGTCGACCGTGACCTCTGCGACGAGGTTCGCCGGTCGGGCTGCCAGCCAGGCCCCGACGGCTGCATCGGCGGGTGTCCTGTGGGCTGCCAGCCAGGCCCCGACGCCTGCATCGGCGGGTACCCAGACGGCTCCCAGCCAGCTTCCGCCTCAGGCGCGATCAGGGTCATGCCGTACGGGTCGCCGGGTTGTTGCCAGCTACCACCCACGTCGGCGGAAGCCCCTGGGTTGACATAGCTCGCAGGAATGGTCTCCTCCACACCCGCTTCGGCTTCCCAGGCAGCCCCGCCGAGCCCAGTTCCACACCGTTGGCAGTATTGGGCCCATCCGGCTTCCCAGCCGCATGCCGGACACTGCATGTTTCCCCCCGATCCCCGGACCATGGTAGGGGGATGCCGTGGCAGCCTCGGAGGCGGGGCCGCCAGCCACACGGGGGCTAGGACCCGAGTCGTCGCGACAGAGCCGCAGCGAGCTGGTTCATCTGGTCGACGTGAGCGCTGTCGCCGTCGCTCTGCTCGACGACCGGGCCGACGCCGGAGGTGACGAGAGCCACGGCGTACCCACGCAGCAGGCCCATCTGCCGAGTCTCGGTGTCGGAGCGCAGCCATCCGCCCTTCGCCGCCGTCGCACCGACGCTCGGCAGACCCCAACCCTGCGACGCCACGGGATGCATCCGCTCCAGCACGTACGCCGAGGCCGCCGGAGTCACGACCGCGCCGGTCGCCAGACCGGACATGAACCGAACCTGCTCGACGGCGGTCCAGGTCATGGTGCCCTCGTACGAATCGGGCGCAACCGTCACCGCATCCCCGATCGACCGCAGGATCTTCGTCATCACCGCGCCCGGGTAGCCCGGGATCTCGGCCTTGAGCGCCTGCAGCGACGGCAAGTGGGATTCCGACAGGGCCCTGTCGATCCGCGCCGCCTGGCCACTGGTCAGTCGGGTGGGATCACCGCGTGCCACGGTCTGAAGGAACGCGGTGACGACGAGGACCTTCGACGTCGACCAGGCGCGTTGGTACGGCACGCTGCCCTCGGTGACCAGATTGTCCAGACGCCCCACCGGTGCAAAGACCCAGGTGTTGTGAGTATCACCCACCAAGTTCGGTGGAGTCGGCGTGGGAGAAACCGGAGCGCTCGTCGTAGGCGTGGGGGGCGGCAGGTCGGGCACGACGTCCGGGGACGCTGTCGACGACGGCGAGGTGAGGTTCTCGCCAGCCTGTCCGGACGAACAAGCCGAGACGGCGAGCGCGGTGAGACCGAGCAATGATCGCCGGGACAGGCTCAGGCCATGCACTGGGCGACGCCGTTCACGGGTCGTCCGGAGTCACCTTGAGCGATCGCGGTTTCGGGGAACCAATCCCAGGTGCCGTCGTCGGCCTGAGCCCACAGCCACCAGGTGTTGGCCTGGTTGGCGGCGTACGCGGGATTCGGTACGCCCAGGTCCGCCTGGCATGCGATGAGCCGAGACCCTTTGGCCACCGTGCGCCACGTCGTCAGACCGGCGGACGGCTGCCAGAACGTGCACACGGCGCCGGGGTAGCCCGGATATCCCGACGCACCCCCGTTCTCGGCGCACGCCTGGCCGGTCGAGGTCCGTACGACCGCCGCATTCGTCGGGTTCGGCTTCGGGGTGACGGCGCTGGTGACGGGCGTTTCCGACGCCGACGGCGTGGGTGCC
>JBDHZQ010000117.1:0-7954 GCA_039811945.1 Propionibacteriaceae bacterium
GACACTCGCCCGGAACGCAAGCTGGCAGCCATCGGCATCCGGGTGAGTCAGGGTACGACGCAACACGGCTTCGCTCTCAATGTCCGCCCAGACCTGCGCGCGTTCGGTCGGATCATCCCCTGTGGCATCACCGACGCGGGCGTCAGTTCGCTGGCCGAAGAGTTGGACGACCCACCGTCGGTGGCCCAGGCCGCGACCGATGTCGAGCCGTACCTGCGTGAGTTGTTGAGCTTCGGTCCGTTCTCCTGGCGCCGTACGGAGAATGCCGCCCCCGTCGCGGACAGGTAGCCTGTCCCCCGTGACTGCTCCATCCTCGCCGCGCCGCCTGCTCAGGCTCGAGGTACGGAACTCCCAGACTCCGATCGAGCGCAAGCCGGAGTGGATCCGTACCCGGGCCGTGATGGGTCCGAACTACAAGGACCTGCAGAACATCATGCGCACCGAGGGCCTGCACACCGTGTGTCAGGAGGCCGGCTGCCCCAACATCTTCGAATGCTGGGAGGACCGTGAGGCCACGTTCCTGATCGGAGGGGACCTCTGCACGCGGCGCTGCGATTTCTGCCAGATCGAGTCGGCCAAGCCCACGTCGTACGACACGGAGGAACC
This sequence comes from Propionibacteriaceae bacterium, assembly GCA_039811945.1. GTDB lineage: Bacteria > Actinomycetota > Actinomycetes > Propionibacteriales > Propionibacteriaceae > Fen-668. The sequence goes on from JBDHZQ010000117.1 coordinate 607, forward strand.
CGAGCGGGTAGCCGACAGCGTCGCGACGATGGGCTTGCGGTACGCCACGGTGACCGGGGTCTGCCGCGACGACCTGCCCGACGAGGGCGCGTGGCTGTACGCCGAGACGATCCGGGCGATCCATCGCAAGAACCCGGGCGTCGGAGTCGAGATGCTGGCGCCGGACTTCAGCGGCACCCCCGAGTTGGTCGACCAGGTGCTCGACACCCGGCCGGAGGTCTTCGCCCACAACGTCGAGACCGTGCCTCGGGTGTTCCGCAGGATTCGTCCCGGCTTTTCGTACGAGCGCTCTCTCGGCGTGCTGACCCGTTCCCGCGACGCGGGCTTGGTCACCAAGTCGAACCTGATTTTGGGGATGGGCGAAACGCGGGACGAGATTTCGCAGGCATTGCATGACTTGCGCGACGCGGGCACGCATCTGGTGACGATCACCCAGTACCTACGCCCCAACGCCCGCCTGCATCCGATCGATCGATGGGTCGAACCAGCCGAGTTCGACGAACTCGCGGCCGAAGCGACCGAGATCGGGTTCGAAGGCGTGCTGTCCGGCCCACTGGTGCGTTCGTCGTACCGTGCAGGACGCCTCTACAAGCAAGCCGCCGAAGCTCTCAAGAAGAAGAAGGACCGATAGATGGCCAGTGAGCGCGCCAAGCAGTTGGCGGCCGAACAGAAGGCGGCGAAACAGGCCGAGAAACTGCGCAAGAAGAACTCCACCGACCCCAAGGACTGGAACCAATTCCGGCAGGTCCGGGAGGTGTACAAGGTCACCGCCGAGTTCGACAAGCAGATGCCGCTCATGGTGTGGGGATCGTTCGCGCTCTGCGTGGTGGCGCTCCTCGTCGTCGGTCTGATCGTGAAGCCGTGGTGGCTGTATCTGATCACTGGCATCATGCTCGGCCTGCTCGCCGCCATGCTCTTGTTGACCTGGCGAGCCAAAGGAGCCACGTACAAGCGCTACGCCGGCCAGGCCGGATCGGCGGAAGTCGCGTTGTCGATGCTCGGCAAGGAATGGGTCAAGAATCCGGTCATCACCGTGACCCGTCAGATGGACGTCGTTCATCGGGTCGTCGGCCCGGGTGGGATCGTCTTGGTCGGCGAGGGCGACCCGGGGCGGGTACGGCAACTGCTCGCGACGGAGACAAAGAAGCACGAGGGCATTCGGTACGGCGTGAAGGTCACCCCCATCGTCATGGGCGAGCGTGACAACCAGGTGCCCTTGGAGAAGCTGGCCGACGCGATCAAGAAGCTGCCCAAGGTCATCAAGGCCAGCGAAGTGACCGAACTGCAGAGTCGTCTGCGTGCTCTGGACGCGATGCGTCCCCGCGTGCCGCTGCCGAAGGGTCCGATGCCCACGTCGACCCGCGGCTCGCGACAGGCGATGCGCGGCCGTTGACCTGTGGCGGCACTCGTCACGGCCGAGCGGGTCAGCAAGACGTACGGCACCCGCATCGTCCTGGATTCGGTTTCGGTTGGTCTGTCGTCGGGTGACGTCGTCGGTGTAGTCGGGCGCAATGGCGACGGAAAGTCAACCCTGCTGGGGATTCTGACGGGCACTGTCGAGCCGGATTCGGTCAATCCCGACGGCGGTCTGGGCGGCAGGGTGGTACGAGCGGGCTCGGTGACCGTCGGGAGCCTCGCCCAAGCCGACCTCCACGAGCCGGGAGTGACGGTGCGGGATGTGATCGTGGGCGGCGCGCCCGATCACGTGTGGGCGGCGGAACCGCGGACTCGAGCAGTCGTCTCGCATCTGCTCGCGGCGATCGATCTGGACGCCGAGATGGTACGGCTGTCGGGCGGTGAGCGGCGGCGCGCGGAGTTGGTGGGGCTCTTGCTCTCCCACGACGACCTGCTCGTGCTCGACGAACCGACCAACCATCTCGACGTCGAAGCGGTGTCATGGCTCGCCGCCCATTTGGTGGAGGTGCAGAAGACGGGTACGGCGATGCTCGTCGTCAGCCACGACCGTTGGTTCCTCGATGCCGTGTGCACCCGAGTGTGGGAGGTGCACGACGCGCAGGTCGACGCGTACGACGGGGGCTATGCGGCGTACGTCCTCGCTCGGGCCGAGCGTGCGCGCCTCGCCGCCGCGGCTGAAGACCGCCGGCAGAACCTACTGCGCAAGGAACTCGCCTGGCTGCGTCGAGGGCCGCCTGCGCGAACCTCGAAGCCGAAGTTCCGGATCGATGCGGCCAACCGCCTCATCGAATCGGAACCCGCGCCACGCGACCGGATCGCATTGCAGCAGTTCGCGACCAGCCGGCTCGGCAAGGACGTGTTCGATCTGGAGCGTGTGTCGTACGGCCTGCCCACAGGCCGAACCCTGCTGTCTGATCTGTCGTGGTCGATCGGACCGGGCGACCGGATCGGGCTGATCGGGGTCAACGGTTCGGGCAAGACGACGTTGTTGAAGCTGCTGGCCGGAGACATCAGGCCGTCGTCCGGTCGGGTCAAGCAGGGCAAGACGCTGCGACTCGGTCATTTATCCCAGACGGTGGGCGAACTGGACGACGGCGAGCGAGTGCTCGATTCGGTGGACCGCCTGCGTCGGCAGACCAAGCTGGCCACGGGTCGGGAGGTCACCGCATCGTCGCTGCTGGAGGGCTTCGGGTTTCGTGGCCCGACGCTGACCACGCGTATCGGCGAGTTGTCCGGGGGTGAGCGCCGTCGGCTTCAGTTCCTTCGCCTGCTGCTGACTGAGCCGAACGTGCTGCTCCTCGACGAACCGACCAACGACCTCGACATCGACACGCTCACGGTGGTGGAGGACTACCTCGACACCTGGCCGGGGACGTTGTTCGTCGTCTCCCATGATCGGTACTTCCTCGAACGCACCTGCGACGTGACCTATGCGCTACTCGGTGACGGCTCATGCGTGATGTTGCCCGGTGGGGTCGACCAGTACCTCGACATGCGTCGAGACGGTCAGGCTGCACCGGCCCGTCCCGGCACTCGTCAACCCGACGCGCCGGAACCGATCGACCCGTCGGGTCCGTCAGCCGCTGAGACCCGCCAAGCGCGCAAGGACCTTCAGCGGATCGAGAACCAACTCGCCAACCTGGACAAGGAAATCTCTCGTCTCCACGACTCGATGACGACCCACGCCGCCGACTACGAGAAGCTCTCGGCCTTGGATGCGAAGTTGGCTGCCGCTCTCGCCCGCCAGTCCGAACTCGAAGAGTCCTGGCTCGCCGCCGCCGACTTAGTGGGCTAAGCCAAGACTTCGCCCCCGGCCGTACACACCGAACTCGGCACCCGGAGCCCCCGGCCGTACACACCGAACCCGGCACCCGGAGCCCCCGCCCGCTCACACCGAACCCGGCACCCGGAGCCTCCGCCCGCTCACACCGAACACGCCACCCGGAGCCCCCCGCCGCCGATGCCGTACCGAAACTGCCCTCAGACGGCAAATTTGATCGTTCACATCAAATCGAGATTGATTCCAGGGGCAGTTTGCGTACCGATCTGGCACGCCCCGACCCACTCCTCCCCGCTCGGCCGGCCGACACCGAAGGGCTGATCCGTACCGAACATGCCTCCAGATGCCAGGCTGATCGTGCAAGGTCGCTCGGGGTTCATTCCAGGGGCAGTTTGCGTACCAATCGGGATCGTGGGCCCTCACCCGTCCGGTCTCGAAACGTCCCGGAAACGAGGCGTTTGATCGTTCAAACCTGGCTCGAGTCACGTATAGGGGCAGTTTGCGTACGCCCTGTGCCCGCACAGCTCACGCCGCCACCGGCCGTCAGGCCTGGATTCCCGCGGCCCGACCAGTCGCCACCCGGCCGCGTCAGGTCTGGATTCCCGCGGCCCGACCAGTCGCCACCCCGGCCGTCAGGTCTGGATGCCCGCGACCCGACGACAGGCCGAAGGACACCTGCGTCCTGATGACGGGAACCCACAAAGATCCCACCCCGTGCCTCCACCCACACCAGAGCACCGAAGGAATACTTCCCCTCCCCCTGTTGTTGATGCTTCAATTACATCAGGAGGATCACGATGACACAGCTCGATCACGACCTGGGTGGCCGACTCGACCCGAAGACCCACATGGACACACTGGTGCTTCGGGTCTCCGACCTGCCCGCGGAGATGGCGTACTACACGAACGGCGTCGGTCTCATTCCGCTCGCCGAAGGCAGCGGGAGCGTGACACTCGGGCTGGGCGACCGGCCGGTCATGAAGCTCGTCCACGCGCCGGACCTTCGTCGCCCGGCGTCGTCGGCCGCAGGTCTCTACCACACGGCCGTTCTGTTCGACTCCACCGCCGACCTGTCGATGAGTCTGTTGCGGATGTTCACGCGGTACCCGCAGACCTACATCGGATCCGCCGACCACCTCGTGTCGGAAGCCTTCTACTTCACCGATCCCGAGGGCAACGGCCTCGAGCTCTATGCCGATCGGCCTCGCGACCAATGGCAGATCGACGGCACACACATCCGGATGGCCTCGCTCCCCCTCGATCCGGTGCGATTCGTCGAAACCCACCTTGACCGGGAGAACGATTCCTCACCTCTGTCCGGCACCCTCGGCCACGTGCACCTCCAGGTGGGCGACATCCCCACAGCCCACGACTTCTACGTCGGCAAACTCGGTTTCGACGAGACGGCTCGGCTGGGCCCGAATGCGCTGTTCGTTTCTGCCGGCGGGTATCACCACCACATCGGCATGAACACCTGGCAGTCGCTCGGCGCCGGCCCTCGGGACAACACCCTTGGCCTCGGATCGGTCGACATCGCCGTACCCACCCGCGACGAACTCGACCGCATCGCCGACAGGCTGCGCGGGTACGGGTTGGCCGCCCACGACGACGGTCGCCAGGTCACGACGTACGACCCGTGGCATAACGAGGTACGGCTCGGCCTCGTGGGCTGACAGCCGTACCCGCCACAAAGGCGCGCATGACTCACCTCGTCCTCGTCACCGGTGGATCCGGCTTCATTGCCGGCCACTGCATCCTGCGACTCCTGGAGGCCGGGTACGCCGTACGCGCCACTCTGCGCTCCCTCGACCGTGAAGCGCAGGTACGAGCCGTCCTCACCGAAGCAGGGATGACCGAGGAAAGTCAGCTCAGCTTCGTGGCCGCCGACCTCACGAGCGACGCCGGCTGGGACTGCGCCACCGACGGGGTGAACCACGTGCTCCATGTCGCGTCGCCCGTGGAGCCCGGTCACGTCCGAGACGAGTCCGCCGTCATCGAGCCGGCTCGGCAGGGAACGCTGCGCGTGCTCACAGCCGCACGGGACGCCGGAGTTTCGCGGGTGGTCTTGACCTCCGCGTTCCACGCAGTGGGTTGGGGACATCCCCACGACGACCATGTGTTCACCGAGGCGGACTGGACCGTCATCGACGGACCGGGCGTCGACGTCTACGGCCGCAGCAAGACCCTCGCCGAACAGGCTGCGTGGGAGTTCGTGGCTGCCGAGGGCTGGGGCATGGAACTGACCACGATGCTGCCGGTCGCCGTCATGGGCCCGGTGCTCGGTTTAGGGATCTCCGGGGCGAACGGCATCGTGAAGTCGATGCTGGACGGGTCGATGCCCGGTCTGCCGAACATCTTTATTCCGGTGGTCGATGTTCGCGACGTCGCCGCTGCCCACGTGGCCGCTGCGGAGTCGCCCGAGGCGGCCGGTCAACGGTTCCTGCTTTCGAACGGCCCGGCCATGTCGCTGCGCGAGATCGCCGCCGCCATCCGCGAGCACCTGGGTCCGGATGCCGCGCGCGTCCCCAACCGTGGCCTCCCCGACCTGCTTATCCGCATCGGTGGCCTGGTCAATCCGCAATTGCGCGAGGTACGGCACGACCTCGGCTACGCGCGGCGCACGTCGAATGCCAAGGCGAGGGAGATCCTCGGCTGGGTCCCGCGCGATCCACACGAGGCGGTCGTCGCGGCGGCGGAGAGTCTCGTGCGCAAGGGCTTGGTCGCGACGAAACGGTGATCCGTCGGCACCTCAGCGTCCGCCTCCCACGTCGAGCAGAGCCCCATGGGTAAAGCTGGCCTCGGGCGAGCACAGCCACAGCACTGCGGCGGCGATCTCGTCGACCGTCCCCGCCCGACCGGCCGGTACCGATGACTCCAACCGTTCCAACCGACCTGCAGGCGCATGTCGGTGGAAGTCGCTGTCGACGAGTCCTGGCCGTACGGCCGCCACCCGTACCCCCACTGCCGCCACTTCCCGGGCCAACCCCACTGTCATCGTGTCGATCGCGCCCTTCGAGGCCGCGTAGTGGATCCACTCCCCCGCGCTGCCCGTGACCGCCGCGCGGGACGACACATTGACGATCACGCCACCCGAACCGCCACGATCGGTGCGCATGCGCGCCACCGCCTCGCGCGCGCAGATGAACGGCCCGGTGAGGTTGACCGCCCAAAGTCGGTCCAGGATGGGGGCAGTCACGGACTCGATCCCGCCGTACGTGCCCCCAACTCCGGCGTTGTTGACCAGAAATTCGACGCTCCCGAGGTCCCGATCCACCTGGCGGAACCAGTCGACGACCTGCGTCTCGTCGGCCACGTCCAGAACCGTCGACAGGAACCGAGAGCCGGCCGCTGTGACCGTCGCGCTCAACTCGCCCACGTCGACCGAACCGGTGTGGGCGACGGCAATGTCGTACCTACCCGCCGCTCCCCGCACCACCGCTTCGCCGATCCCCCGCGACCCGCCGGTGATCATCATGACCGAAAGGCTCATCGCACCTCCTCGTAGACGGCCGTGAGCATCGCCGCGACCACGTCAGGGGCGAATTCAGCCCGGGCCCGAGCCCGAATGGCGTCTCGGTCGTACCCGCTCAACCCACCGACGAACGACTCCAGCGCGACCGCGACCGCATCCGGCGTCGTCGCCTCGGTGAACCTGCCGACCTGGTCGTCGACGAAGCCCTCCGGTCCCCCACACCGACTCGCCAAGACCGGAACACCCGCGGCCATGGCTTCGGCGTACACCACCCCGAACGTTTCGAACTCACTCAGAAGCACGAATCCGTCGGCGGCGGCGAGCGTCGCCGCGATCTCGGTGCGCGGCTGGGTGCCCCGCACGGTCAGCCCCGGTGCCTGGGTGGCTTCGACGATCTCGCGGTCGGGGCCGTCCCCGATGATCGTGAGCGTGGCGTCGAGTTCGGGCCGGCTGAGCGCGTACCCCTGCGCCAGCAACCCCATCCGCTTGCGCGGCACGAGGAACCCGATGCTGACCAGTCGCGCCGGAGACCCCGGCGGTCTCGGCACATGCTCGCGCGCGTAGGCGTCGACGTCCACGACGTTCGGCACGTACGTGGCTGTCACCCCGTACGCCTCGGCCATCTTGTCCACCAGCCACGGGCTGACCGCGATCACCCGGCTGGCTGCTTGGTACGCCTG
>JBDHZQ010000118.1:0-7838 GCA_039811945.1 Propionibacteriaceae bacterium
GTGCGGCAGCCACTTGACCCATTCCCAGTGCTGCCGGTTCTCGGGGGACGCGACGACCATGATCCGCACCTCGGTCGGCGCGTGCCAGGCAGCAGTCTGGGCCAGCATGGCGTAAGCCAGTTGCCGCCCGGCGTCGATGTCACCCACGAGTTGGAACCGGCTGAATCCGCGCAGGTTGAGCTGGAGGGGCACGCTCGGCACGGTCTGGTGGGTACGCAGGAACCGCCTCAGCGCGCCGGTGGTCAGGGGTTCGAGGTCTTCGACCGGCTTGGAATCGGGCGGCCGGATGGTCTTGGCGAACTGCTGGCGACCCACGGAGACCCGGACCGACAGGAAATCGTCGGATTCGGGACGCCGTTCCCACATGCGTCGGGCACCGGCCAAGGCCCACAGCGTGTCGGGCGGCGGCTGTCGCCAGGTGACGCCGCGGCGCTGGTCGTCGGCGGTCTTGCGGACCTGACGGCGGATCTGGCCGAGGTATCGGAAGTAGTCACGCCGCGAGGCGTCGAGCTGCATCGCCTGGTCGTCGTTGCCGCGGCCGGTCTGACTCAGCATCATGCCGAGCATCGAGACGCCCATGAGACCGCCGGCGATCGCACCCATCGGGCCTCGGCTGCCGCCGCCCATCATCCCCGAGTACATCAGGCCCATCGCTGCCACCCCGGCGACCATCGGCAAGAACCGCAGGAAGGCGCCGAAGCTCTGTTTGGCGGCCGGCGGTGGGATCTCGGGCGGAGACTCCAGCAACAGGTCACCCCGCGGCAGCGGCGGCGGCGTCGCGCGTTTGCCACGGTTGAAGATCACGGTTGCCATCGGTGATCCTCCCCGGGTGACCAGTTGGCAGTGCGTGGACCATCATGCCGCAGGGCGGATCGCCGGACCCCAGGGCGCCGGTTGCTGGTCGCCCGTACGGGCCGACCGTCAGCCCTGCCGTACCCCCGGCGCGTCGCCCCTGAAGGCGGCCGCGACCGCATCGAGCCGCTGTTCGACCGCGCTCAGACGATCGGCCAGGTCAACTTGGTCGGGTACGGCACTGCCCGCCACCGTGGGCATCGAGTCGCCGCTGCCGCCCGTCGGCACACGGCGGCTCCGCACGAACTTGAGGTAGCCGACGCCGATCGTGACGACGAGGGCAATCCCGGCGACCACGACACGAGTGACGGACTGGCCTGACGACAGGGAGAAGCCCATGGCGTACACCATCGTGAACACGCCCCCGAGCAGGAGCCCGTTGGAGATGACCAAGAGGTTTTCGGCACGAATCAGTGACGCGACAAGCAAGGCAGTGGCGCAGACGAGCAGCGTGACGCTGACTGTCTGACTCCACGACTGGCGAAGGGCCTCGTCGACCGGCCCGAAGGGCTCGGTAGAGCGAGGCTCGGGCAGGACCGTCGTCACCGTAATGGCGACGAAGGCGACCACCACCACGCCGAGGAAGAACGAAAAGATCACCTGCAACATGGGGGTGGGGGTCGATGCGGTTGGGCGGGCCATAGGTGCTCCTTTCCTATGGCGTTGACCGTACAGAACACCACCGACAACGCGTCCGAGGAACCGATACCGTCACCGGACTGATCCCGTACCCCCGATATCCTCCCCTGCGTGACGACAACCCCGACCGAGGATCTGGCGCGTGTGACGGTGATCTCACCCACCCGACGGATCGACGTGGCGCTGCCGGGATCGGTCAGTTTGGGTGAGTGTCTGCCCACCGTCTTGAAGTTTTCCGGGTACGAGTCGACCTCGCCTCAGGAAGCCGTACACGCGTGGGTGCTGCAACGACTGGGTGAGGATCCTCTCGACACCACCAAACGGGTCGCAGCGCTCAATCTGCGCGACGGCGAGACGCTGCATTTGCGACAGCGCGAGAACGTCATGCCCGATGCAGCGTTCGACGACGTGGTGGATGCGGTGACCACAGCGACCACGGCCCGGCCGTCCTGGACCCCGCCTCAGAGTCAATGGGCGGCGGTGGTGGCGATGTGCGCGTTGCTCGTCGGTATCCCCGTGGTCATGCTTGGATCGGCGGATCTGGCGGCTCCGTTCGGGGGTCTGGTCGAGGCCGGTCTCACTCTGTTCGTCGGATTGCTGGCCTTGGTCGGGTCGATCGTGCTGTCTCGTGCGTTCGGTTCGTACCTCCCGGCCGCCGGCCTGTCCTGGGCGAGTGTGACGCTGGCCGCTGTCGGCGGGTTGTACCTGATGCCGACCCAGCCCTGGTCGTTGCGCGTGCTCCTCGCGAGTGCCTGTGCCCTGGTGTTCTCGGCGACCTCGTGGCTCGCGGCTCGCGTGCAGCCGTACGCCGTCCTCGCGATCGTGCTCGCTTCGGCTGCATTGCTGCTGGCATCGATGGTGATGGTGTTGACCGGCGCGGCCACCGCCGTGGCCGCGGTCGCGGTCGCAGTGGTCCTCGCGATGACAAGCGCGCTGCCGACCTTGTCGTACCACGCTGCCCGGGTCGCGATGCCGAACCTCCCGGCGACGGCCGAGGCCCTCATGGCCGACGACCAGCCGGTGCAATCCGACATCGTGACCCGCGCCATCACCGCCGACAAGGTGCTCGGTGCGTTCCTCACTGCGACCGGTGTCACGGTGATCCTGTTGATGGTGCCGATCCTGGCGGCAGGGTCGTGGCTCGGCTTGGCGCTCGGTGCCGCGGTGGCCGTGGCGCTCATGCTGCGGGCACGCGCCTTCGTGGGCCGTACCCAGCGAACGGCGCTGCTCGTCTCTGGTCTGGTCGTCGGTGCCGCTGTGATCGCACTGACCCTGCTCGCGCTGTCACCGCTGTGGCGCGCCGTCGCCGGGATCGGCATCGCCGTGTTCGCCGTGGCCGCCCTGGCCGGCTACGCCGCGGCGATGTACGACAAGATCCTCACCCCCGTCTGGGGCCGGTTTGGAGACATCCTCGAATGGCTCTCGATCATGGCCATCGTTCCGTTAGTTCTCGGCGTGCTCGACGTGTACGGCTTGGTCCTCGGCTTCGCGGCGAGTCGGTGAGAGCCGGCGGGTTCCCGCGTCGATTGCCCCAGAACGGTACTGGTCGGCGAAGTCCAGGCCGAGTTCGAAGGGATCAGTGACGGCTGAACAACAGCTGATATTCAGTGCGAGTGGGGGGAACGGAAACCCGCGACACTCGCCGAGGCATCACGAGGGCGACTTCGTTGGCCTCGAGGTTGTTCGTAAGCCGCAGCTGACGCTGGTTGAGCACGTACGCGCGGCGCAGGTTCTCAGACGTCTTGGAATCGCACGGACTGACCAACGCCATGTCACATGACCGCATCGCATGGATCACTCCGGACGCGGAGGCGTCCTCGATCATCATGACGGCTTGCCAGGGCCCGAGTTTGAGTTGGATTCCGTCGAATCCGGCCGAGTCGTCGATCACCAGGCTCGGCCGGTACGGCCTACCCTGGCCGGGCAACTGGTCGATGGCGTCGACGAAGTCCGCCGTACCCCCACACTGCGTCACGGCGCGCACCAGACCCAACCACCTCCGGCGCTGGCCGGTGACGATCGACAGGTGGGCCCCGAGCGAAATGCACCTGAAGGCCAGCAGCCACGTCACGTAGTCGGGGACCGAGCTCAACAACCGCGTCGGCCCCGGCCGGAACAGGCGAATCGTGATCGGACCCGACTGACCATGCCCCAGCAGCAAGCCCGACGGCCCCGTACGGACGAAGTCAACGGGCCGCTGCCGGTCGACACTCTCGGGAAGCACCCAGGCCGTCATCGTCCACCTCGCCCCAGAGGAACCGTCGCCAGCATCGCCGGTACCTGCCCTCCCGCGCCCGGATCCAAGGTCACGTGCCCGTCCAACCGCCCTTCGGTGTAGTCGATCGCCGCCTGGGCGCCGGCATGGTCGGCCGTCACGAGCCGCATCCCTCCCGTCGCGTGCCGAGACGGGGTCAACGTGTACGACGTCACCGCGAACAGGACCGGCGCGTCGGCAATCGCGTCCTGGAGCTGCTGGTACCCCGTCGACGCCGAGGTGCCCCATCGCCGTACCATCCGGCTGGCATGCACGAGACCGTCACACTCCCAGGTCGACCAGGACTCACGCGTGCGACCAACCCCGGTCTCCGGGCCCGACCCGGCCACGAGACTGAGCACCTCGTACACGTCCAACGGACCCAACGCCCGAGTCTCGATCCCCTGCCGCTTCAGCACCGTTTGCACGCGGTGCAACCCGAATCGCAACGTCGCATACACCCCGTCGTCATTCGCCCCTCGCCTCGCGACGGCTTCCAAGCACAGCCGCGGATCGAGCCGCAGGCACAGCCACGTGCGCCGCATGGCCGGCGGCATCTCTGCCTTCGTGATCTCCCGGTACGACTTCGCCGCCGCTGACTCCCCACCACCCAACAAGACCGCGGTCGGGGCGGGCACCGTGTACGTCACGACCTGCACCCCGGCGAACACGATGTCGTCCTGGCGAGTCAGGCCGCTCAACGCCTCCAGTTCGATCTGATCTCCCTTGTCGGCGAGCAGTTCGTCGTCGCTGGTCAAGGCGAGTACGGCAGTCCAGGCCAGTCCGTCGGCCACCACCCCCAGTTGGCCGTCTCTGCCGTACGACGTCTGCTTCACCGTCAAACCGGGTACCCACTCGGCGAGCGGCACCAGGTCTTCCGGTACGTCCGCCGCCACGAACGCCGCCGGCTTGCGCCGCGAGTACGCCGCCCACTGCCTGAGCCACTGCATCGCGTTCTGGCCCGCGAAGGGGACCAGCAGGCCGACGGTCAAGAGGGCCACGACGCCCGCTGCCACGTACTGACCCGCCAGGACCAGCAGCACCACCACGACCACGGCTACTTCGATCACGAGGGCGCTCAGCAAATGCCGTCGCAGCCCACCCGACGGCCGGGCGGCCTGTCGATCGGTCCGTGCCATCGCAGCCTCCCTCGTGTCCGGGCGTTGATCTCGGCCAAACTCTAGAGCGCTGCGGGCCGCCGTCGCCCAGGCGCCAGGCACTGGGCCGCACCCGCACCCCGGGCCTGCCGCCTGCCAGAATGACCCCGGACCGTCAGGTCGACTCACCCGCACGCCCGAGAGGGGGGACCGTATGGCCGCACGCAAAGACCTGCTCAAAGCCCACGCGTTCACCCAGCAACGGCTGGTGTCGGCGCTCGTCGACCGCGATCCCGACAACACCTCACCACCGCTGCGGCGCCTCGGGCTCGGATTGTTCGTGTCGATCATCATCGGCGCGGTCGCGGTCGCCGGTTTCGGCTTGTACGGCTACCTCAAGAAACCCGGCAACGACGCCTGGGCCGAGGCCAACACGATCATCATCGACAACACCTCCGGCGGGGTCTTCGTCACCGCAGACGGAACCACCCTCAATCCCGTCACCAACATCACGTCCGCCCGCCTCATCACCGGGGGCGAGAAGATCGTCACGGTCCGGACCTCTTCCCTCGCGGGAGCAGAACGCGGGCCGACGTACGGCATCAAGGAAGCGCCGGCCCAGCTGCCCGACCCGGCCAACATGGCCGCCTTCCCGATGCGGGTCTGCTCGCTGCCGAACGAACGGGACTACCGGTTCACGACGGTCGATTTCAACGCGCCTTCACCGTCGGCGGGTACGGCCGTGGCCCTCATCACCGGGACCGGTTCGGGGCAGCGCACCTACGTGGTCGTCGACGGCACCGCCCACGCCGTCGAGAGCACCGCCATGCTGACGAAGACCACACCCATGCCGGCGTCCGAGAAATTCCTGACCACGCTCCCGCAGGGAGCTGCGTTGGGCCAACTCGTCGTGGACGGCAAAGGCACGAAGTCGAACCTCGGGACGGTCGGCGAGATCGTCTCGACCGGGCAACTGGACCAGCCGGCATCGCTGCGTTACTGGGTGCTGCTGTCCGACGGCTACTCGCAGCTGAGTTGGCTCGACGCGCAGGCGGCGGGAGCGACCGGGGTCGTGAACAAGCCCGCCACCCAGGTCACGTCGAACCGGAGCCCGTCCAAACCGTCCAGCGCCACAGAGGGGATCCCGATCGAGGAGGTCCAGTTCACCTCAGCGGACACGAGCACCAAGGCTGTGTGCGCGACGTACACCGCTGACTCTCCCCGCCCCGTTCTCACCGTCGGCGACACGGTCGCCGCCCCCAAATCCCGGGCGGGCGGGGACGCGTTCGACCGGGTCAGCACCACGCCCGGCGGCGGCGCGCTCCTCCGCAGCACAGGAGCGTTCGCCGACGGGGCGACCTTCCTCATCTGGGCCGGACGCAAGTACGGCATCCCCGACCCGGCCAGCCGTACGGCTTTGGGGTACGACAGCTCACCGGCGATCCGGGCCGTACTCCCACAGATCCTCAAACTCATCCCCGACGGACTCCCGGCCGGGGTCGCCCTCGACCACGACCATGCCAATCGTCCCGCCTGACCGACCCTGGGTTGGCCGTCTGAGGGAAGCGCTGAGTACGGCAACTCACGGGCCGTGTGTCGCAGACTCAACTCTGTGCTCACGATTGGTGGAATGTCGCGCACCTGACCCCGGTCCCGCCTAATGTCTGGGGCACGACACCGAGCAGCACCGAGGGATCGGACCTGCCGCGGAACAAAGAACCCGGGTTCGATCCGGACAATCCCTAACGAGGAGGAAACATGTCGGGCAACACGACTGTTGATCGCGCTGAAATGCAGAAGGCAGCCGGTCAGATCGATGTCAAGACCAACGAGATGAACGGCGTCCGCAAGGATCTCGGCGGCCAGATCGGCGAGTTGATGACCCGCTGGCAGGGCAACGCATCCAAGGCGTTCCTGAAGGCGTACGAGGAGTTCGACGGCCAGTTCGACAAGGTCGGGCAGCAGCTGGACAACATCCACACGAAGCTCGTCGGCTCGCACAGCAAGTACGTGCAGACCGAAGAAGAGCAGCAGGCCGCGAGCAACGCCATCACGGCGATGCTGAACCAGTGACACCAACTACCAGCAACGTCTGAGGAGAGACCACCATGAGCGATTTCACCGCTGTAGACAAGGCCGCGATGTCGGAAGGCATCAGCGATCTTTCGAACGCCCACACCCGTTTGAAGGACCTGCTCGACTCCCTCGAAAGTGAGCTCAACAGCTCGCTCGCCAAGTGGGACGGCGCCGCTCGCGAGGCGTATCGCACCGCCAAGCACGAATGGGATCAGGCGGCTCGCCACATGCAGAGCGTCGTCGACAAGATGAAGGTCGTCCTGACCCAGATCGCCGACAACTACGACAGCAACGAGCGCGCGATCCAGCAGAGCTGGTCCTGAACCTTCTGCGCGACGGAAGCGGCACCCCCGACCTGGGGGTGCCGCTTCGTTTCTGTCCAGAGTCCCCGAGCGTCAACCAACTGGCCTGCCGCAGGCCTAGGCTGACCCGCGGGGGATCGGCCCACGGCCGACATGACATTCTCAAGGAGACCAGCGTGACTTCTCCGTCCTTTCAAGTGAGCCCGGGCGACATCCGGTCCTTCGGCTTATTCATGGACTCGATCCAGAACGACATCGCTGCGATGCGCGATCAGCTCACCGGTCTGCTCGACGCTCCTGACTTCGGCGAGTACGACCTGAGCGCCGATGCGCTCAAGCGCTACAACGCCGCGACCACGAACCAGCGTGATGTTGCGGCGTACGTCGCCGGTCGGGGCGACCTGCTGGTGACGGGTACGGCGAAGCTCGCCGCCCGCTACGCCGACACCGAGCAACTCAATGCAGCCGGGACCGCCACGGTCACGTCCATGCTCTCGGAAGGCGGCCTGTGATGGCGAGCTACACCGGCCACGGCAACCGGACCCAGCGCGACAGCTTGTACGTGATCGCGACCAGCAACCCGGCCGACCTGGAAGCGGTCGTCTCTCGTTGGCAGAG
>JBDHZQ010000119.1:0-7806 GCA_039811945.1 Propionibacteriaceae bacterium
AGGTATTCGGTCGTGAAGATGTCGTAGATCTGCTCGCTGGT
The DNA here is from genome assembly GCA_039811945.1 of Propionibacteriaceae bacterium. Taxonomy (GTDB): domain Bacteria; phylum Actinomycetota; class Actinomycetes; order Propionibacteriales; family Propionibacteriaceae; genus Fen-668. The sequence goes on from JBDHZQ010000119.1 coordinate 42, forward strand.
CACCTCGCCGCCCTCGGCATCGGTGTGCTGCTGGACGACCCGGGAGAACTCGATCTGCAGGCGCCGCGGCAGGTCCAGCTTGTGGTCGGACTTCATCAGGTACGCCATGCCGCCCTTGCCCGACTGGCTGTTGACCCGGATCACGGCTTCGTACGTACGGCCGACGTCGTGCGGATCGATCGGCAGGTACGGCGCCTCCCACGGGATGTCGTGGATCGTCAGGCCCTCGGCGACCGCCCTGCGCTCCAGGTCTTCCAAGCCCTTCTTGATCGCGTCCTGATGCGACCCCGAGAAGGCCGTGTAGACCAGGTCTCCGGCGTAGGGATGCCGCGGATGCACCGGCAGGCCGGTGCAGTACTCGACCGTCCGGCGGATCTCGTCGATATCGGAGAAGTCGATCTTCGGGTCGATGCCTTGGCTGAACAGGTTCAGACCCAGCGTCACCAGGCACACGTTGCCGGTGCGCTCGCCGTGGCCGAACAAGCATCCTTCGACCCGGTCGGCGCCGGCCATCATGCCCAACTCCGTGGCGGCGACAGCCGTACCCCGGTCGTTGTGGGGGTGCAGCGAGATCGCCACGTGCGGGCGGTTCTTGATATTGCGGCCGAAGTACTCGATCTGGTCGGCGTACGTATTCGGCGTCGAGCGTTCAACGGTCGCCGGCAGGTTCAGGATGATCTCGCGACCCTCGCCGGGCTGCCAGACGTCCATGACCTGGTTGCACACCTCGATCGCGAAGTCGGTCGGGGTCTGGGTGAAGATCTCCGGGCTGTACTGGTAGCCGAACTCGGTGTCGGACAGGTACTTCTCGCCGTACTTGACGACCAATTCGGTGCCCTTGCGGGCCATCTGGATGCACTGCTCTTCGCTGATCCCGAAGACGACCCGGCGGAACAGCTCGGCGGTCGCGTTGTACATGTGGATGTTGGCCCGGTGCACGCCGACCAGGGATTCGGCCGTACGCGCGATCAGGTCTTCCCGCGCCTGGGTCAGCACCGAAATCTGAACGTCGTCGGGAATCCGGTCCTCGCTGATCAGTTTCCGCACGAAATCGAAGTCGGTCTGTGACGCCGACGGGAAGCCGACCTCGATCTCCTTGTAGCCCATCGCGACCAGCAGTTCGAACATCCGCATCTTGCGCGACGGCGTCATCGGGTCGATCAGGGCTTGGTTGCCGTCACGCAGGTCGGTCGACAGCCAGCGCGGCGCGTGAGTGATCTTCGTGGCCGGCCACGTGCGGTCGGGCAGGTCGACGGGTACGAACGGGGTGTAACGGCGGTACGGCATGGGTGACGGCTGCTGCACCGGCAGGCCGTTCTGCGGACGGGTTCCGAAAGATTGGGTCGTCATGATGTGGGTTCCTCGCTGTGGGATGGGTGCCAGGCACGCGACTGTCTCCGCAGCGAGGAGGCCGGCGTTACTTGGCCTCGCTGCGGCGGCGAAGGAGGAGGGTCGCCCACGACATGGGGGTCACTATATGTCACCGGCTCCCGCACGGCGCAACGGTATCCGGGCTCGTGTTCCCTGCCGACGTCCAGGCTCGAACGCGAGACGGACACACAGTCGCTCGTCATGGCCCATCCTTGAGGGCATGGATCGCCGGATCGTCAGCGTCATGCTCCTCCTCGCGCTCGTCGGGTGCGCTCAGTCGACGGCATCGCCGTCGCCCAGCGCCAGCGCTCCTGCTTCGACACCTGCCGCCCCGGCGCCTGTGTCGACATTCTCGGAGGGTGGGGCGATCGTGACGTGTGCGGGTACGGCGGGGGCCGGTTCGATCGAACTGCTCGCGAACGGCAGCCCCCCGACAACGATCGACGGTGGCCAGGTTCGTTTGATGAGTGCCAAGAAGATCGACGACACCGTGGTCGCGAGCCTGGCGAGGGCGGCGGGCGACCGGGATTCGATCGACATCCGTCCCGGTGCCACTTTCCAGGTCGGGAGCGTCACATACCTCGCCGGTCGGGTGTGCACGTACCAACGTTCCGACTATCCCCCAGGTAGCACGCGCGCGTCGTTGACGCTCACGAAGGCCTGATATTCCGGCGCCTCCGAGACGACTCCGCAACTAGCGTGTGCTCTCGTGACTGCACGCTTGCCCACAGGCCAGCCCTTGGTCGGAGACCGGATCCGGCTCGACCCTCTCGGTACGACCGACGTGGACGAGTTGGCTGATCTGGTGAGGGATCCGAACCTGTACAGCAGCGGGTACGTCATCCACCGATGCCCCGTCGACGACGTCGACGCACGCGATCTGGTCCGGTCGGTCTGGCTCGATCCGCCGATGCTGGACGGGGTCGGGCACGGGCGCGTCACCTACGCCGTCCGTTTGGCCCGAACCTCCGAACTCGGCCAGGCTGGAACCCTGGTCGGCACCTCGTCCTTCGGCGATTGCCATCTCGACTGGGAGTCCGGCCATATCGGCTGGACGCTGTACGGCAGACGCTGGTGGGGCACGGCCGTCAACCCGGAGGCGAAGCTGCTGCTCATGACCGAGGCGTTCGAGAATCTGGGGTACGGCCGGGTCAAGATCCAGACCGACGGGGCCAACACGCGGAGTCAGGCGGCGATCGCCAAGCTGGGCGCGACCCGGGAAGGCGTGCTCCGGCGTCACAAGCGACGCGAAGACGGAACATTTCGTGACACGGTCGTGTTCTCCGTTCTCGCCGACGAATGGCCACGAGTCAAGCACGGCCTCCAGACTCGCCTGACATAGTCAGACTTCGACGTGCGCACCCACCGCGACCGTGCGCTCCAGCGGCAAGTGGAAGGTCTGAATCCCGGACGCTGCATTGTGCGCCATCCACACGAACAACTGCTCACGCCACGTGCTCATGGTGCGCTTCGGCGCGTGGCTGATCTGCGTCACCGAAAGGAAGTAGAAAGCGTCTTCCTCGCTCAAACCCTCGAGTTCGGGGGCCTGACCGATCGCGAGCCGGAATGCCTTGGGAACGTCCTGGCTGTCGGTGAATCCGACGCGGCAGCTGAAATGGACGATCCCGTCGTCGGCGTACCCCAGGTCGTTGACCACCACCCGCTCGACATGGCGGATGTGGGGCACGTTCTCGTAGATCATCGACACGATCACGACGTGTTCGTGGAGCACGTGGTTGAAGTCGACGTTCTGCCGCAGGGCGAGCGGCGTGGTCTCGGAATCCTGATGCGGGAACACCGCGATGCCGGGTACGCGCTGAATGCCCGACTGCCGTACCTCTTCCACGAAGTCGGCGAGACGTCCCTCTTGTTGGGCCTGCGCCTCCCGGAAGACGCGCCTTCCCTGCCGCCACGTCGTCATCAAGGTGATGACGAGTCCCGCGATGAACAAAGGCAGCCAACCGCCGGCTGGGATCTTCAGGATGTTGGCGAACAGGAACACCAGTTCCAGGCCACCGATCACGACGACGAACACCACGATCTTCCAGGTCGCCAGCCGCCATACGGCATGGGCCAGCACCATGATCAGGATCGTCGTCAGAACCAAGGTGCCGGTGACGGCCAAGCCGTACGCCTCGGCCAGATTTGCCGACGACTTGAAGACCGCGATCAGCACCAGGACGCCGATGAACAGAATCCAGTTCGTCGCCGGCATGTAGATCTGGCCACTCTCTTCGCGGGATGTGTGCTTCACGCTCATCCGAGGCACCAGGCCCAGCCGAGAGGCCTGCCGCGTGACCGAGTAGGCGCCCGAGATCACGGCCTGCGAGGCGATGACCGTGGCCAGCGTGGCGAGGACCACCAGAGGCAACAGCAGCGACGCGGGAGCCATCTTGAAGAACGGACTGACCGAGGTCGAGGGGTCGTGCAGAATCATCGCCCCTTGTCCGAGGTAGTTCAGAATCAGAGCCGGGAGCACGACCGCGAACCACGAGAACCGGATGGGCCCGCGTCCGAAGTGGCCCATGTCGGCGTAGAGTGCCTCGGCGCCGGTGATGGTGAGCACGACGGCACCCATCGCGATGAACGCGATGAACGGTCGTTGTACGGCGAACGTGACCGCATAGGTCGGCGACAGTGCGACAAAGATGTCGGGGTACCGGAAGATCCACGGCACGCCGAGGACGGCGACCGTCACGAACCAGAGCAGCATGATCGGGGCGAATGCCTTGCCGACCATCGCCGTACCCCACCGCTGGATCGCGAACAAGCCGATGATGATGACGACCGCGAGCGGTAACACCCACATTTCGAAGTGTGGATTGACGACCGAGAGGCCTTCCAACGCCGACATCACCGAGATGGCTGGCGTGATCATGCTGTCGCCGTAGAACAGCGCGGCCCCGACCATGCCGAGCGCCAGGGCCACGGCGCCGAGGCGCGGTCGTCCGGTAGCCCGGCTCCTGATCAACGCGGCCAAGGCGAGGATCCCGCCCTCGCCGTCGTTGTCCGCCCTCATCACGACGAGGACGTACTTCAGTGTGACCACGATCGTGATCGCCCAGAAGACGAGCGAGACGATGCCGAGCACGTCGAGAGGGGTCGGCTCGATCGCGTTGTGGTCGAGGCTGAAGACCGTCTGCAGCGAGTAGAGAGGGCTGGTACCGATATCACCGAAGACGACACCGATGGCTCCGAACGCCAACGGTGCGAACGAGTGGTGCGCCTTGCGCGCGTCCTCGGCCTTGTCGGCGGCGACGGCGATCGGGTTGTCGAGGCCAGCCGGCATGCCGACGTGTTCGCTCATACCGGCATGATGGCACCGCACCTGCCCCGCGGAGACGCTAACCCGAACAACACCGATCGACGCTGCGTGCGCACTACTCGGCCGCCACGAACCAGAGGGCCTGGTACCCCGAAATCGTCACGGTGTAAGGAGTCAGGTCCCAGACCCGATCGCTCAGGAGATCCGTAGCGTGGTTGGCCCGTACGAGGTCCCGCACCTGCTGTGTCGTGATCCCGACGGGAGTCTCGCTCACGTTGTAGATCTGCAGCATCGCTCCGAGCGGGTGGTCCCGGTAGACGAACAGCAAACGCGGGTCTGGCGCAGCGAGCACGACCGACTCGACGCTGGCATGCAGATGCGGGGTCCGCGCTCTGACCGAGGCGAGGTGCCGGATTCCCGCGTTGACACGACCGACCGGTGTCGAAGGATCGCTCGCGGTTTCGACCGCGGCCCAGTCCATCCTCGGTCGATGGGCCCAGCGATTGTCGCGCGCGTGGTCGGGGTCGTCGACGTAGGCGTAGTCGTTGAGTAGTCCGAGTTCGTCACCCATGTAGAGCAGCGGGATGCCGCCGAAGCCGAAGATGACGGCGTGCATGAGGAAGATGCGACCCAACGCATCGTCGAGTCGGTACGGATCTGAAGATTCGAGCGCCAGTTCCAGCCCGGCCAGACTGGCCAAGGTGCCCGAGATCCGACGGTCGTTGGTCGCGGGGTTGTACTGGAAGACCAGCCCGCGGGCGAACGAACCCTCGGCGAGTCCGGCGTAGAAGTCGCTCAGGAATCCACGATGACCGGGCCCGGTCAGCAGGGCCGCAGCCGCGTCCTCGTCGGTGATCGCCCAGCCGATGTCGTCGTGGCACCGGATGTACGTCGCCCAGGTCGTCGTCGTCGCCTTGGCCGGGAATCTGCTCAAGGCCAACTGCAGAAGGCGCGTGTCACGGCTGGCGATCGAACTCCACAGATGGACCATCAGCGCATTGTGATACGCGCTGTCGCTCACCTTCCCGTAGTGAACTCCCCGGCCAAGGTAGGTGACGAGGTCGTCGGGGCCGACGATCGCTTCGGCCTTGAACGCGACAGCAGGCGCGACGATCCGGGCCACTGACCTCAGGATGAGGGTCAAATGGTGAACCTCCGGTTGGTTCTGGCAGTTCGTGCCCAGGCGCTTCCAGATGAACGCGATCGCATCGAGCCGCAGGACCTCGACTCCTTGGTTGGCGAGGAAGCAGATGACGTCGGCCATCTCCACCAGCACGTCCGGGTTAGCCCAGTTCAGATCCCACTGGTAGGCGTTGAACGTCGTCCAGACCCACCCGCCGACCGCTTCGTCGTAGGTGAAGTTGCCGGGCGCAAAGTCCGGAAATACCTCCGGGAGCGTGAGTTCGTAGGAATCTGGGACCTCGCGATCGGGGTAGATCATGAAGTAGTCGCGGTACTTCTGCTCGCCTGCCTTGGCCCGCATTGCCCACTCGTGCTCGGACGCGACGTGGTTCAGCACGAGGTCGACGACCAGGCTCATCGCCCGCTCGCGAAGGCGACTGGCGAGTCGGGCGACGTCGTCCATCGTGCCCAGGTCCGACCTCACGGACCGGTAGTCGGCGACAGCGTAGCCACCGTCGTTCTCACCTGGCCGCGGCTGCAAGAGAGGCATCAGATGCAGGTACGTCACGCCGAGCTCGTCGAGGTAGTCCAGATTGTCGATCAGCCCCGACAGAGTGTCGGCGAACCGGTCGACGTAGGTGACGTACCCCACCATCCGCGGCTGTTGCAGCCAGTCAGGGTTGAGAAGCCGGTCCTCGTCGAGTTCCTTCAGTTCGTCTGATCGCGCCGCGTGGGCCTCGATCATGACCTTCACCAGGCGTTCGTACGTCTCTGCCGCACGTGCCGGGTACGCCACCTCCAGGCTTGCGAGCAGATCGGGCCCATAGCGGCGAAGTCGCAGCCGTAACGAGCGTGCGCTCACAGGATCGGCCACGTCGGCCAAGAGCGCTTCACAACGGTCGGTGATCTCAGGTGACACAGGCTCAGAATGACACTGCTATAACGTTTTCGCACGGGGTTGCGCAGCTTGGTCGGCACCGCTCCCTTCGCCTTCCACCCAGTCGTTCCGGGGGGATGGGACGATGGCCAGGTGACAGCTTCGCGGCGCTCTGACGTGCCTCCCTTCGAAGTCATGACGCTTCTCGATCGCGTCGCTGAGCTGCGCTCCCAGGGACGCGACGTGTTGTCGCTGTGCGCGGGTGAGCCGGGTTCTGGGGCGCCATCTGCGGTACGGCGGCGCGCGGCCGAGATCATGGCCGACGGCACTCCCCTGGGCTACAGTCCGGCCTGTGGCCTGTGGACGCTGCGAACCGCCATCGCCGGTCACTATGCGCGCTGGTACGACCTCGACCTCGATCCGCGGCAGATCGCCGTCTCAACCGGATCGTCGGGCGGCTTCCTCGGGGCATTCCTGGCCGCGTTCGACCACGGCGGCCGGGTAGCTCTCGCCCGACCCGGCTATCCGGCGTACCGGAACATCCTGCGGATGCTCGGATGCGAGGTGGTCGACCTGGACTGCGGACCGGCCCAACGCTTCCAACCGACCGTCTCTCTGCTGGAGGCGGCACATCGGCAGGCCCCTCTGGCCGGTCTGATCGTCGCTTCGCCGGCGAACCCGACGGGCACCACCGTTCCCGACGACGACCTATCGGAGCTGACCCTGTGGTGTCGAGACAACGGAGTGCGGCTCGTCAGCGACGAGATCTACCACGGCGTCACCTACACCGGTTCTCCGGGCACGTGCGTCTGGTCGTACGACCGCGCCCCGATCGTCGTCTCCAGCTTCTCCAAGTACTGGGGGATGACGGGCTGGCGGCTGGGTTGGACCGTCGTGCCGGCTGACCTGGTCGACGCGATCGACGCCCTGGCGGGCAACTTCGCGTTATGTCCCCCGGTGCCAGCGCAGCACGCGGCCCTCGCCGCTTTCGACGACGAGAGCTATCGCGAGGCGGATGCCGCCGTCGCTGATTTCGCGGCAGCTCGCACGATCGTCCTGGATGCCCTGGACCGGCTCGGTTGGGTCGACGTGGCTCCGGCCGACGGCGCGTTTTACGTGTACGCCGGAAT
>JBDHZQ010000120.1:0-7727 GCA_039811945.1 Propionibacteriaceae bacterium
GTCGGCAACGTCGTCGCGGCCCTCATGTGGTTCTCTGCCGGCCTGTGGCTGCCCCGTGCCTACTTTCCCGGGTGGTTGTCGACGATCACCGACCTGACCCCTGGTGGCGCGGCCACCCGAGTCATGTTGGACGCCACCTTGGGCATGCAGCCAGCTTGGCAGGAGCTGGTCGTCCTCGTTGCGTGGACGGTCGTCGGCGCGGCCTGGGCGGTCCGCGTCTTCAGGTGGGAATGAGGTGGCGGCAAGATGACGTTCATGCCGCCCGGCCCGCCCGTTCGTCGCGATCGCCTTCGGCTGCCGGTCGTGCTGGGCCTTCTGGCCGCCAGCTTCTCCGGGGCTGTGGTGATGGCGGTGGCGGGCGTCCCGGTGGTTCGAACGGCCGACCTGCCCTGGATCGCGGTCGCAGCCGTGCTCATCGCCGGATTGCGCGTGGTCGCCGACCGGGTGGCGCTGACGCCGACTCGTGCGCGGCTGGTGTTCTGGGTCAACTTGGCGCTCGCCACCGTGGCCGTCTGGGGGTCGCCGGCATTCGGGCTGTACCTGTTCATCGGCTATTACGAGTCGGCTCGTCTGCCCACGCGTGCGGACCAGCTGGTCGGGGTGGTCGGTACGGCCCTGGTGATCGCGGTCGCGCAGGTCGGAGGACCCCGATCGCTCCTGTTCACTGCGTGGGTATACGTCGCCTTCGTGGCAGCCAACCTGCTGGTCACGGGACTGATGCTCGTCTTGGACCAGCAGCGGGAACACTTGTTCGTGGAGTTGAGCCGGGCCAACGAAGGGCTCCGCGCTGAACAAGGTCGTTCGGCTGCCCTGCGCGACCAACTCGTGGCCCAGGCGCGCGAGGCCGGCATCGTGGAGGAGCGTGCGCGGCTCTCCCGAGAAATCCACGACACCGTGGCTCAAGATCTCGTCGCCATCATTGCCCAACTGGACGCTGCGGCTGGGGCACCCGCCGCGGAGCGCGATCGCCGTCTCGTCCTCGTTGACACCACCGCCCGTGAAGCCCTCGCAGAGGCGAGGCGTGCCGTACGCGCTCTGGCATCCCCACGCCTGGACGAGGCCGACCTGCCCCTGGCATTGGACGACCTGTTGGGTCAATGGCGCTCAGCCACGGGGCTCGGAGGGGAGCTGCGGGTGTCGGGACGGCCGGTCCCGTCCGGGCACGACGACGCGTTGCTGCGGGTTGCCCAGGAGGCCTTGGCCAACGTCGCCAAGCACGCCGGGGCAGAGCGGGCCGACGTCACTGTCGTCTACGCCCCGAACAGCGTCTCGCTCAAGGTGTGCGACGACGGTGCCGGTTTAGACCCCGACGCCGTCGGGCGTGGGTTCGGTCTGGCGGGCATGCGGGTACGGGTGGCCGAAGCGGGCGGCACACTCACCATCGCCCGCGGGCCCGAGGGTGGAACACGCGTCGTGGCCGTTACGCCCGTGCGGGAGGATTCATGATCTCTGTTGTCATCGCCGACGACCACCCGCTCGTTCGAGACGGGATCGTGGCGATCCTCAGCCGCGAATCCGACATCGTCGTGGCTGCCGAGGCGGCCTCCGGGCCGGAAGCCGTCGCGATGACGAGTCGCCACGACCCAGACGTCGTGCTCATGGATCTCCGCATGCCGGGCGGTGACGGCGTGGACGCCATCCGTGCGCTTCGGGCGGCTTCCGCCCATCGGCCCCGCATTCTGGTGCTGACGACGTACGACACGGATCGCGACGTCCGAGCGGCCCTGACCGCCGGGGCCGATGGCTACCTGCTCAAGGACACGCCGAGGGCCGATCTGATCCGCGCCCTGCGCGAGTTGGCGGCGGGACGCCCCGTGCTGTCGACGACGGCGCTCGCGTCGCTGGCCGGTCGGGGTACGCCTGACGTGGCCCTCACGGCACGCGAACTCGACGTTGTGCGAGAACTTGCCGCCGGAGGCACCAATCGTGAGGCGGCTGCCCGGCTGTTCGTCAGCGAGACGACGTTCAAGACGCATCTGCAGCGGGTGTACGAGAAGCTGGGAGTGTCCGACCGGGCGGCCGCGGTACGGGTGGCATACGAGCGGGGCCTCGTCTGATATCGCGACTCGGCGGAACGAATCCTTTGAATGGCCTGTGCTGCCGGTCATACTGGCTCGGTTACCCCCGAAGGGACGTTGCCATGGCAGTCAGGTTCGTCACGCTGGTGCTAGCCGCGATGGTTGCATTGGCGGGATGCGGCTCGGGCGTCGTCACCGACCCCGCAGCCAATACGTCCACGGGAATGAATGCTCCAGGCTCGACCGAAGGGCCGCCGCCTCCGCCGGGGGTCTCGAAGGCGGATCCGTCGCTGCTGCCGATCCTCACCACGTCGGCGCTCACGTCAGCTCCGGACAAGATCACGACGGCCGTCCCCAACCTGGCCAATGCCCGCGCGTTCAACGAAGGCATGTGGCTCGTCAGAGGAGCGTTCCTGCGGGCGTACAGCTGGGGCGCCAAGGGCGAGTTCGTGCTCGACTGGAACCTCGTTGCAGCCTCCCAGGACACCATCGGCGTGCTGCTGCAAGGCCGTACCGTGCGAGACGGCAAGGTCACCGTCGCTCCCGCTTCGGTCTGGTTCGACGCCACGACCAACCGCGTCGCGAGTGGCGCTGCCCTGATCAAGCCGGGGTCCTGGGGTGCGTTCACTGCGGCCGTCGTCGCCAGCGCCAAGGACGCCCCCGCCGACAAGCTCAAGGAGGCGCTGGCGTCGGAGATGGCTCCGCGCGGCAACGGACCGGCGCTGGCCTTTTCGAGCAACGGCGACCTGCTCGTCGACTTCGGGATCCACACCGTGTCCCAGGCTGAAGGCACGTATGTCGTACGGCTCAAAGCCGACCAGGTCTCGGGTTGGCTGTCGGGACTCGGGCTTCGGGCGAAGGATGCCTCCGCGAAACCGTCCGCGTTCAACCCCGCGACGATCACCGGCCCGCCGAAGCCCGAGCCCGAGACCGCCGCGAACGCGGCTACGCCGTCGGCGTCGGCCAAGAGCCCCGCTGCCTCGGCCGCCGCGTCGGGGACGCCGAGCGCGGGCCCTGCGCCCGTCGTCGACGACCGTCCCAACATCGGCGTCGTCCCCGATTGCCGGAAGCTGAAGTGCGCCGCGCTGACGTTCGACGACGGCCCGTACCCGACCACGACCGGGCAGGTACTGGCCGGCCTGACCAAAGGCAAGGTCTCGGCGACCTTCTTCGCCCTCGGCACGTCGATTTCGGGGAACAAGGGGCTGCTGCTCAAGTCGGCGTTGGCCGGATACGACATCCAGAGCCACTCCTCGGTGCACGACATGATGACCAAGAAGAGCGACGCCGCCCTCAAGGACCAAATCACGAAGAACTCCGACGCGATCCGCGCCGTGACCGGCTACACGCCCTGGCTGTTGCGTCCGCCCTACGGAGACCGCAATGCCCGGGTGAACCAGGCGATCGGGGCCCAGGCAGCGGCGGTCGCGATCTGGGACGTGGACACGGAGGACTGGAAGACGAAGAACGGGGCGACGACGGCTGCGCGGGCCGCTGCGGCCAAGCCGGGCGACATCGTGCTCATGCACGACATCCAGCCCTCGACCGCCAACGCGATCGACGACATCGTGGGTGGCATGACCAAGAACGGTCTGACGGTCGTGAGCATGGCGGAGCTGGTGCAGCCCGGGGCGTGGCAGTACGGGGTGCCGTACTGCGCCGCCATCGGGCGTGCTTCGGCCACGTGTTGAGCACGTCTTGAGCCACAGAAGCGATTCGGCCCGACTCGACCTGACCCCGGTGCCTGTCGCTGTCAGTCCCGATGGCTAAGGTGCTGTTCGTGGCGACAACAACCATTTCCGTTCACACCAGGGCGGCTCGATCCTCCGTCGCGATGAAGATCCTGATGGCCGTGACGGGCTTGATCCTGGTGGCATTCCTGCTGATGCACATGTACGGGAACCTCAAGATGTTCCTGGGGCCCGACTCCTTCAATCACTACGCCCACTGGCTCAAGGGCACGACCGAGGACGGCGGGATCATGTACCCGCTGCTGCCGGCCGGGTGGTTCATCTGGATCTTCCGAGCCGTGCTCCTGGCCTCGATCGTGGCCCACATGTGGTCGGCCGCCGTGCTGACCGGGCGCTCGCTGCGGGCCCGCGGCAGGTATCAGCGCACGGACCGGCGGGCGCAGACGTACGCCGCCCGCACCATGCGCTGGGGCGGGATCATCCTGGCCCTGGTGCTGCTGTTCCACTTGGCTCAGTTCACCGCCCTCTTGATCACTCCCGGGTTCGACCCCAAGACGGCGACGCCGTACTCGATGGTCGTGGCTTCGTTCAGCCAGCTGTGGGTTGTGGTCCTGTACGCGATCTGGATGATCGCGGTGTGTTTGCACGTACGGCATGGCTTCTGGAGTGCGTTCACCACCTTGGGCGGTAACACGAGCGCGGGTGCCCGCAAGGTGCTGAACGGACTGGCCGTGTTCGTCGCCGCCCTGCTCTACCTGGGCTTCATGATCATGCCGATCGCTGTCTACGCAGGACTGGTGAAGTAATGACGACCACGACCGAAACCACAGAGACGACGACCGCCGCGACCGATCCGGCGCTGGCGTACTACCGCCTCGGCGACGAGATCCGCGACGAGAAGACCCCAGCGGGACCGATCGAGAAGAAGTGGCCGACCCGGCAGTTCGAGGCGAAACTGGTGAATCCGGCCAACCGGCGCAAGCTGACCGTGATCATGGTCGGCACCGGCTTGGCCGGCGGCGCCGGCGCTGCGACGCTCGGCGAGGCGGGCTATAACGTCCTCAACTTCTGCTACCAGGACAGCCCCCGCCGCGCGCACTCGATTGCCGCCCAGGGTGGCATGAACGCGGCCAAGAACTACCGCAACGACGGCGACTCGGTGCAGCGGTTGTTCTACGACACCGTCAAGGGCGGCGACTACCGGGCACGCGAGGCAAACGTCTACCGGCTCGCCGAAGTCAGCGCCAACATCATCGACCAATGCGTGGCCCAGGGCGTTCCGTTCGCACGAGAGTACGGCGGCCTCCTCGACACCCGCTCGTTCGGTGGTGTGCAGGTGCAGCGCACGTTCTATGCGCGTGGCCAGACCGGCCAGCAGCTTCTGATCGGTGCCTACCAGTCGCTGGAGCGTCAAGTACACGCCGGCACGGTCAAGATGTACGCCCGGCACGAGATGGTCGAACTGATCGTGATCGACGGCCGCGCCCGCGGCATCGTCACGCGCAACATGGTGACCGGCGCGATCGAGCCCTGGTTCGCCGACGCGGTCGTGCTGGCGACGGGCGGGTACGGGAACGTGTTCTTCCTGTCGACCAACGCGATGGGCTGCAACGCCACGGCAGTCTGGCGCGCACATCGCAAGGGCGCCTACTTCGGTAACCCGTGCTTCACGCAGATCCACCCGACCTGCATTCCGGTTCATGGTGAGACGCAGTCCAAGCTCACGCTGATGAGCGAGTCGCTGCGCAACGACGGCCGGATCTGGGTGCCGAAGCGGGCCGAGGATTGTGACAAGGATCCCCGGCAGATTCCGGAGGAAGACCGCGACTACTACCTGGAGCGGATCTACCCGGCATTCGGCAACCTCGTTCCTCGCGACATCGCGAGCCGCCAGGCGAAGAACATGTGCGACGAGGGTCGCGGCGTCGGGCCGGCGGTCCTCGAGCGCGACCTCGACGGCAACGAGTCGATGGTCCGCCGTGGCGTGTATCTCGACTTCTCGACCGCGATCAACCGGCTGGGCCAGGACAAAGTCTCGGCGTCGTACGGGAATCTCTTCGACATGTACCTGCAGATCACCGGTGAGAACCCGTACGAGGTGCCGATGAGGATCTACCCCGCCGTCCACTACACGATGGGTGGGGTGTGGGTCGACTACGACCTGCAGAGCACGATCAAGGGTCTGTACGTCACCGGCGAGGCCAACTTCTCCGATCACGGCGCCAACCGGCTCGGGGCATCGGCCCTCATGCAGGGACTCGCCGACGGCTACTTCGTGCTCCCGAACACCATCAACGACTACCTGGCTGCAGGCCCCTTCCCGAAGGTCGACGTCACGACGCCGGAGGCGGCAGAGGCCGTGGCCTCGGCCAAGGAGCGCGTCGAGAAGCTGATGAGCGTCCAGGGCACCCGATCGGTCGACTCGTTCCACAAGGAACTCGGCCAGATCATGTGGGAGTACTGCGGGATGGAGCGCAAGGAGAAGGGCTTGGAGATCGCGATCGCCAGGATCCGGGAACTGCGCGAGGAGTACTGGAACAACGTCAAGGTCACCGGCATCGCCGACAACCTGAACCAGGCGCTCGAGCGCGCAGGCCGAGTCGCCGACTTCATGGAACTCGCCGAGCTCATGTGCATCGACGCTCTCCATCGCCGCGAATCCTGCGGTGGCCACTTCCGCGCCGAAAGCCAGACCGAGGACGGCGAGGCCATGCGCCACGACGACCAGTACCTCTACGTGGCGGCCTGGGAATGGACACCCGACGGGCCGATCCTGCACAAGGAACCCCTGGAGTACGAATTCATCGAGCTGAAGCAGCGGAGCTACAAGTGAAGATCACACTGCGCATCTGGCGCCAGGACAACGCCAAGAGCGAAGGCCGGATGGAGACGTACCACCTGGACGGTGTCAGCGAGGACATGAGCTTCCTGGAGATGCTCGACCTCCTCAACGAACAACTGACGGCCTCCGACGTCGAGCCCGTGGCGTTCGATCACGACTGTAGGGAGGGCATCTGCGGCACGTGTGGCGTCGTCATCAACGGTTCGCCGCACGGCCGGTACATGTCAGCCGTACCCACCACCACCTGCCAGTTGCACATGCGTAGCTTTGCCGACGGTGCCACGATCGAGATCGAGCCGTGGCGAGCAGGGTCGTTCCCGGTGATCAAGGACCTGGTGGTCGACCGGTCGGCCTTCGACCGGATCATCGCCTCGGGTGGCTACATCAGCACCAACGTGGGCTCCGCGCCCGACGCCCACGCGACCCCGGCTCCGAAGCGCGAGGCGGACCGGGCGTTCGACAACGCCGCCTGCATCGGCTGTGGTGCGTGTGTGGCGGCGTGTCCGAACGGTTCGGCGATGCTCTTCACGTCGGCGAAGATCACCCACTTGGCGATGCTTCCGCAAGGTCAGCCCGAGCGCTGGACCCGGGTCAAGAGCATGGTCAGCCAGCACGACGCGGAAGGGTTCGGCGGCTGCACGAACGTGGGCGAATGCGCGTCTGTCTGCCCGAAGGAGATCCCGTTGGAGTCCATCGCGCAACTGAACAAGGACCTGATCAAGGCGTTGTTCAAGGCTGACGGCAAGTAGACGTCAGCAGCATCTGCTTGACGTCAGCGATGCTCATGCCGACGCTGGCCCCCGACAGAGTCGCGTGCTTGCTCGTGCCGAGCATGATCAGCGCCACGGTCCCGGATCCGTAGCTGCGGAACGAGACACCCTCGGCCGCAAGTCGGGGTGACGGGTCCCAGGTCTGCTCACAGAGCTGGCTCGGTACGGCGTGATCAGACATGAGTAGATTCCTCGGGAAATGCGTCGGAGATGAAAGCCGAAAGGGCGGCTCGGGCTCGCGAGAGGCGGGCCTTGACCGAAGCTCTCGTCGTATAAGGCATCGAACGTTGTCTCGTCCAGGAGTCGTCCGTTGCCGTTCCTCTACACCACAGACGTGCCCGGCCGCGAGGTGGTTGCATCCGGACACGATTTCTTCGTGCCCGAGGGGCTGTGGCAGACTTGGGGG
>JBDHZQ010000121.1:0-7672 GCA_039811945.1 Propionibacteriaceae bacterium
GTCGACATCGTGTCCCTCGTTTCGGCCATACATACGGTTCAGCTGATGATACCCTGAGAACTTCTGCCTGACAAAGGGCTACTCAGGAGCCAGAGAGCTTGCGCAACTGACAACCTGAGTTTATGCTGAGAAAGCCTCAGAGTTCCCCAATCTCGGAGTTCCTATGACGACACCGCGACGCGGACTGGGCTACCTGCCCGAATCGGAGTCCGTCGCGCCCAAGCGTGCGCTGGTGGACGGCCTTGAGAACAGGGTCGACACCGAGCTCGTAGCCGGCGGCGCCATCTCGACGACGCGTCGGGTGAACCGTCCGAAGCTGCTCGGGGGGCTCGTCGCGTTGGCTTTGTGCGGAGGGATCGTGTCGACGGCACTGGCCGCGACCTCGTCGACGCCGGTCGCCGCCCCGTCCGTGCAGGCTACCCAGACGCTCGCCGCCGACGGATTCTCACGGCCGTTGAGTCGCGACTTCAACCGGACCCCGATCGCCGACGACGAGGTTCCTTCGTCGTCCAGCCCCACGCCCAGCGCGGCAACGCCCGCCCCGACGGCCTCGGACTCATCGACCACCCCGGAGGCCCCGGCGTCCAGTACGACACCCACGCCGACTCCGGCGGCACAGGTCGCGATGTACGCCACCACCGTGGTCAACGTCCGCACCGCAGCCTCGTCGTCGGCCGATATCGTCACGACCCTTTCCCAGGGCGCCGCAGTCACCGCGATCGGCGATCCCGCCGACGGATGGCAGCAGGTGACGACGAAGTCGGGCAACGGATTCGTGAGCAGCCAGTACCTCACGACCACGAAGCCCACCGCGACCCCGACGACGGCGAGGACCTCGTCCGCCAAGGTCGGCATCTCCTCTTCGTACCCCGCCTGCAGCGTCAGCTCCTCCATCGAGAGCGGGATCACCGCAGGAGCGATCCGGGTGTATCGCGCCGTCTGTGCGAACTTCCCGAGCGTTCCCTCGTACGGCGGCTACCGCAACGACGGCGAACACAGCTCGGGCAAGGCCATCGACGTGATGATCTCCAGCCCGGCTCAAGGGCGGGCGATCGCGGACTGGGCGCGAGCCAACGCTTCGGCGTTGGGGATCAGCGAAGTCATCCACGCGCAGCAGATCTGGACCGTGCAACGGTCCAGCGAGGGCTGGCGCTGGATGGCCGATCGGGGCAGTGCGACGGCCAATCACTACGACCACGTGCACATCCTGGTCTTCTGAGTTCCCCTCGAGCCTCTCCAGGTCGACACAGGTGACCGCTCCACGAGCGGCAACTGACGGCATTCTTTCCGGCACGGCTGGGCATCACGATACCCGTCGTTAGGCTGCGCTCATGACCATCGTGGATCCCACCAAGACCGAAGCCTGGGCCGAGCTCGGGCAACTCGCCGAGAACCTCCAGCCTGATCTCCGCGCCTGGCTGAGCGACCCCGAGCGGGTGAAGGGCATGACTTTCACCGCCGCCGACCTGTACGTGGACCTGTCGAAGAACCTCGTGACCGACGAGATCGTGGCCGCGTTGGTACGGCTGGGCGGCGAAGTCGGCCTCGCCGACAAGCGCGACTCGATGTTCCGCGGCGACCGGATCAACGTGACCGAGAACCGTTCGGTGCTGCACACCGCACTGCGCAACCCGACCCCCGGTTCGCTGGTCGTCGAGGGTGTCGACGTCGTGGCCGAGGTGCACGACGTGCTGGGCAGGATCTACGAGTTCGCCAACCGCGTGCGCAGCGGCGAGTGGGTGGGCGTGACCGGCAAGCGCATCGAGACCGTCGTCAACATCGGAATCGGCGGCTCGGATCTGGGCCCGGTCATGGTCTACGAGGCCTTGAAGCCGTACGTGCAAAAGGGCTTGTCGTGCCGCTTCGTCTCGAACATCGACCCGACCGACATCTACGCCAAGACCCTCGACCTCGACCCCGAGACCACCTTGTTCATCGTCGCCTCGAAGACCTTCACGACGCTGGAGACCCTCACCAACGCGCGGATGGCCCGCGACTGGCTGTGGACGGCCCTCAAGGCCGCCGGTGCCATCGACGGCTCGGAGGAGAGCAAGCAGGACGCCGTCGCCAAGCATTTCGTGGCCGTCTCGACTGCTCTCGACAAGGTCGCCGCCTTCGGCATCGACCCGGCGAATGCCTTTGGCTTCTGGGACTGGGTCGGCGGCCGCTACTCGGTCGACTCCGCGGTCGGCACGGCGGTCGCCGTCGCGATCGGACCGGAGAACTTCTCGCAATTCCTGGCCGGCTTCCGGGCCATCGACGAGCACTTCGTCCAGACTCCGCTGGAGAGCAACGTGCCGGCCCTGATGGGCCTGCTGAACGTCTGGTACGTCAACTTCCTCAAGACCACGAGCCATGCCGTGTTGCCGTACGCGCAGTATCTGCACCGCTTCGCCGCCTACCTGCAGCAGCTCACGATGGAGTCGAACGGCAAGGGCGTACGGGCAGACGGCGCGCCGGTCACCACCGAGACCGGAGAGGTCTTCTGGGGCGAGCCCGGCACCAACGGCCAGCACGCGTTCTACCAGCTGATCCACCAGGGCACGCAGATCATCCCCGCCGACTTCATCGCCGTGGCGACCCCGCCGCACGCGATCAAGGACGGCGACCAGGACGTGCACGAGCTGTTCCTGGCGAACTTCTTCGCCCAGACCAAGGCCCTGGCGTTCGGCAAGACGGCCGACGAGGTGCGGGCCGAGGGCACCAAGGAAGAGATCGTGACCGCTCGCGTCTTCAAGGGCAATCGCCCGACGACGTCGATCATGGCTCCGTCGCTCACGCCGAGTGTCGTGGGGCAGTTGATCGCGCTCTACGAGCACATCACGTTCACCCAGGGCATCGTGTGGGGGATCGACTCCTTCGACCAGTGGGGTGTCGAGCTGGGCAAGCAGCTCGCGCTCCAGATCGCCCCGGCCATCTCGGCCGACGACGCCGCTCTGGCCAAGCAGGACGAGTCCACCAAGGCGCTCATCACCTACTACCGGGCCAACCGCGCCTGATTCGCACGAAACCTGCGGACGGCCTCTCCTCGCGGGAGGCCGTCCGCGCGTCCGCCGGGGACCATTGTCCGCATCCCTACCCTGGTCGCATGGCGTCGCGCGGCAGGTCTCGGTGGGGGTGCCTGCCGCGGCTGCTGGCGCTGCTCGTGGTGGGCGTGCTCGTGCTCGGGTCGCCGATCCTGTACGCCTATGCCTTGGCCTTGGGCCGGACCGGAACCGTCGCCACGACCCCGGCCCGCGACGTCGCGCTGGTGTTCGGGGCTGGGGTCGAGCCGAGCGGGCAGCCGTCGCCGTACCTGAAAGCTCGTCTGGACCTCGCGTACGACCTGTTCCGAGCCGGGAAAGTGCGCGCGATCCTCGTGTCCGGCGACAATAGTGAGAAGTACTATAACGAGCCCGACGCCATGCGTCGCTACCTGGTGAATCGGGGGATTCCGGCCGTCAAGGTGGTCGCCGACTACGCGGGTCTGGACACGTACGCAACCTGCGTGAGGGCCACGTTGGTGTTCGGGGCCACCAACGTCGTCGCGGTCACGCAGGAATACCACCTGCCTCGGGTGCTGGCGACGTGTCGATCGGTCGGACTCGACGCGGTCGGGGTGGGGGACACGACGATGAGGGACTCGTATCGGCAGTTGTGGGACAGCTACCAGCTTCGTGAATTCGCGGCCGACTACAAGATGGTCTGGGATCTGCTCAGTCGCCGGCAGCCGATTCTCGGTCCGCGTGAGACCTCCCTCGACGCGGCGTTGGCGTAGTCAGTCGAGAGTGGAGAGGTACGGCGAGACCTCGGCCAAGCTCGTGACGCCCCAACCGGGAGCCGCGTGGGTGGAAGCCAGCTCGCCCACCAAGAGGCAGCGCATGCCGGCGTTGGCTGCGGCTGCGGCCCCGGCCGGGGAGTCTTCGACCGCGAGCACGTCGCGGGGGTGTCGCCCGAGCCGGCGGGCACCGAGCAGGAAGCCCTCCGGATCCGGCTTTCCGACCGTGATGTCTTCGAAGGTCACCAGAACGGACAGCCGATCGAGGATGCCGGCGCGACGGGCGACGGGTACGACGAGGTCTTTCGACGAGCCGGTGACGACTCCGACGGTGACGCCTCGGTCGGCCAGTGCTCGCACGAGGTCGGCGTGGGCGGTGGGCACCGTGTCGAAGGATTGGACCCGGTCGAGGTAGCCCGAACGGACTCGCGCCCAGATCCGGGCTGCCAGGTCGCGGTCGCCGTGCGCCAGGTCGAGACAGATCTCCGGATCGCTGCGGCCGATGCAGGTGGCGTCGTAGGCGTCCGCGTCCAGATTGAGCCCAAACTCCGCGGCCATGTCGACGTACAACGCCTTGAACACCGGTTCGTCGAGCGAGATCGTGCCGTTCCAGTCGAACAGGATGGCCTCGCTGCTGGCGAGGAGGCGCGCCGCTTCCGCCGGCGACGTCACTTCTTCCGCTTCTTGGGGCCTTTGACGTCGATGCCGCCGAACACCGCGAATCCGTGGACGATCACGACCCGGTTGGCGTGGGCGGCGTTGGTGCCGGCGTCGTCGCGCACCGACACACCGCCGAACACGGCTCCGGCCCGGTTGCGAACTTCGGTGTCAGGTCCGACCCGCAGGTCGATGCCGCCGAACGCGGTCAGGGCGGTCACCTCGACGACGTCGGATTCCCAGTCGTCGCCGCTCAGGTCGAGTGTCACGGCGCCGAATCCGGCGACGGCAGTGATCTTGGCCGGCACCCGCCACGAGGCGGTTTCGCCGGCCTCGCTGAAGAAGCCGACGAACGTACGGCTGGTGCCGTCGGCGGGCGCACGGGTGAGGTCCGCCGTACCCCGACGGGCGACGGCGGTCGAGGGAGGTTGGGCGTACGAGACGGTCGCCGATCCGGCGAGGTCTCGGGTCAGCTCGGTGAGGTCGTCGCGGGTGGCGGCGGACTGCGCGAGTTGGGTACGGCGCTGGTGGTCGGCCACGTCGATGCGCCCCGCCGACAATGCCTCGGACAGGCTGACCAAAGCTGCGCGCCGCTCGTCGTCGTCGACCGGCTGGTCACCGCCGTACTTCGGGCCGACGTCAGTGGGTTCGTGGCTCATCTCCGACCTCCGGTAGGTGCGGATCGCGTGATCCGGGCCGTGGAACAAGTGCCGAAACAGCCTAGCGGCGGTGGGAAGATCGAGCCTATGGCCTCTCTCGTGTCCGTGCTCACCGACCGCTTTGCTGCCGTCATCGGGGGCGACCCGGAGTTGCGACCCGCCGGGCGCCCGGAGTTCGGCCATTTCCAGTGCAACGCTGCGATGCGGCTCGGCAAGGCAGAGAGACGGCCGCCGCGGGACGTGGCCCAGCGCATCGTCGCCGAGGTCGACGTGGCCGACTTGTGCGAGCCGTTGGAGATCGCGGGACCGGGATTCATCAACATCAGGCTGAAGCCGTCGGCATTCGTCGGCGCGGTCAATACCCAACTCGACGACCCCGCGGTGGGAGTCGTACCGGCCATCGATCCCCAAACCGTGGTGATCGACTACTCCGCGCCCAACGTCGCCAAACCGATGCACGTGGGTAACCTGCGGTCGACGATCATCGGTGACTGCCTTGCCCGGGTGTTGCGGGCGGTGGGGAACACCGTGATCGCCCAGAACCACATCGGAGACTGGGGTACGCAGTTCGGCATGCTGCTGGAGCAGATCGCATTCGAGGGTGTCGACGCGCGCTCCCTGGACCTGGGTGGATCGGTCGAGTTGTACCGGCGCGCGCAGGCACACTTCCGCAGTGACGATGCTTTCGCCGACGCGGCCCGGCGTCGGGTGGTGACCTTGCAGGCCGGCGATCCGGAGTCTCAGGAGGTCTGGCGGGCGCTGATCGACGTGTCGGCCGAGGGTTTCAATCGGGCGTACGAGCGGCTCGGGGTGCTACTCACCGACGCCGACCTGGCCGGCGAGTCGATGTACAACTCGATGCTCGAAGCGGTGGCGAATGACCTCGTGGCGGCCGGAATCGCCGTGGTCGACGACGGCGCCCTGGTCGTCTTCGTGGAGGGCGACGACGCGCCGATGATCGTGCGGAAGAGTGACGGCGGGTACGGCTACTCCGCCACTGATCTGGCGGCCATTCGGTATCGGGTGGGGACGTTGTCGGCAGACCGGATCGTCTACGTCGTCGGCTCGCCGCAGTCTCATCACTTCGAGCAGGTATTCGCCGTGGCGCGGCGAGCGGGCTGGCTGCCTGAGCAGGTACGGGCTGAACATGTCGGTTTCGGTTCCGTGCTGGGGCCGGACGGGAAGATGTTCAAGACCCGTGACGGCGGGACGGTCACGCTCGACTACCTGCTCGACGCCGCGGAAGAGGCGGCCGCGCCCGAGATCGCGATGGCGGCGGTGAAGTACGCCGACCTTTCGAACTCGTTGCACAAGGACTACGTGTTCGACGTCGATCGGATGACCTCGACCCGGGGCAACACCGGGCCGTACCTCCAATACGCCCACGCTCGCGTCAGCAAGGTGCTCCGGGAGGCGGTGGCGCGCGGCCTGCTGACGGCGGAGCCGCGGGTGAGCGTGCTCGCCGAGCCGATCGAACAGACGGTGGCGCTCAAGCTGGTCGAGTACGGCGACGTCGTCACCCAGCTCGCCGACGACCTCCAGCCCCACAAGCTGTGCACGTACCTGTTCGACCTGTCGAGCCAGGTCAGTGTGTTCTACGAACAGTGCCCGGTGCTCAAGGCCGACGGCGAGGTACGCGAATCCCGCCTGGCGCTGTGTTCGGCCGTACGCCGCGTGCTCGCGTCAGGTCTCGACCTGCTCGGGATCGTCGCGCCGGATGTGATGTAGCTGCCGGTGGCCGGCGAGGGTTGAGCCGTACTCAATCTGCCTCTGTGCGAGGGTCGGACTGCATTGGATCGTTCAAATGAACTGTCCGAGGGCAGTTTTGGCACGCCTCCTTGCCCAGGAGGTGACGCCGAACGGCGCCCGCCAGGGGACAATCGGCCCATGCTGATGGTCACGGCACCCCAGGACGAGCCCTTGGTCGTCGGCAAGGTGCGTGGGCTGGTGGTGGTCGTCGGGAGGTCTTGGCCGTACCTCTTCGCGCTGCTGGGCCTTGCGCTCCTCAACGGCCGGGTGCTCGAATCGACCACGCTGGTGAAGACAACCTGGACAGCGCTGCTCTGGCTGGCGTGCCTCGTCGTGGCAGCAACCATCCACGAGTTGGGACATGTCGCCGCCGCCAGGTTGGTCGGGCTGGGTGTGCGGCGTCTGGTGATCGACGTGTGGAGCGGTCACATGACGTACGTCGCGGTGCCGCTGACCCCCGGGAAATCCGTGATCGTCGCGGTGGGCGGCTCGGTGGCGAACCTCGCCGCCGCCAGTCTCGCCTACGTCGCCAGCGCCATCCCTGAACTCGCGCCCCTGATGGGTCCGTTCCTGATCGTGAACGCAGGGCTGTTCCTCTACACCATGCTGCCCGGCCTGCCCCTGGACGGAGGTCACGTGGTCGGAGGGGTTGCCTGGTGGCTGACCGGGCGGCGGACCGACGGGCTCGAGGTCGGCGGTTGGGCGGGGAGGTTCGTGATCCTGGCCGCAGGGGTCTTGTTCGTTCTGGTCCCGCCTCTGCTCGGCGGCACCATGAAACGGGCGACCGATCTGGTGTGGATCGTGCCTCTGGTGGTCCTGACCTGGGGTTGGACGACCCGGATCATCTCCA
>JBDHZQ010000122.1:0-7629 GCA_039811945.1 Propionibacteriaceae bacterium
TCGAACTGACGCCGCGCGACTTCTGGTTGGAGACAGCGCCGCAACTCTTGCGCCTGGCCGAGGAGTTCCCGGCCGAGGTTGCCTCACACAAGGAGGTCATCGAGCGCGACGAGAAGTGGCATAACCTGCTGACCGGAGGCTGCACGAACGAGCGGCTCACGTCGTTGTTGGCCTCCATCAAGGGAGCGGTGCACCGCTACGAATTCGAGGTGGTCGCGTCCGACGCTCTGATCAGCCGGGTCGCTGCCGAGCATCAAGCGATCGCTGCGGCACTTGTGGCCGGGGATCTGGGTGGAGCCCAGACCGCTCTGCGCGCCAATTGGATCAACGGGGTCAATCGGATCGTCGATCAGTCGGCCCGCTGATCGGCTCCGTCCGCGGCTTCTCGTACGGCCAGATCCAGCGCGAGCGCTGCCGACCACGAGAAGTGGCTCACGGCTCCGGATGCCGGGCGGCCTGAGTCCGCGTCGAAGTACTCCCACGGTCCCGCGTCCTGGACGAGATCCAGCGTGGCCCTCTCGATGGCGTGAGCCAAGTCGCCTCGACCGGAGGACCTCAACCCCTCGGATACCAGCACGTTCGTGTTGACCCAGACTGGTCCCCGCCACATGTGTGCGGAATCGAACGAGGGATGGGTACGGCTGACCGTCGGGATAGCCGTACGGCCACCGAAATCGTGCGGGTCTCGGAGCCGACCCGCGAGTCGGTGCACGGTCGATCGTGGCAGCAATCCCCCGTGGAGCCCCAGGAGGTCGATCACCGTTTCCGTGGGTTGGCAGGCGTGCAAGGCCTCGGCAAGCCATACGCGCCTCGCCGGATCTCCAGCGAACGGGGTCCCGGCCAGCCGCGCTTCACCATCTGCGAGATAGGCGAGCAGGTCGGCGGTGGGATGGGCTGGTCCGACGTCGAACGTGGGCGAATCGTCCAGGCCCGACGAGTACGGGTGGAGGTAGTACGGCACTCCGCCACTCGAACTCACGCGGAACCACCAGTCGTGGTTCGCTCTGGAGCGGCTCAGCATCTCGGCTCGAAAGTCCTGGTCAGGGGCCAGGTCGTCGAGCGCGTCGACCGCCCAGGCCAGGAGTGGGGGTTTCGTCAGCGGGACCACGGTCGGGCGGTCGTGGGAGCGCCACGGCGACTCGGCCAGCCGGGCTGCTTCGACGGCCGGGAGGCCAGCGGACGTGGCCAGAACACCGTCGTCGTAGACGACATCAGGTAGGAGGCCGTCGCGGCCCTGCACGTCAGTGACGAGCAGGAGTTGGTCGCGCGCGAGTGCGGGGTCTCCGTGGCGTAGGCCGCGGGCGATGAAATACGAATCCCACTGCCACGCGCCGACGTACCCCAGCTTCGAAGGCACCACCGCGAGCAGGCCGGGGCGGCTCCTGAGTCGCAGGGTATTGAAGCCCAGCACCCACCACCACAGATCTACGGCCGCCTGACGATCGGGCTTCACCCGGGGACCACGCAGCGACCATTCGGCCCAACCTGCGTCGGTGTTGCGCTTGGCCGCGTCGACCGCCTCGACGGGGACTTGCTGCCAGGACCCGGTCTCGTCGATCTTCCAACCCTGGTCGGTCGTGGTGACGTAGGAAGCCGTACCGGTGCAGCGTAGTTCTGACCCAGCGTCAGCGCTGACATAGATGCCATCGGAAGCCGCTTCGGCGATTCCATGACCCGATAGCCCAGTGAAGAGAGCCGAATCGCGCAACGGCCGTTCGTATTCCACGGCGTAGCCCGACAGACCTCCCCTGTCGTCGTGGACGAGGACGAAACGGGAGCCGATCGCCGTACGAGCGTCGATCACTTGCCGCCCAACCCGGAACTCGCCATCGAATCGAGGATCTGACGTTGCGCGATCACGAACACGATGAGCATGGGGATCGTCGAGACCGCGGACGCCGCCATGATCAAGCCGTAGTTGATGCCGGCGTACTGCCCTTGGAACTGCGACAGCAGCAAAGGAACCGTGAACAGATTCGACGAGTTGAACAACACCAACGGCAACAGGAAGTTGTTCCAGGCGTCGAGGGCGACGATGATCGCGAGGGCCCCAAGCCCTGACCTGAGGTTGGGCAGGATCACAGAGAAGAACGTTCGCAGTCTGCCCGCGCCGTCGATCATGGCGGCCTCCTCGAGCTCAACCGGCAGCGACAAGATGAACTGGCGCATCAGAAAGACCGCAAACGGGTTCACCAGCATCCCTGGCACGATGACCGACAAGTGGGAATCGACCCAGCCCAGCCAACTCATGACGACGTACGTCGGAATGAGGGTCACCTGCTTCGGAATCATCTGTGTGGCTAAGAAGACGATGAAGAGTACTTTCGAGCCCTTGAACGGAATGCGGGCGAATCCGTAGGCGGCCATTGCAGACGTCACGAGGGTGCCGATCACCGTAAGAGCGGCGATGTAGAACGAGTTCCAGTACGCCAGCGGGAACGAGACGGAGTTCCATGACCTGACGTAGTTGTCGATCGTCGCAGGGTCGGGAAGGAGTGACAGCGGGTCGTGGAGCAACTGAGGCAGCGTCTTGAAGGACGTGAGAATCATCCAGACGAACGGAAACACGAAAGCGAGCGCGATCACGATCAGACATGCGTGCAGCACGAGTGCGCTGCTGCGACGACCGGCGCTGGGCGAACGGCGCGGGGTGGCCCGGACGGCGTGAAGATCGAGAACGTCAGAGGTCATAGTTGACCAACTTCTTCTGGGCGGCGAACTGAACGAGAGTGACCACCAAAGTCAGCAGGAGCAAGATGACCGACGCTGCGCTGGAGACTCCGAACTTGGCCGAACGATAACCGACGTCGTAGATGTGGTAGACGATCGTGCGCGTAGCATTGTCGGGCCCCGCGTTCTTGGTGAGCACGTAGACCGTGTCGAAGGTCTGGAACGAGGAGATCACCGCCACCACCATCGAGAAGAACATGATCGGGCTGATGAGTGGGATCTTGATGCGGAAGAACTGGGTGAGGGAGGTCGCGCCGTCCACGGTGGCCGCCTCCAAGACGGACACCGGGATGTTCTTCAACGCGGCCAAGAAGATGATGACGTTGAGCCCCAGAGACGACCAGACGGCGACCGCACATACGGCCAAGAGGGCCAGGCGAGGGTCTCCGAGCCAATCGGGTGGATCGATACCGAATACCGTCGAGAACGACTGGCTGATCAACCCGTCGGCCCTCAGCAATTGCTGCCAGATCATGGCCACGGCGATCGTCGAGGTGACGACGGGGGCGAAGAATGCGATCAGGTAGACGGCTCGAGTCTTCAACTTCTCCAGCAAGACCGCTAGCACCACAGCCAGCGCGAGCCCGACCGGAACTGTGACGAGCGCGATGATGGCGGTGTTCAGAATCGCTTTGAGGAAGATAGGATCGCTGAGTTGATCGACGTAGTTGTCGATGCCGACCCACGTCATCGGGCCCAAACCAGACCATGTGGTGAAGGACAGACCGATCGTGAGGGCGAACGGGATCAGAACAAAGACCAGCATGCCGATCGTCTGTGGAGCGACGAAGAACACGCCCCACCGACGATCCTTCGCGCGCCAAGACGACGAACGGTGGACGCGGGGGGCGTCCACCGTCGCGGTGCTCATCTATTTGGCCTTCGCGATCATGGCCGCGATGTCGTTCAGCGTCGTCTGCGCGTCCGACTTGCCTTCGTAGAGGGCGAGGAACTTGTCGGAGATATCGCTCGACAGGCCCGGGATCCGACCCTCGGCCGCATAGTCCACGAATCCGCGATCCCGCATGTCCAGGAACGTCTGAGCATGGGCCGGGTAGCCGTCCAACACGACATCGTCGGCGCCCTTCACAGAAGGTACGGCATTGCCTCCACCAGAGAGCCGGGTCTTCTGGCCGTCCGGGGACAGGAATTCAGACCAGAACAGCTTTGCTGCATCAGGAGACTTGGTCGCGGCGTTGATGGCGAGATACGAGGCAGCAAGCCCGGTCGGAGCCGGTTTGCCGTCGGGCGTCGGCCAGCCGACGATGTCATAATTGTCCGGGCTACCAGCGCCCTTGACGGTCGCGATCGTGTACCGGCCCTGAGCAAAGAACCCGGCTTTGTGGCTGACGAAGATGCTGTCGGCGCCAGCCCCGTCGGGCAGGGTGTCGGCCACGAGGAAGGTCTTCGATTGGAACAGTTTGGCCAACTGATCCACGGCGGCCACCGACTTCGGATCGGTGTTGGCGACGAAGGAGTCGCCGTCAAATGCCTTCCCACCCTGTGTAGAGATCCAGCTGTAGTGGGTAGCCCAGTAGTTCCAGAACATCGACCCGGTGAGGTTCGCGGCCTTCAGCTTGGTGTTCATGTCGAGGAATGCCTGAGTGGTCCACTGACCGTTCTTGGCCAAGGTGGCTGGGTCATCGGTGATGCCCGCGTTCTTGAGTGCAGTCTTGTCGTACCAGAGCGCATCGGGATTCACATCGTTTGGCGCTGCGTAGAGCTCGCCGTTCTTCTGGGCCGCGCCGAAGGTCATCTGATTGAACGAATCGAGTTTCGCTGCAGCTTGCGGATCCTTCAGAACGGCCGTCACCGGCATCAGGGCCCCCGAGTCGACGAACTGGCCGATCTTGTCGTCACCGACGTAGAAGACGTCAGGGGCGGTCTTGCTCGTGAGCTGGGCGAGCAGTTTCGCGTGGTAGTCCGAGTAGGACGGAACTGACTGCAACACCACCTTGATGTTCGGGTATTTGGTCATGAACTTCGTGTTGAAGTCCTCGAAGCGCTTGAGTTCCTCAGGCGTGCCCCAGGTCGACCAGGTCACGGTTCCGGACAGCATCGACCCGGCCGCGGTCGAACCAGGACCCGACTGTGTCGTGGCCTTGCCGCTGCCGCTGCAGGCAGCCGTGACGAGCAGGACGATCGCGACCGCCCCGCCCACGAGACTCCTACGCCATGACCTGTTCTTCACTGGACTCCCCTGTCCTCGTCGACTGAGGTGATTGTATTTTGTATACCGCATATGTCAAGAGTCAGGTTCAGGTTGTGCCCGGCTTTCAGGTCACCGGCATACTGGCCTCGGCCCAGTCACGGTCGGAGGTGAATCGTGCACGACGATCTGCTCATCGCTCGGAACCCGGACCCTGAGTCGACGTTGCCGTACCTGCTTCTTCTTCCCCTGGGCGGGGGCATGGTCTTCCGTACCTCGGGGACGTGGCCACGCGTCAAGGCGCTGTACTGCCACCCTGTCGAGCGGGGTGAGTGGCCGATAGACCCGGAAGTGGTCGAGAGGCTCCCGGTGACGTCGTGCGTGCGCCGAGGCGCCGCGATCGACCTGGTCGTAGATCGGGCTCGAGAGAACAGGTCTCAGATCGTCTTCACCACAGCCCGAGGTCGAGAGATGGTCTTCTGGCAATCGGCGCGCACCCGTAAGCAGGCTCGTCCCCAGGTGTCCCTGCCGACGGCCCGAGCCTCTGGGGTGGCCCATCTCGAGATCGTGGTCGACACTCGCGAGCAGTACGCCTACCGCTTCACGAGCCAGCAGGCCACGACGGTCAAACGGGCCCTCCACTGCGGCGATTACGCCGTCGTGACGGGCGACCGCGTCGTCGCTGCGGTCGAGCGCAAGTCCCTGGCCGACCTCGTGGGAAGCCTCCAGAACGGCTCGTTGCGGTTCGCCCTGACAGAGCTGGCATCACTCCCCCGCGCTGCCGTGGTCGTCGAAGATCGGTATTCGCAGATCTTCAAGCTGGAGCGGGTACGGCCGGCTGTGGTCGCCGACGGGCTTGCCGAACTCCAGATTCGGTGGCCGACGATCCCCATCGTCTTCGCCGAGACACGTGCCTTGGCTGAGGAGTGGACGTACCGGTATCTCGGGGCGGCCAGCGCTTGGGCCGCCGACGAGGACGACTTGGCCGTACGGGTGGACCATCCCGGCGTCGTCTCCGAGGTCCTCGATGCTCCCAGTGCCCCCGGTCCGAGCGTTGCGGAGGTACGGCAATGGGCTCGTCTGGCCGGTCTTGCCGTACCTGATCGCGGTCGTCTGAGCGCGGACGTGTGGGAGGCGTGGAGACGACGGACGGACGTGCCCACGCGGGGTTGACCAACGGAAGAGTGTTCCGACCTGGCTGGTTGTGACTCCATAGAGCGCATCCAGCGAAAGGACCTTCAGTGACCACAGTCAGCATCATCGGCACAGGCAATATGGGCAAGGCACTCGCAAGCCTGTTCGAGCGGCCCGGACTTCAGGTGCAGCAGATCGAACGAGGCGAGCCGAGTTCGACCATCGACGGCGAGTTGGTGGTCTTGGCGGTGCCGTACGCCGCACTCGACGACATTGCCTCGACCTTCGGTGATCGGTTGACCGGGAAGGTCGTCGTGGACATCACGAACCCGGTCGATTTCGCGACCTTCGCACCGATCAAACCAGCGGCCGGAAGCGCGGCGGCCCAGCTGGCTACAGCCGTACCAGGAGCTCGGGTGGTCAAGGCCTTCAACACGAACTTTGCCGCCACGTTGGCCACGGGGAAGGTCGACCAGACGCCGGTCGCCGTGATCGTCGCTGGTGACGACGCCGAGGCCAAGACGCTCCTCAACGAGGCAGTAGTTTCGTCCGGCGCGGCCGCGTTCGACGCGGGCGGCCTGGATCGCGCCGCAGAGCTCGAGGCGGTCGGCTACCTCCAGATCGTGCTCGCCAGGTCCGGGCAGATCGGCTGGACGAACGGCTTCGCCTTGCACCCATGACTCCTGGGGACGGAACGTCTACCTGGTCAAGGTACGGCGCGTCACGTAGTAGAGTGTCCGCTCGGTGCCTTCGGGCGTCGGCGGGCTGTAGCGCAGCTTGGTAGCGCACTTGACTGGGGGTCAAGGGGTCGCAGGTTCAAATCCTGTCAGCCCGACGTAATCTGTTGTTGGACTAGGGAAACGAGCCTCGGAGCATTCACTCCGGGGCTCGCTCTGCGTCTGAGCACCGGCCCTGGTGGTCATGCCGTTGATCGCTGGGTGGAGGGCACGTCGGTTCGTCGCCGGTGTCGGGTCGTTCGGCTCCGGGTCCGGCTCTCGGGTGGTGGTTTCGGTGATGGGTGGTGGTTGGTGGGTGTACGTCGCGCCTGCCGGGGTTCGGGTGGTGCGGGTTCCGGTTGGTTGGTTGGGGTGGGTGGTGATCTGCCAGCCGGGTGTTTCGCGGGTGTGGTTGCAGCGTTCGCAGAGGGCGGCGGCGTTGTGGTAGGTGGTGGGTCCGCCGTCGGCGGCGCGTTCGGTGTGGTCGATGTGGCGGGCGGGGGCGTCGCACCAGGGTGTGGAGCAGCGCTGGTCGTCGCGGAGCAGGATCAACTGGCGTAGTTGTCCGGTGAAGCATCGGGCCCTCGAATCCATCCCGACCAACTCACCCGTCTGCGGGTGGGTGTACAAACGCCGGAGCCAGGCTTGGGTGTCGGGGTTCCCTAGCCACGCCCGGGCGGCGGGTGCGCCGATCACGCCGTGGCCGGGGAGCCAGGCAGGCTCGTCCACGCTCCGGCTCGGGTCGCCGGTGCCGAACAGGGCCCGGTCAGTCATCAGCAGGTGCACCTCGACCGGAGTCGGCTGACCGGTGTTGCGGCCGGAGAGGAGTTCCAGGGCGGTGTCGGCGGCGACCTGAGCGGCGGTCCGGGGCTTGGTGGCCAATTCCCCAGTGTCCGGATC
>JBDHZQ010000123.1:0-7469 GCA_039811945.1 Propionibacteriaceae bacterium
GCACCACGGGTAACTCGCGTGCCCTCGGCCTTCGTCGGGGTGCTCGCCGCAAGCGGCTCAACCCCTTCCTCGGCCTCGGCACCACGAGTAAACTCGCGTGCCCTCGGCCTTCGTCGGGGTGACAGGATTTGAACCTGCGACCTCATCGTCCCGAACGATGCGCGCTACCAAGCTGCGCCACACCCCGATGGCCCGGAGGCCGTGGGCGAGTCTAGCCCATCCAGTCGGAGCCGTTCACATCGAGGAATCGGTGGACCGCGGTACCAGGGTGAGCAAGGTCGCCTCCGGGGGACAGGCGAACCGGTACGGCGCATACGGCGAGGTGCCAAGCCCAGCGGAGACGTGCAACGCCGACGTGTGACCGCCGAAGGTGTGCGACGACAACCCCTTGACGCGGTCCTTGTCGATGTCGCAGTTCGTCGTCAACGCGCCGTAGATCGGCAGACACACCTGGCCACCGTGCGTGTGGCCCGCCAGGATCAGGTCCAGTCCGTCGGATGTCATGTCGTCGAGCACCCGCAGGTACGGCGCATGGGTCACCCCGATCGACACGACCGCGCGAGGGTCGGGTGGGCCGGCCACCGTCTCGTACGTGTCGATCTCCATGTGCGCGTCCTTGGTGCCACGCAACTCGACGGGCCGACCCGCGACGTCCAGCACGACCCGTTCGTTCTCGACGTCATGCCAGCCCCGCTCGACCAACGCTCTGCGCAGTGCTTGGTGAGGCAGCTCCTGCCTCTCGGCCTTGCGTTTGCTGCCGACGCCGAAGTAGCGCAAAGGGTTCACCGGCGTCGGGGCGAAGTAGTCGTTTGATCCGAACACGAAAGCACCCGGCACGACGAACAGACGGTCGTACGCCTCCAACAACGGCCCCATCGACTCCGGAGAGGAGAAGTTGTCCCCTGTGTTGACGATCAGGTCCGGACGCAGCCCCGCGAGGCTGTCGACGAACCGGACCAGGTTGTGCCGGTCCGTCGACAGATGGAGGTCAGAGATATGCAGGATCCGGATCGGGTGTTCGCCCGTCGGAAGCACCGGCACCTCGACACGGCGCAGCGTGAACGCATTGCGTTCGACAACCATCCCGTACCCGAAACACGCCGCGGCAACGAGTGCACCTGCACCAAATACTTTGCCGATCACGAGGGTTGAGACCCAGGCTCATCCGGAGGCCGGGGCCCTTGCGAGAAGTTCAGATAGCAGGTTCCGCCGACAAACCCCTCGCACTGGACGCCCAGGTACTTGCCTGGCTGGGAATCGTCGTACACGTTCCGCTTGACGACGGTGTAGCCCATGCCCTCGAGGATCGACTGAATCTCGCTCGTCGACTTGCCGCGCAGGTCGGGCAACACGGCCTTCTTGCCCTGCAGAATCTCGGCCGGGGGATCGGTGAAGTCACTCGCCGGTAGGTCCTTGAGCGCAGTAGCCATCGTCGGCGTCCAGATGTCGCCGGCATCGCCGGAACCCGAACCTTCCAGGTACATGCCGCCGGGCAGCTTGAGATTCTTCAGCGAGCCGCCGTGCGCGTCCCAGTACGACTTGAACCGCGGGGCCTTGTCGATGGCGATCATCGCCACACCGGCCAGGTTCGGGGTGTAGCCGGCGAACCACACGGCAGCGTTCGAGTCGATCGTGCCTGTCTTCCCGGCCTCCGGGCGGCCGTCTGGAAGCCGTACCCGCCGACCGGTTCCGTCGGTCATCACCTTCTGGAGCACGTTGTTCACGCCGTCGGCCACTTCGGGCCGAATCACCTGACGGCAGTTTGCGGACTGGGTCGCGATCGACTGCCCGTCACGGGAGTTGATGGACTGCACGATGATCGGGTCGCACCGAACCCCGCGAGCCGCGAACGTCGCGTAGGCCACCGCCATCGAGATCGGGGTCACCTCGGCGACTCCCAGGGTGAACGACGGGATCCAGGAGTACTCGCCCTCCATCGTCTTCCCGTTGCTCAGCTTCGCCCCGACCGTGTCAGCCATGCGCGCGGCCTGACAGATACCGGCGATCTGTTCCAGCTGGATGAAGTACGTGTTCACCGACATGGCCGTTCCGGTGTACATCGTCATCTGTTGGCCACTGATCGTCGAGTTCGAAACCTTGTAGTCCTGGTTGAACTTGAAGCTGACGTCCTGGCCGTTCTCGCAGGTCAGGAACGACTTGCCTCTGAACTCCATGGGAGACGTCGCGTCGAAGGTCTTCGTCGGTGGAATGCCCCGATCCAGAGCTGCGGCCACCGTGAACGCCTTGAAGGTCGACCCTGCCTGGTACCCCTCGGCTCCGCCCATCCTTCGCTCGACGGCGTAGTTGTAGTACGTCTGACCCGCATCTTCGTTCGACCCCATGGCAGGCCTGTTCTGTGCCATGGCCAGGATCAGACCCGTGCCCGGCTGGATCATCGTCATCGTCGAGATGACCGGGTCGGTCGGCGCGATCCGCTTGGAGACCTCGTTCTGCGCCACGTCCATCATCGTGGGATCGATCTGCGTCTTGACCACCAGACCGCCGCGGTAGACCACGTCGCGTCGTTCCTCAGGCGTATTGCCCAGGGCTGGGTTGTCGAGCAGCGTGCGGAGCACGAAATCGCACATAAACGGGTACTTGGTGCCGATGCACCCCTTCTGGCTGCGCTGCACCTTCGAAGCGTCGAAGCCTTCCTTCTTGGCCGCGTCTGCCTCGTCCTGGGTCACCAACCCGAGTTCCAGCATGCGGTTGATCACCACGTTGCGCCGCGTGATCGCGGCGGCCGGATGGTTGACCGGGTCGTTCGCGGTGGGGTTCTGCACGATGCCGGCGATCATCGCTGCCTGGGCGAGCGTCAACTGGTTGGAAGTGGTCGAGAAGTAGTGCCGAGCCGCCGACTCGACCCCGTAGGCCCCGTCGCCGTAGTAGGCAATGTTCAGGTACCGCTCGAGGATCTCGTCCTTCGTCAAACGCGTCTCGAGGGCGACTGCGTACCTCAACTCCTGGATCTTGCGCTCCAACGTGCGCTCCTGCGCCTTCGCGACGCCGGCTTGGTCGCCCTTCGCGGCAGCCGCCTCGATCTGGACCTGTTTGACGTACTGCTGGGTCAGTGTCGATCCGCCCTGCACCGACGAGCCGCCCCCGGTTCGGACCAAAGCCCTCAAGGTCCCGATGAGGTCGATAGCGCCGTGCTCGTAGAAACGGTGATCCTCGATCGCGATCTGCGCCTTCTGCATGATCGGTGCGATGTACGGCAGTGGCACCACGACGCGGTTCTCGTCGAACAACTCCGCCAACTGCTGGCCGTTGGCCATCAGGATGACCGTCTTCTCCGACTGCGGCGGAGTGTCGAACTCGGCGGGCAGGTTCTCCAGGGTGGTCGCGGCGGTCTTCGCCGCGCTGCCGCCCAGAGCTGCGACCGGCACGAGCAGGCCTGCGACCAGCAGGCCTGCCAGCACGCTGACAACGCCGAACATCGCCAGGGCATAGGCCTTCGAACCGACTTGGGGACTACGCATGACGACAAGGGTAGGTGAGGCGACCGACAATCTTGGAACCTGTGAACGCTCCGTACGAAGGCCAGGTTTCGGATGGTGGTCAACAGAAGGCTCGAACTAGGCAGAAACGCTAGGCCATGTATAGGTTGACCTTCAGTCCTGACAAGGAATCTGTGGATCTTGCGAGAATCACAGGACCGCCCCACACGAAGGGATCGATGACGATGCCTGTGAGCCGACGTGACGATTGGACCCTCCAAGCGAAGTGTCGCGGCCGTCAAGACGAGTTGTTCCCCGAAGGTGCCGACCAGAAGCGCGTTCGCGCCTTGTGTTGCGGTTGCCCGGTGCGCACCGAGTGTCTCGCCGAGGCCCTCGACAACCGCATCGAATGGGGAGTTTGGGGCGGAATGACGGAACGCGAGCGGCGGCAACTGCTGCGCCAGCGGTCAGACGTCCAGAACTGGAGCCTCGTCCTGCTCGGCAAGTCCAGCCTGAGCGACCACAAGACCACCTAACTGCCGTACGGCCTGAAGGTCGGTGATCTCCTGGGAGACCACCGGCACGGTCGTCACCGGCACTGATGCGCCCAGGTGCGCGATCACCGCGCGGCGCTGGAAGCCGTACCTCTCCCAGGTGCTCGACCACCATGCGTGAGCGGCTGGGTCTTCCCGCAGTCGAGCTTCTTCGGGGCCCGTGAGGCTGACCGGGTGCGTGAAGCAGTTCACCACGACCCCACGCGCCTTGGTTGCGTGCCGTTCCCGGAGCCGGTCGACGAGGAACATGGCCTCGTCGAGAGCCTCGACGTGCGGCGTGGCGACGACCACGAAGGCGGTGGCCGGAGAGGCGAGCAAGGCCCGTACCCGGTCGGCTCTCGCTCGGAACCCGTGCATGACGAGCTCGAACGCCGAGGCGAACACTTCCAGGTCGGCCAATGCCTTGCTCCCGATGATCTTGGACACGACCTTGGTCGCCTGACTCACACCGGCGCCGATCAGCTTCAGCGGGCCACTGCGCGGCGCCAGCAACTGCATGACCGGGCCGTCGGCCAGTCGATCGAGCCGAGCGGGAGCATCCAGGAAGTCCAGCGCCGATCGCGAGGGCGGCGTGTCGATCACGATCAAGTCCCAGCGGCCGCTGCGCTGGGATTCCTCGTGCAGCTGGCCGAGCTTCTCACAGGCCATGTAGTCCTGCGTCCCCGAGAACGACGTCGACATCGCTGTGTAGAAAGGATTCCTCAGCACTTCTTCGGCGCGTCCTGCGGGAGCATGCGAGCGTACGGCGTCGTCGAACGTCTGCGTCATGTCGAGCATCAAGGCGTCGAGCGAGCCGTTCACCACCCCGGGGACCGGTGTCGGATCCGAGCCCAGCCCGGCCAGACCGAGCGCCGTGGCCAACCGTTTGGCTGGATCGATCGTGACCAGCACGACCTTGCGGCCGGATTCGGCTGCCGACACGGCGATCGCGGCGGAGATCGACGTCTTCCCGACTCCGCCCGTTCCGCACGTCACGAGCACCTGGACCGAACGGTCGGCCACGAGTGCGCCTACGTCGAACTGGTGCCTCACTGCCGCCATCTGGCCTCCAGCAGGTCGGTGAGTTCCCCGATCGAATCGGTCTCTCCGGGCGGCAGCAGTGGAAGCTCGATCATCGGCGGCAGGCCCAGGTGGTCGACGGTCGACGCGATCAGGTCTCGCCACGGCTGCTGGGCGTCCACGATGGCTTGCGCATCTGCGGCGGCCTCTGCGAGCGGGCGGCCAACTCCGTCAGGCATCGCGGGTACGGCGGACAGGACCTGGTTGGCGACGACCCGCCCGGGGCGCAGGCGATGACGTACCAAAGCCTGCAGGGCGGCCACCGTCTCGGTCGCAGCCATCTCGGTCAGTGTCGTCACGAGGTGAACCCGCGTGTCCGGTGATCGCAGGAGCCGCATCACAGAATCAGCCTGTTGCCAGATCGGGCCGGACTGGACCACCTCGGCCAGGGCGTCACCGGCCGTGAGGAAGGTCTCGATGCGTCCGGTCGGAGGAGCGTCCAGCACGACGGCCTCGACCGCCTGGGGCGCACCTTTGAGCCGCCATCGGGCCGCCTGGTAGACCTTCCCGATCAACAAGACGTCCCGCAAGCCCGGTGCGAGCTCGGTCGCGAAGTCGACGAACCCCGTGGCCTGCAGAAGTTTGCCGGCCAACCCGAGCTTGAAGTGGGATTCGAGGTAGTCCTCGAGCGCGTTGTCCGCGTTGACCGAGAGGGCACTCAGCCGGTGCCCGTCGACAGCGATCTGACGGATCTGTCCGAGCTCGACGGGCGGCACGCCAGCCGCGGCCGTCAACCCGTGCCTCGCCTCGACTTCGCACACCAGCACATCGCCGGTTCGACGCGCGAGCACGCGGCCGAGGGAGAGCGCGACGGTGGTCTTGCCCGTACCTCCCTTGCCGCTCACGATGTGCAGCGGGGCAGCCGTGGGCATAGCTCCAAGACTAGGTGCCCTGGACCACTGACGGACTGTGCGTTCGCCCAGTGTTAGGGCCCTGGGTACGGCTTTTCCGTGTCGACCGTCGGAGTGGGTGTCGGATACACGGGCGGCAGGTACTGAGTGGGTTCCGGATAGGTCCCGGCCGGAACTTCCACGGGGAAGCCGGGGGGCGCGGAGGTCGGCGATTGGGGAACGTCGCCCATCGGATACGGGGCACGTGGCCACGACTCAGCTGGCTGCTCCTCCATGGCCCTCCCCTTCCTCGCACTGTGGGGCCAAGCGTAGGCGCGCGGCAGGCGTACGGGGCCTCCAAGCACCGTGGGGGTGTCAGCGGCGGGCACTACAGTGCGCTCATGACCAAGTGGGAGTACGTCACCGTGCCGCTGCTCGTGCACGCAACCAAACAAATCCTCGACAACTGGGGTGCCGACGGCTGGGAACTCGTGGCCGTCGTGCCGGGCATGAATCCGGAGAACCTCGTCGCCTACCTGAAGCGCCCGGTGACCGACTGATGGCCACGCCATCCGAAGCTCTGGCAGCCCTCGGACTGTCGCTCCCGCCGGTAGCTGCCCCCTTGGCTGCCTACGTGCCGGCCACCAAGGTCGGCAATCAGGTCTGGACCTCGGGCCAGTTGCCGACCGTCAACGGCAAACTCGTCGCCAGCGGCAAGGTCGGTGGCGCAGTCAACCCTGACGACGCCGCTGAATTGGCCGGCATTGCCGCCCTGAATGCCCTAGCCGCAGCTGCTTCGGTGGCTGGCGGGCTCGACGCGATCACGCGGGTCGTGCGCGTGGTGGTCTACGTCGCCAGTGATCCCGGGTTCACGGGCCAGCCGACGGTGGCCAACGGCGCCAGCGAACTCGTCGGGGCCGTGTTCGGCGACGTCGGTCAGCACGTGCGCAGCGCAGTCGGCGTGGCCAGCCTGCCGTTGGACGCGCCGGTCGAACTGGAACTCGTGGTCGAGGTCGGCTGACGCGTGGTGGTGGTCGCCGAGACACGGCTGGGCTTGGTACGGCGCGCCCGCAAGATCGACCGGGATCTGGCTGCGGCGTACCCCGACGCGCAGTGCGAACTCGACTTCACGAACCCGTACGAACTGCTGGTCGCCACGATCCTGTCGGCACAGTCGACCGACCGCCGCGTCAACCAGGTGACGCCCGAACTGTTCAGGCGGTGGCCGGATCCGGGCACCCTCGCCGGGGCAGATCGCGCCGAATTGGAGGAGCTGGTGCATCCGACCGGGTTCTTCAGGGCGAAGTCGGACACCTTGCTCAAGTTGGGCGCAGTTCTGGAGGAGAGGTTCGGGGGTCGCGTACCAGGCCGGATGGCGGACCTGGTCACCCTGCCGGGCGTGGGTCGCAAGACCGCGAACGTCGTGCTCGGTGACGCCTTCGGCGTGCCGGGCATCACCACCGACACCCATCTGCTCAGGTTGGCCAAGCGGTTCGGCTGGACCGCGAGCGACGATCCGGTCGTCGTGGAGCAAGACGTGGCAAGCCTGTTTCCCAAGTCCGACTGGACGCTCGTGTCCCACCGCGTGA
>JBDHZQ010000124.1:0-7463 GCA_039811945.1 Propionibacteriaceae bacterium
CCGTGGACGAGACCATCGTGCCCGTACCCGGCCCGACCACCCCTGCCGTACCGATCCCCACCCCGACGACCGCCTCGTCGCCGACCACGCGCGCGACCAGGCTGGCCACCCCGTCGAGCACGGCGGCCGGGCTGTCGAGGGCCGGCGTAGGGGCGACGAGGACCGGTCCGATCGACCCGTCGCTGCTGACCAGAGCCGCAGCCGACTTGGTACCGCCGACGTCGACCCCGACTGCCCAGGTCACGCGCTCAGTCCCACCTCGGCGAGAATCTCGTCGATGCGAGCGACGTCGGCGTCGGTGAGCGGTTCGAGGGGAGCTGGCATCGTCGCCGAGTCGATGATCCCGAGCCGGGCGCAGGCGACCTTGAACGCGCCGATTCCGCCTGCGTCGCCGGATCGCCCTTGCGGCACGAAAGCGATCTCGAACAGCCGCTCGAGCCGTACCTGTTCCTCGCGTACGGTTTCCCAATCCCGCTCGATCGAGGCCTGGAACATCCGCACGTACCCAGCCGGATCGACGTTCGCGAGTCCGGGTACGGCTCCATGCGCCCCGGCCAGCAGCAGCCCGTCGACCACGATCTCGTGCCCGGTGAGCAGCGAGAGCGGAGAGCCCACGCTCTCGTTGGCGGCCAGCAGCCGGCGAAACGCCACGTCGTCGCCGGAGGAATCCTTGACCCCGACGATCACGCCGTCGGCGGCCAACCGCATCAGCAGCGACACTGACAGCTTCGTCCGCACGCGCACCGGTACGTCGTAGGCCACCACCGGTACGTCCAGCGCGTCGGCGATCATCGCGTAGTGCCGGGCGATCTCGGCCTCGTCGTTGAGGGCATACAGGGGTGCGGTCACGACGACCGCGTCGGCGCCCAGCCCCTGCGCGCGCTTGGCCTGTTCGGCCATCCGCCGGGCGGTCAGGTCGGGCGTACCCACGAGCACGGGCACCCGGCCGGCCGCCTGTTCCACGACCCTCGCGGTGACGGCGTCGCGCTCGGCATCGGTCAGATAGGCCACCTGTCCCGACGAACCCATGATGAACAACCCCTGCACGCCACCGGTGACCAGATGGTCCACGAGTCGGTCGAGGCTGTCTGCGTCGAGACTGCCGTCGGGGTGAAGGGGGGTGAGGACGGGAGGAATGATTCCCCGGAACGTGGTCACTGAAACTCCTGGTCAGAGCAGGGACGGGACGGCTCCCAGGAGTGTCCTGGTGTAGTCGTCGGTCGGGTGGTTGAAGAGTTGGTCGGCAGGGCCGGTTTCGACGATGCGGCCGGCGAACATGACGGCCATCCGATCCGAGACGTACCGCACCGTCGAGATGTCGTGGCTGATGAACACCATGCCGAGCCCGAGCGCCGCCTTGAGGTCGGCGAGCAGGTTGAGCACCTGGGCACGCACCGACACGTCGAGCGCACTGGTCGGTTCGTCGGCGACGATGATGTCGGGTTCGAGCGCGAGCGCCCGGGCGATCGCCACGCGTTGCCGCTGCCCGCCGGAAATCTGCCTCGGCAGCACGTCCAGAGCCGACAGCGGCAGGCCGACGAGGCGCAGCAATCTGCGGACCCGCTCCTCGCGTTCCTGGGCCGTGCCGATCTTGTGCACGACGAGCGGGTCGAGCAGTTGGTCCCGTACGGCCATGCGTGGGTTGAGGGCCGTCGCGGGGTCCTGGAACACGACCGAGACGGCCCGGCCGAGTTCGCGCCGGGCGGCTGCGTCGTACGCCAACGGCGTGCCCCGGAACAGGACCGACCCGGCCGTCGGTTTCTGGAGCCCGACCAGCACCCGGGCCAGCGTCGACTTGCCGCAGCCCGACTCACCGACGATGCCGACCGTTTCGCCACGCGAGATCGTGAAATCGACCCCGTCGACGGCATGGACGGTGCCGGGTTTGAAGAGGCCGCCGGTCCTGGTCTTGTGGATCACATGCACGCCGCGGAGTTCGAGCACGGGACCTTCGGGGGTACGGGTGGGGCTCGCCGGACCGGGCTCCGTCACCACCGCCGGGGGCCGCGCCGCTGCTTCGGCGGGCTCGAGGGCTCCGGCATCTGACTCGTCCGCCGCGACGGAGCGGGTGTGCTCGGACAGGTTGTCGACCTCGACGTCAGCGTCGTCGGGTACGGCTGGGTCGAGCGTCGGATCGAGGTCGAGCCCGGGCGCCACGGCGTCCTCGGGTGTGTCGGACTCCGGCTGGCCACCTTGACGGGCCAGTTCCTCGTTGGCGAGGGGGATGTTGTCGCTCACGACGCCTCCTTCTCGACCTGAGCAGCCCAGCGGTGTTCGGTGCCGGGTACGGCGACCAACTCCGGTCGTACGTCCAGACCGACCATGGGGTGCGACGAACGCGGCGCAAACCGGTCGCCCTTGACGAACTCTCGGGGACTGGGGACGACGCCGGGAACCTGGTGGAGCCGACCTGTACCCGACTCGATCGACAGCACCGCCCCGAGCAGGCCCCGGGTGTACTCGTGTCGCGGATCGGTCAGAATCTCCGCGGTGGCGCCGGTCTCGACCACCTGACCTGCGTACATCACCGTGATCCGGTGCGCCACGCTCGCGACGAGTGCCAGGTCGTGCGACACGAACACCATCGCGAACCCGAGCTTCTCGCGCAGGTCGTTGAGCAGGTCGATGACCTGTTTCTGCACGGTGACGTCGAGGGCAGTCGTCGGCTCGTCGGCGATGACGAGCTTGGGGTTGCGGGTCAGGGCCATCGCGATCAGCACCCGTTGCCGTTGCCCTCCGGACAGTTCGTGGGGGTAGCTGGCGAGGGTACGGGCGGGGTCCAGGCCCACCAGGTCGAGCAGTTCCTCGGCGGTCCGTTGGCCGCCGCGGCTGGTCAGCTGCTTCATCTGAGCCCTGATCAGCATCGACGGATTGAGGGAGCTGAGCGCGTCCTGGTAGATCATCGCGATCTCGTGTCCGCGCAGCGCGTTGTGTTGCGCCGGGGTGAGCGTGAGCAGGTCCTGGCCGTCGAACATGATGCGCCCGCTGAGTTGGGCCGTTTTCGGCAGCAGACCCATGATCGCCATCGACGTGATCGACTTGCCGCAGCCGGACTCGCCGACCAGCCCCATCGTCTCCCCTGGCCGTACCGAGAACGACACGTGGTCGACGACGTCGACGTCGCCGTGGGCGTCGGGGAACTTGATCGACAGCTGGTCGACCTCCAGCAACGGAGCCGCGTCGCCGTCGTACACCAACCGGTCGTCCCGCTCACGCTCAGCCTCGAGGAGTGCGGCGAGGCGATCATCCAGGGGTACGGCAGGGGCTGCAGCCTGCTTCAGATCCGGAGCCGCCGGAGCAGCGGAGGCCGATGCCTGCAGGGGATCGTCGAGCTTGACCCGGCGCCGCTGCTTCGGCGACACCATGGCGTCGGTCATCCCTTCGGCCAGGATGTTCAGCGCGAGCACCGTGACCAGGATCGCCAGGCCCGGGAAGAAGGTCGCCCACCAACCGCCGATCAGCAACAACTGCTTGCCGTCGGCGAGCACGTTGCCCCACGACGGGTTGGGCGGCTTCACACCGGCGTTGATGAACGACAGGGAGGCCTCGAAGACGATCGCGTCAGCGACCAGTACCGTCGCGAACACCAGGATCGGAGCGACGCAGTTGCGGGCCACGTGTTTGACGAGAATCCACGGTGTCTTGGCACCCATCACCCGGGAGGCCGCGACGTAGTCCTCGCCGAACTGGGCGAGCACGTTGGCCCGTACCACTCGGGTCAGCTGCGGGGTGTACAGGAACGCGATCGCGAGGATCAGCACCGGGATCGACGAACCCCAGACGGCGACGAACACGGCGGCCAGCGCGATGCCGGGGAAGCTCATGACGATGTCGAGGATGCGCATCAGCACCTCCGACACCCACTTGCTCGCGGTGGCGGCGATCGACCCCAGCACCGCCGCCGCGGCCAGCGCGACGAGCGTCGCGAAGACGCCGATCAGCAGGGATGAGCGGGCGCCGTACGCCACCCGGGAGAAGATGTCCCGGCCGATCACGTCCGTGCCGAACCAGTGCTCGCCGCCCGGCGGTCGCACGGGGTCGCCTGAAGCGAGCGGGTCGTACGGCGAAACCAGCGGCGCGAACACCGCCAGCAGCACGACCAGCGTCATGATCACGACCGCCACCCGGCTCGCCACGGGCAGGGCGTTGAATCGGAGGCCCGGCTCCGAAAGCCTCTCGGTCAGTCGGCGGCGCATGTCAAACCGTCCTGATTCGGGGGTTGACGAGGACGTACAGCAGGTCGACCACGATGTTCACCACGATGAACGCGATGGCCACCGTCAGGGTGACACCCTGCACGAGGTAGACGTCGTTGCGAGTCACGCCGTCGAGGATCAACTGACCCATGGCCTGGATGTTGAAAATGATCTCGATGATCACGGCGCCGCCCATGAGGTAGCCGATTCGCAGCCCTAAGACGGTGATCGGAGTGATCAGCGCGTTGCGCAGCACGTTGCGGGCGATCACCACGGTCTTCGGGATACCGGCTCCGATCGCCGTCCTCACGTAGTCGCGGTCGAGTTCTTCGACCATGGACGTACGGACGACTCGGGTGAGCGAGCCCGCGACGGGTACGGCGAGGGCGAACGCCGGCAGGGAGATGTTGTTGACGTAGATGCCGGGGTCCTCGGCGAAGGGGACCCACTGACTCACGACGGCTGGGAACATGCCCGCCCCGCCGGGGACCGTGGAGAGCCACTGGATCAGCAGGATCGCCAGCCAGAACGAGGGGGTCGCGAGCGCGGCGATCGAGACGACCCGGATCAGCTGGTCCGGCCAGCGGTCACGGAACAACGCGGCCACGACACCGAGCACGAGCGCTAGAACGACGGCGATCAGCAGGCCGACGAACGTCAGCTGGAGCGTGATCGGGAAGGCCTTGGCGATGAACTGGGTGACCGGCACGTTGCCGGCGCTGGTGCCGAGATCACCGCGGAGCATGCCGCCCAGGAACGCGACGTAGCGAACCAGGAGGGGCTTGTCGAGTCCGTGCTCGGCGCGGTAGGCCGCCAGTGCCTCGGGCGATGCGGCCTCGCCCAGAGCCAGCCGCGCCGGGTCGGCAGGCGAGAACGACATGACGAAGAACACCAGGAAGGTCACGCCGAGGACCATGACCGGGAACGCCACGAGGCGACGCCCGATGAGACGGAGCAGTGTTGTCATCGATTCGGTCTCCTGACGAGGTACGGCCGGACCGCGCAGGAGCGATCCGGCCGTCCGCCGTACCTACTTGGTCGAGCCCGTGTCCGTGAACGACAGGCCGGTGAGCGAGATCGGCTTGAAGTCGACCAGCGTCGTCTTGTCGTAGGCGGTGGTCGCCTTGCGATGGAACAGCGGGTAGAGCGGGATCGTGTCGCTCAGCAGGTCGTAGAGTTCGCCCCAC
Source organism: Propionibacteriaceae bacterium (assembly GCA_039811945.1). Classification (GTDB taxonomy): domain Bacteria; phylum Actinomycetota; class Actinomycetes; order Propionibacteriales; family Propionibacteriaceae; genus Fen-668. The sequence continues at coordinate 5,384 of JBDHZQ010000124.1, forward strand.
TTCGCCTTCTGGGCATCACCGGTCAGTTTGATGCCTTCGTCGAGCTTGGTCTGCACCTGGGTGTAGCTGTCCTGCCCCTTCCAGTGCATGCGGTTCACGGTCCAGGTGTCACCGGCGTACCACCAGCGCATGAGCAGGTCGACGTCGTTGCCGAAGACCGACGGGTCGCCGGGTGCGATGACCACGTCGTAGGCCTCCGGTTTGCCGTCGATCGTGTTGTAGACGTCGGCGGACTTCTTCTCGGTGAAGTCGACCTTGAGGCCCGCGGCCTCCAAGCTCTGCTTCATGATCGGCGTCGCCAGCTTCACCCAGGCGTGGTCGGTGCACAGCATGCGAATCGACGTGAGGCCGGTCTCGGCCAACAAAGACTTGGCCTTGGCCTGGTCAAGCGTGTAGACCGTCTTGGCCTTCTTGTAGGCCGGATGGCTGTCTTGCACGAAGCACGTCGCCGGCGTCGCGTTGCCGAGGTAGGCGGTCTTGACGACCTTCTCCATGTCGAGGGCGTACATGAAGGCCTGCCGGTTGCGCACGTCGTCGAAGGGTTTGCTGCCGCAGTTGAACATGGCGAACAGCAACGAGAAGCCCTGGACAGCCTCGACCGTGGCCGAGGCCTTGAGGGTTTCGACGCTCAGGTCGGGCACGAGATCGATGGCCTGCACGACCTTCGAGGTCAGCGCGTTCACGCGCGTGGCGTCGTCGGGGATGACCTTCCAGATCATGTGCGCGGCCCGTGCGGGGTGCTTGCCGGTGTACCCGTCGAACCGTTCGAACACGACCTGCTTGCTGGTCGCGGAGTTGTCGGTCATCTTGTACGGGCCAGTGCCGACCGGGTTGGCGTCGAACGCCTTGGCATCGGCGGTCGCGGCCGCCTTGGGCACGATCTTAACGACGGCGATCCGCTCGGCGACAAGCGAGAACGGGAACTTCAACTTCAGCGTGACGGTGGTGTCGTCCTTCTTCTCCACGGAGGCCAGGAAGACGAGGAACTGGGAGTAGAGGCTCTTGTTGGCGGGGTCGAGCACGCGCTGGAAGCTGTAGACGACGTCGTCGGTGGTCACGGGCGAACCGTTGTGGAAGACAGCCTTGTCGCGCAGGGTGACCTCGTAGGTGAGGTCGTCGATCTTCTTGGGAAGGTCCTTGCCGAGTGCGGCATAGACCTCGCGGTTGCCCGACGAGAGGATCTCGGTGAGGCCCTCCATCGTGTGACGGTTCGCGGCCAGCGTCAGCGCCGACGACGTGGTCATCGGGTCATAGCCGTTGGTGCCGAGCTCGTAGCTGATCGAGGCGGTGATCGTGCCGTTGGGGTTGGCGCTCGCGCCGGCGGTATCCGCCGATCCGGTCGAGGTGGTGCGAGCCGACGGCGGCGTGCCACAGGCCGAGAGTGTCCCCGCGAAAGCAGCGGCCGCGCCGAGGGCGCCGGTCAGCTTGAAGAGGCTCCGACGGGAGGCTTGGTGGTCGAGTGTCGTCATTGAGGTTCTCCCAAATTCATCGGCTGTCTGATGTCTGATGTCATGGCATTCGATCACATCGATCGGCCAGGAGCAAGCCGCTGGTCACTGTGTTGCCATGTGGGAGGTTGACCGTGCCAGACAACCCCCATCGGCGGCCGACTCGTGTGCATTCGCCTCTGGCGTCGTCGTCCCGGCCAGGCGTCGTCGTCCCGGCCAGACGTCCCCCGAGGGCCCAACACTGTAGATGCACACTCGATGCCGAAATCGGGCGCTTTCGCGCCCATTTCGGCATCGAGTGTGCATCTACAGTGTTGGCCGCCTTCGGGGAGCCCGATTTCCGCTCTCGCTACAGACATCAGATGTCTGATGTCTGTAGCATCACGGGCGAGAAAGGAAGGTTGACATGGACGTGTCGCCGCGAACCACGCCGACCCAGGCGATCAAGGATCTGATCCTGTCGCAGGGGCTGCGCCCGGGCGACCCCCTCCCCACGGAGTCGGAACTTGTGGAGTTGCTGGGTATCTCACGCGCGACGCTGCGAGAAGCCGTACGTACTCTCGTCGCCCTCGACCTCGTCGAAGTCCGCCACGGCAAGGGGACGTTCGTCGGGCAGATGTCCATGCGACCGT
>JBDHZQ010000125.1:0-7436 GCA_039811945.1 Propionibacteriaceae bacterium
CCTGTTGCTCCTGATGACCGACGACGAGACCGGCAAGCGAGTTGCGATCGGCTACGAACTGACCTACCCCCTCGCCGGTGCGCTCCTGGCCGACCTCACGCTCAGCGGGCACATCCGCCGTACCGAACCTGGCGAGAAGATCCGCAGGAACCGGATCGTGATCGACCCCGACGTACCTCCACCCACCGATCCCCTGTTGCTCCAGGCGTACCGACACCTCGCCACCCAGTCGAAATGGTTCGCCCAGACCGCGCTCCAGACGCTGTCGTGGGGATTGACGAAGAAGGTGGTCGAACGACTGGTCCACGCCGAGGAGTTGTCGGCGGTCAAGGACAGCGTGTTGGGGATCTTCCCGGTGACCCGGTACGTGGCCGTGTCGTCGAGGCGCGAACAGCAGGTACGGCGAGACATCGACCGGCTGCTCCTCGAAGACGGGGAAGGCGACGCGCGTACGGCTGTGCTGGTCGCGCTGCTGTTCGCCACAGGCAAATTGCTCGCTGCGATCGACCAGGGCCGCGGGCTCGACAAGGCCGAGCTACGGCGGCGAGCCAAGGCGATCCTGGACCAGTACTGGCAGGCCAAGGCAACCTACGACGTCATCGTGGCCGCTCGCGGTGCCGCCGCTGGCTGAGCAGAATCCTCAGACCTTCTCCCAATACGTGTCGGGAGCCGCCGGGTCGAAGAGTTCGTTCGTCCAGAACAGGGTCGTGACCTCGCCGTCGAGGGCGGTGATGTTGTGGGTCCACAAGGTTGGCATGTCGACCGCGACCGGCTGGTCGCCGGAGACGCCGAACGTCACCACCTCGTCGGTGAGCTGTCGCCGCAGCGCGATCCGGGCACGGCCGGCGAGCACGACGAACCGCTCGATCTTGCGCAGGTGAAAATGATCACCCCTGGTGAATCCGGGATTGGTGGTCGACACGAAGACCTGCCCGCCAGCGCCGTGGCTGCGGATTGACTCGACCAGCCGCCCACGCTGGTCCGACTTCGGGTCGAGACGCAGCGGGTACCCGGTGGGAAACAGCGCCGCTCGATAGGTGTTGAACAGATCCAGCCGGAAGTTGTCGGACACGTCGGGCACGTCGCTGCCCGCGTACGTCGCACGGAACTCCGCGAGCGTGTGCCAGACGTCGGCGACGCTCGTCTCGTACGGCGTCAGGTCGCCCACGCTCCCTTCCGCAGCGCACAGCAACGCCTCCGCCGCCTTCTGCACGTGCAGCAGCCCGATCGGGCGATCGGCCAACGAGGCAGGTGCTTCCCCGTCGACCGCCGCCGCGACGAACGTCGCTACGAACGAGTTGTAGTTCGGTCGACCGTGTTCGCCGAACAGGTTGGGAAGCCGTACGTCCACGACGTCGGGCAGCGCCGTACCCAGCAGATCCGCGGCAGCGAGCTTGCCCGATCCGTACGCCGTACCGTTGCCGGCCTGGATCGAGTTCGCATAGACGACCCGCGGCCGGGAGGGCCCCAACGCCGCGACCAGATCTGCGGCCAGAGCGACGTTGCCGTCGCGAACCTCGGAGTCGGAACCCCGGTTGATCCCGGCCAGATGGACGACCGCGTCGACTCCGTCCAGGCGAGCTGCCAGGTCGGGCCAATCGGCCTCCGCGATCGGCACCACATCCCAATCCGGCCGCAGGGCCTTCGCTCGGACGCGCAGATGCCAGCCGAGAAAGCCGTCGGCTCCGGTGACCGCGACCTTCACCGGACCGGGCCGCCTTCGACGGCCGCGCGCATCTCGGGCACGGTCATGAGCAGGTCCTTGGTCTGCTGCAGGTCGAGCCGGATCGTGTTGGCGCTGGTGTAGTCCTGGTCACGCGGGATGCGCCGCTCGCCGGCGTCGAAGTAGACCTCGTACTGCAATCCCCGCGCGTCCAGTGGCACCTGGAAGTAATCGCCCTGGTCGGCGGCCTTGACCATTTCCTCGACGCTGAGCAGGGTTTCGTGCATCTTCTCCCCGTGCCGTGCGCCGATCACCCGGATCTCGGGATCGTCGTCGCCGAGCAGGCTGGCGACCGCACGCGCCAAGGTCTCGACGGTCGCCGCCGGCGCCTTCTTCACGTACAGGTCACCGGGCGCGGCGTTCCTGAAGGCATGCAGCACCAATTCGACAGAGTCGTCGAGGCTCATCAGGAACCGAGTCATCTCGGGTTCGGTCAGCGTCAACGGCAGACCGTCGCGGAGCTGCTGGACGAACAACGGGATGACCGATCCGCGCGAATACATGACATTGCCGTACCTCGTCACCGAGATCGTCGTCTCCGACGTCGGATGGTTGCGCGCGAACGCCTGCGCCGTCTTCTCCATCAGTGCTTTCGACATGCCCATCGCGTTGACCGGGTACACGGCCTTGTCGGTCGACAACACCACCACCGACCGTACGGCCGCCTTGGCCGCCGCCCGGATCACGTGGTGGCTGCCGGTGACGTTCGTGAGCACCGCTTGTTGAGGGAAGAACTCACAGCTCGGCACCTGCTTCAACGCGGCGGCGTGGAACACGAAATCCGCGCCCACCATCGGGGCCTCCAACGACTGCGCGTCGCGCACGTCGCCGATGAAATACCTCATCCGCTCGTCGGCGAGGGTACGGCGCATCGCATCCTGCTTCGCCTCGTCACGGCTCAGGATGTTGACCTGCCCGACTCCGTGAGTCAGCAGGTGGCGGGCCATCGTCGACCCGAACGATCCCGTACCCCCGGTGATCGTCACGATCTGGCCTGTGAAATCTCGGTACGGCTCTGCCGTGGCCTGGGTCGCCCGCTCACCGGGGTCGCTCATGACGTCGGTCGAATACAGTCCGCCCGTCGTCTCCGTGGTCGTCATCGTCTTCTCCCGTCACGGGCACGCCGCAGAATCTCGCCGAGTCTGGTGCCGCCGATCTCGCTCGACATCTGGGTGCGGTAGAGGTGACGCCCCTTCGTACCCATCTCGCGCAGCCTATCGGCGCCCATCGTGGCCGCCTCACGCAAAGCCGTAGCGACGCCGGCTGGGTCGTCGGGGGACGCAGCGAGGCCGGCCCCCGCCCCGACCACGACGTCGGCCGGGTCGCCGGCGGCGACTACCAGGATCGGGTGGCCACCGGCCAACAGTGAGGGGATCTTGCTCGGCATGTTGACCCTGAACAGCGGCGTGTCGGCGATGCAGACCACCTGCAGGTCCGCGGCGGCCAGCAGTCCAGGCATCGAAGCCATCGGCTTCCGACCGAGCAGGTGCACCCGATCGGTCACCCCGAGCTTTTCGGCCAGCGTGAGAAGACGCTCCCGGTCGATCCCGTCGCCCAGCGTGACCAGGTGGATGCGTTCGTCGGCGCCGACCTGCGCCATGGCCTCGATCAGCACCCCCAAGCCCTGAGCTGAGCCGTGGGCGCCGGCGTACATGGCCACGAAATCATCTGCGGTCAGCCCCAGTTCGGCGCGCAAGCTCGGGTCGGGCTCGGTCGGGGTGGCGAACAGCGACTCGTCAACCCAGTTGTAGACCACCGACACCTTCTCGGCCGGTACCCCGCGCTCGACGAGCACGTCCTTCATCGACGGCGACAGCACGGTGACGTGAGAACTGAGCCGGTACGACCACTTCGCAAACGCCCCCATCACCGCGTTCGCCACCCGGTACAGCGGACCGGAGGTGAGGAAGCCCGACGCGAATACCGAATCCGGCCACAGGTCCTGGATCATCGTCACGTAAGGAGTTCCGAACAACAGCCGCGCGACCATCGGCGCGAGGTTGGAGGTCACCGGCGACGAATAGACGCACGCCAGTCCGGCGCGGCGGATGTCCTTGACCCCGAACACGGTGCTCGACAACGCCCAGCTCGTGATGTTCACCATCCGGCCTACGGCGCGCGAGTCGTGGCTCGGGTAGAGGGGGGTACGCCGTACGTCGAGTCCGTTCACGATCTCGCGGCTGGGGCGGGTTGCGTCGTACCCCTCCGGCACGATTCCGGTCGGATAGTTCGGCACACCGGTCAGCACCTGGACGTCCCACCCCATGCGTTCGAGCTGTTCGGGAACCCAGCAGGCGACACCGACGTTCTCGGGGTGGTACCACTGGCTGACGTAGCACACGGTGTCAGTCATGGGTCCTCTCTCGGCCGGTCTGCCTCAGCATAGGGTGACTCCATGACCCTCGGGATCGGCGCGGCGATCGTGACCTACGAGCCGACGGAAGCCCTCACCGACCTGGTCGGGAAGCTCCTTTCGGCGCAGATCGCAGTGCACATCGTGGACAACGCCAGCACGACCGGCGTCGACCATGTCGCCGCAGCCGAGACCGCCGGGGCGACCGTGACCCGGTTGCCCACCAATACCGGCGTGGCCGGTGCGCTCCACGTGGCCCTCGAAGCGGCGACCGAGCCCTGGTTGCTCACCCTTGACCAGGACAGCCACCTGCCGGCGGGGATGCTGTCGATGGTGCGACGCTCGACGGCGCTGCTCGAACCTCGGGTCTCGATCGTCGCCCCGGTCATCCGCGACGAGGAGACCGGGGCGGTGTTGCAGGGCGATCCGGGACACGGCGGTTGGTACGAGGTCGATCGGGTTCTCACGTCGGGTGCCCTGTGCCGTGTGGCTGCCCTGCGCGAGGTCGGTGGATTTCGCGCCGACCTAGTCATCGACTTCGTCGACTGGGATCTGTGTCTGCGATTGCGGGCGGCTGGTTGGCGGATCGCGGTGGACCCCAGCGTGTTGTTGCTGCACTCGATCGGAGCCTCCACTCAACATCGAGTGCCCGTCGTCGGCGAGGTGACGACCACGAACCACAGCCCGGATCGCCAGTACTACAAGTACCGCAACTTCCTCCTCCTGGCCCGAGACGGGTCGCTCGGGTCAGCTCCCGGCTGGGCTGCACGTACGGCATTGGGCCTGGTCTTCGGCGTCGGCAAGATTCTCACCTTCGAATCCGACAAGGCTCGCAAGGTGGCGGCGGTGGCGGCAGGTGTGCGCGACGGAATGTTGGGTCGCGCCGGCGTTCGCCCGGGTACGACACGGCGCGAGCCAAGGAGGACGAGTTCGGAGGAGTCGTCTGGTGCCACGAGCCCGTCGCGACTGCTGCGCCGTACCCCCGTCTCGGTTTGCATGGCGACCTACAACGGAGCCGAGTTCGTCAGAACCCAACTGGACTCGATCCTGGCGCAGCTAGGGCCTGACGACGAAGTGCTCGTGCAAGACGACGGGTCAAGCGACGACACGACTGCGATCGTCGAGTCGTACGGCGACCCGCGCATCGTGATCGAACGTAACGCGCTCAACGCCGGAGTGATCGCGACGTTCGAACGGTGCCTGGCCCGGGCCACTCGTCCGATCGTGTTCCTGTCCGATCAAGACGACGAATGGCTGCCGGGCAAGGTCGAGGCGATGGTCGCTTGTTTCGAGAACCCTGCGGTCACGGCCGTCGTCACCAACGCGACGATCGTCGACGAGGCGGGCGCCGAGGTGGGCGACTACTTCAGCCATGCCCGGAGTGGCCCGGGCGTGGTGCACAACTTCGTGAAGAACAGCTACCTGGGGTGTTGCATGGCCGTACGGCGGGAGGTCCTCGACCTGGCCCTGCCGGTTCCACGTGAGGTACGGACGCACGACGGATGGATCGGGATCGCCGCCGACTTGATGGGAGATGTCGTGTTCCTCCCGACCCCTTACGTGCGTTACAACCGCCACGGCGGGAACCTGAGTCAAATGCACCGATTCGGGTTGTTCGACATCGCCCGGCGCCGGGCTTATCTGGCGGCCAACTTGGTACGGATTGGGCCTCGAGCGGTACGGCACTCTCGTCGCGTTCAGCCCACGGATTCCTGAGCCTGGGTCACCATCTGGCTCAGTGCGGCGATATGTCCTTCGAAGGCGCGGCGGCCGGCGGGGGTGATCCGTACCCACGTGCGAGCCCGCCCGGATTGACCCGCTGGCTTGTCGAGCCGTACGTACCCGGCCTCGGTCAGGACTTTGAGTTGCTTGGATGCGACCGAGTCGGCCACGCCCAAGTGATCGCGGAGGACGCCGAATTCGGCCGACTCGACCCCCGCCAGCAGGGCGAGGATCTTGAGCCGATGGGGCGCGTGGACGACCTCGTCGAAAGCGGCGGTCATCGCAGTGGCTTCGGAGTGCTCACGCCCTGGCGAAGATCTTCGCGCATCTGGCGGTCGATGAGCGGCCCACCCACCACATAGGCCACGAGAGCCAACACGCCACCGACCACGGCCAGCCACCCCCAGTGCACAAAGAATCGATCAGCGATCCCCATGGCGTATGCGGCAGCCAGGACGATGCCGAGCAAGATCCAGCGAATGCGAGTCCTGGGCCCGGCCTGAGCGAGTCCCAACCAGAGGCCGGTCTTCCTTTGATACGCCGTCACGCTCAGCACAATGGCTAGACACAGAACAACGACGATCCCGATGACAATGGCGTTGCTCGCCACCCCCATCGCGACGACCATGGCAGCCAGCGGGGTTCCGATCGCCCAGAAGTACCACCAAGGCGTCGCCATCCGGCGTGCCAGTTCGTCTCGGCTCGCCTGCACGTCGGCCAGAGCTGCTGCTGCGTCGTACGACTCGTGATCCGTCATGATCTCTCCCTGGGTGTGAGTTTCCATGTCGGAAAGTCTAACTCTCTCTTTCCGTTGCCGCAAGGGAAAGAGAAAAGAAGTCAGCGAGCGCTCAGTTCGGCGCCACCGCGTTGCCTGGGAGGCCCGTTGCTGCCCGGAAGCAGGGCGTACGGCCCAGCCGCCATCCGGTCGCCCGCGGCTCCGAGGCACCAGGCGACGAGGAGGTGCGAGAAACGTGGCTTACGGCCCCCACCCGCACCGGGTTCCTCGCGGCCTCCGGTGCAGTAATCGGACCGGAGCCAGAGCCTCACGGCCGCCGCTTGCTTGGTCATAATCGAACGTATATACTATTTGTATGGCAGCCATCACCCCATGGCGGTCGTCACCGACGACTCGACCGTTGTTGTTTCTGGTTCATCGCCTGCTTGGTCCGAGACCGCGTCACCGTCTGTGTCCGTCGCGGAGTCGCAGTCGTGTCTGGTGGGGTCGTTGGTGGGGGTGCGGCACGCGTGTGCGGTGGCTCCGCTGACCGACGACCATGCCGATGCCGCCGGGTCGGTGGTGTGGGAGGCGGAGTTGGTGGCGATCATCGCCGAGGCGGAGAATCTGAAACACGCCCTGGCGGGGTTGCAGGCCCGCGCCACCGACGAACTCCGGCAGGCGCGGACTGCGGCTGCTGGCCCGGGCCGGCGGGCCCAAGACCAGGCGATCCAGTCGGTCGCCGCCGAAGTCGGCCTGGCGCGGCGGGTCTCACCCTGGTGGGGTGGGCAGTACGTCGCCGCCGGAGGTGTCAGATGTTCTGTGTAAGCAGGGTGGTCTTGAAGGAAGGAGATCATCATGACCATGACGACGAAGGACGGCCAGGACGTGACTATGACGACGGAGGTGTCGGCTTCGCGTCG
>JBDHZQ010000126.1:0-7427 GCA_039811945.1 Propionibacteriaceae bacterium
GAGCAGTTCGGCGAGGGCCTGTCCGACGGTGAACCGGGTCAGCACCTCGGGTGTGTAGTACGAGGCGGACTGCTGCCGTTCACGTCCGGATAGCCGGAACACGAACGTGCCACGCTCGTGAATCACCGGCACGAGTTCGCCGGTGATCTCGTTCTTGACCCGGACGAAGTCGGCTTCGGCGATGCCGTCGGCACGCTCGATCGGCACCACCCAGGAACCCTTCGACGGGTCGCCGTTGCGGGCCACCTCGTAGAGGTCGGTTTCGGCGAAAGAGCCGGTGTACGACATCAGGCCCTCGTAGACGGCGCCGAGTTGGTTGATGCCCAGCTCGACGTAGGAGATGAAGCCGCGGTCGCGCCCGATCGACTGCTTGCTCAGCAGCAGGTGGCGCAGCACCCGCTGCAGGGCGGCGTTGCCGAGCTTCACCTCGTCGATCAGGGAAGTGGCTTCGGGCCGGAACAGGTCGGCGCGCAGCGGCTGGAAGTCCAGCCCGTCGGTGGACTCGCCGCCGTCGCGGTCGGCGATCGTCGGTGAGCGGTGGCCCCGGTCGACGAGCCGGAACAACAGTCCGAGCGAGTCGTACAGGTGGGTGCCCTGCTGCGAGCGGGGGTCGGCGATCTCGACCAGGGTGAGTTCGCGCAACCGGCTGAGGCTGTACCCCGCCTCGTACTCGGGCGCGTCCACGGGCAGCACCGCCATCTCTGGCGACGCCTCGGCGTAGAGCAGGAACAGGATGCGGTACAGAAAGCGCAGCGCCTGTTTGGCCAGTGGCTGGGCCTCGGCCTGCGGCAGTGGCGGCAGACCTTTGAGGGCGCGCCGATTCACCACCTCGTTGGCGATGATCTCGATGGAGAGGCGGACGCCCTCGCGCAGGTCCTTGCTGACGCCGACGGTGTGCTCGACGGAGTCCTGCAGGACGCCGCTCCACCAGACCGCGCCCTCGGGGTCGGGGGCGAGCGACTCGGCGGCCAGGCAGGTGAGGGCGCGGTCGATCTCACCGCCGCGTTTGCCGTCGTTGCGCTCGCAGACGGTCTGCAGGTTGACGGCGAGGTAGCGGCCCTCGGCCCACCGTGAGCGCTCACCGATCAGCGCCCACCGTCCGGCGAGCACGAGGGCGAACTCGGGGGCGTCCTCGGCCAGGAACAGGTGCGACACCAGCCGCGGCATCGAGGTGAACTGCAGGGCGTCGTCGACCACGTAGGGCCGCAGCAGGGTGGTCGCGCCCTTGTCGAACAGCTCCTCGTGGGTGGCCACCGGCACCGCGTCGACGATCACCAGCGGCGCGTCGGCGGTGACGCCGGGCGTGTTGTAGCGGTGCACGCCCTCGCGCTGCTGCACCGCGTACTCGTGCGGGTTGTAGCCCAGGGCCGCGCGCAGCGTGTCGTACAGGGGGACCACCTCGGCGGCGGCGGTTCGTGCGGTGTCCTCGTCCTCGGAGAGAAGCTCGGCCAGTTGCGATCCGATGGTGCCACGGATCGTGCCGAACCGTGAGCGGGGGGTCTCGATGCCGTCCTCGGCGGAATCCCATTCCTTGCGTCGCTTGAGCACCTCGGCCTGGAACGACTCGTTCTTGGCGTCGCTGGTGAAGTAGTGCTCGCTGATCCAGTCTTCGACGACGACGATGGCGTCACTGCCGGCCACGGGTCACCGCCCTTCCGGTCGATCTGCGGGTCGCGACTGGGGCAGCACCAACAACAGCGGACGCACCAGTCGCCGGTCGGGCATCATCTCGTCGCTGATCCGACGCTCCTCGTCGACCCCGATGCGGCGCTGCTTCACGTACAGCCTGCCGCCCAGTTCGGCGGCCCGCCGGTCCCACTCGTCGATTCGGCTCGACCATCGTTCGACCCGGTCGGTGGTGGCCTCGGTGGCGACGGTGAACTGAGCGGCGAGCGCGGCGCGGGCCGAATCGACCGCCGCAGGGATGAGGCCCTCGGTGCCGGCGAGAGCGACCGGGCCCGGGTTGGTGGCTTTGCCGCCGAAGCCCACCGCGCTCAGCATGTCGGTCGCGCCGTCGTGCGGTTCGACGAAACAGTGGCCGGGGTGGTGGAGATCGGACCCGAAGGAGGGGAACTCGGCGGAGAACCAGGCCGCCGCCACCACATGCCCGCGCTTGTTGGTCAGGGTGCCCTGCAACAGCACGGTCGGGTGGTCGACGGCGCCGCGAACGGCGAACACCTCGTTGCGGGCCAGGGTCGCCAGTGCGCGGTCGGCGGCCCAATCGAGTACCGGGTGGATCGGGCCGAGGAAGTGGGCCTCGGGCCACGACGACTGGCTCTGATCGGTCAGGGCGGCCTCCAGGAGTTGCTTGCCTTTGGCGGGGGTGGTGGCCAGCTTCAGCCTCTCGAGCACCTTCCGGTCGCTCAGGTACGACTGGGGCAGCACCTCCAGTCGTTGGCGCAGGTCGGCCGGCGGTTCGAACTCGGCGTACTGCTGGTCGGGGTACTCCCGCCAGCTCACCCCGTTGCGTTTGGGTGTCTCGGACGGGGTCAGGTAGATCTCTTGCAGCGCCTCGCGCAGGAAGTCGATCGGCGCGGGGTACAGGGCCGACTCGGGCAGATCCGACACGGGTTCGTCCGGCGCCGCGGCCGTGTCGTGGGCGGCTTGGATCAGGGCCATCAACTCGGCCAGCGGGTCCAGGGTGTCTGGGCGCGACGCGTCGCCGACGACGTCGTCCAGGTTAGCTCGACGGGCCAGCACCTTGCGGATGGCCTCTTCCTCGGCCTCCACGGAGTACTTGCCCATCAGTGAGGCGGCATCACCCAGCGCCTTGTGCGCCTCGTGCTCCTTCTCGATGAGTCGCGACAGCACGCGCAGATCGCCCCGGAAGTCCTCCGTCGACGGGTTGAGCAGCAGCGTGGTGATCTGGGGGCTGTGCCGCTGCCCGTACCGGTCGATGCGGCCGTTGCGCTGCTCGATGCGGATCAAGCTCCACGGAATGTCGAAGTGGATGAGTTCATGGCACTGGCGGTGCAGGTTGACACCCTCGGAGGCGACATCGCCGGTGACGAGAATGCGGATGGGGGAGTTCTGCTGCTTGAAGCTCTCGACGATCGCCTGCTGATCGACGTCGGTGAGGCCGCCGTGCAGCAGTTCGACCTGGCCGGGCCCGAAGCCGAACTGCTTCTGCAGGGCGACGCGCAACCATTCCAGGGTGGCCACCCGTTCGGCGAAGATCACGGCCCGCTCGTCGGAGCCCTTGCCGACCCCGATCGAACGCAGATGAGCGACCAGGGCGTCGTACTTGGCGGACGAGCCGAAGGTTCGGTCGTTGAGCGAGGCCAGGTGCTGCAGGGCGTGGCGCTCGACGGCGCCGGCGGGGGAGGTCGGCAGCCGCTTGATCCGTTCCCGGATCGTGGCGCGCAGCGCCGCGGGTGACGACAGGAACGCCTTCGCCAGGGTCCACGGGAACAGGTGCGAGGTGGCTCCCGAGTACGGCGCGGTTCCGCTCGCCGGGTGGAGCCAGATCGAGTCCAGTTCGTGGGCGACGGCGTTCTCGGCGGGAGTGGCGTCGATCAGTAGGTTCTGTGGTTCGCGGCGCTCGGCCCAGTCGGCACCGACGACCTGCTTCACCTCGTCGCTGTTGCGATGCCGACGGACGACCAGCCGCTTCACCTCGTCGGTGATCAACTCACCCGCCGGCGTCACGGCGGTCGGTTCCAGCAGCCGGACCAGTTCGGCGAACGACTCGGCCCGGCCGTTGTGCGGGGTGGCCGACGCGAGGATCAGCGCTTCGGTGTTGGGGGAGAGCACCCGGGCCAGCCGGTTGTTCTGGGTGGCCGAGTTGGTGATGTTGTGTGACTCGTCGATAACCACAGCGTCCCAGCGGTGCCGCCGCAGGTGAGCGACGAACTGGTCCTGTTTGAGCGTGTCGATCGAGATGATCACCCGCTTGAAGTAGGTGAACGGGTTCCGGGTGGCGGGCAGCGTCTGCTTGACCCGCTGGATGCCCACCGAGTCCAGGCGGACGAACGGCATCGCGAACCGTGACCACAGTTCGTTCTGCATCTGCTCCAGCACGTGCCGCGGGCAGACGATGAGGATGCGCTCGCCCCGTCCGCGTCGTACCAGCTCGGACAAGATCATGCCGATCTCGAGGGTCTTGCCGAGCCCGACCGCGTCGGCGAGCAGAATCCTTGGCCGCAGGTTGTCCGGGTCGAGCGCCTTGCGTACCGCGGAGTGCTGGTAGGGCAACGGGTCGGCGAGCATGCCGTCCGACACCACCAGCCGATCGTCGAGCAGCGGCACGGCCGCCTTGCGCAGCGTCGCCTCAAGCCACAGTCGCGCGCGGCGGTAGCCGGGGGAGTCGTCGGCGCGAACCGTCGCGAAACGCGGATCGAGCGCTTCGATCTCGTCCAGGGATTCGTAGAACGACGCCGAAGTGCCGCGCACCAGATCGGACAGGCCCTGCACATGGAGCAGTTGACCGTCCAGGGTGTTGTCGATGGAAGTGACCAGCCATTCCTCGTCACGCACCACCACCACCGAGCCGGGCGCGACGGTGAGCGGCGATGCTGTGGCTGTCATGCGGGTGGGTTTCTTTCGTCGGGGTCGAGGTCAGACTAGCGACAGCACATCATTCGAGTCTGCGGACGTGCTGCAGAGCCTCGCCACCGGCTGCGATCCAGGCGTTCCAGGACGCTGGGGCGTGGGCGAGCGTCTGTTCGACGGTCAGCGACGGCTTGCGCCGCGCGTCCACCCAGCGCCAGTCGAACCGGTCGTCCGGAAGGGTCAGCACGGCGAGGTCGGCGACGAAGTTGGGGAAGGCACGTCCCGTGGTGGGGTCCTCCAGGGTCACCGCCTGGACGTCCTCGATGACGACCAGGCCGCAGAACTCGATGAAGCCTTTCTCGCGGGGTCCCTGGGGCGTTTGCACGGTGACGGTGCGGAACACCAGCACCGGTGGGGCGGTGACGCGCACCGAGGCGGAGGGGCTGCGATGTTTCGACCAGGCGTCGAGCAGCCGACGGTTACCGGTCGTCTCTCCGAGTGGAACCCGGCTGGTCACCTTGTGATCGCCGTAGTAGCGGATCGTTCCCTGGTTCATGCGGTACTGGTCGTGCCAGGGCGTCACCGCCGAGCCGGACTTGGACGGCGTGGATCGCAGCGACAGCACGGGCATCCGAGGCCCTTCCGGAGCCTGCACGGCTTGCGGCGCGTTGATGCCGGCCTCCTGCTGGATGTCCGGAGCCTCGGGATCGGCCGGGTCGCGCTGAATGCCCCAGTAGTTGCGATACGGGTGACTCAGTCGATCGATAGCGGTGGGCTTGGTGTACCGCAGGATCTGGTGGACGGCGATGGTGCGACTCATTCGGGCTTCGTCTCCTTGACCGGGGGCGAGTTCCGCAGTCGTGTGTAGGTAGTGGCGATACCGTCCGCGATGGCCTCTGGGGTTTCGTGTTCCCAGAAACGCAGGACGTTCCAGCCCTCGGAGCGGAGTCGTTGCGTGGTTTCGATGTCGCGGGCCATGTTCTTGGTTCGCTTGTCGGCCCAGAACTCCGGGTGGGTGGCCGGCACCGTGTAGTGCTGGTCGCAGCCGTGCCAGAAGCAACCGTCGATGAAGACGATCAGGTGGGCCCTCGGGAAGACAATGTCTGCGCGCCGCCGTCGATCGAAGTCGAGCGGAGCGTCCACGCGGTAGCGCAGACCCCTGGCGTGCAGGATTCGACGGACCGCGAGTTCGGGGCCGGTGTCACGTCGGCGGTTCGACATCATGCTCGCCCGGGTGCCGGGCGAACTGGCCCACGACTCGCTCACATGCGGGTCAACTCGCTGAAGAAGCCGGCGTCAGGGTCGTCCGGGGTGCCGATCAGCAGCGCCCGGTCGAGCAGCGTGTTGCGGTGCTCGCAGCTGGTCTCGGGAACGAGCAGACAGGCGTGGCAGGCGGCCAGGTTCAGGTTGTCGATGCCGGTGCCGTGCGACTCGATGCAGACCGGGTCGGAGGTGCACCACAATGCCCGCCGCATGGCGCTGCGGATGACCTCGGTGAGTCGTTCGGGGTCGCTCTGCGCGCAGAGCCCACCGAGGCTGCCGGCGGAGTCGGCCGTGGCGGTGTAGATGAGCACACCCGCCTGGCCTTCGTCGGCGTACAGCCGTTCGCGCAGCGACGACACCGGGTAGCCGGCGTCCATGCTCAGCTCGTTCATCAGCACATGGGCGAACGAATGCATCAACAGGATGCGCGTGGAGACGGTGGGTTGGAAGAAGGACGTGGCAGCAGCGGCGCGAATGAGTCGGGTTCTCTTCTGGGCGAAAGGTTGGACCGCCCACCGGGTGAGCCGGCCCTCGTCCAGCTTGACGAAGATGCCCTCGCCGAACACCTCGACGGCCGGCAGCCAGTCGGTGGGGGTCGCGGACAGCTTCGCTGCGGTGTCGCTCTTGTCGCTGGGGTAGAGGCGGCTGAACGATACCAGCGCGGTGACCTCGCGCAGCCTGCTGACTTCGCGCACCTCGTCCACGAACGGCGCCAGTTCAGAACCGCTCGGCAACGCGACCGGGTTGCACACGAACTGGTCGGACGGATCCTTCTCGGGGTGTCCGGCGCGGATCGCGTCGTACTCCTGAG
This sequence comes from Propionibacteriaceae bacterium, assembly GCA_039811945.1. Lineage (GTDB taxonomy): Bacteria > Actinomycetota > Actinomycetes > Propionibacteriales > Propionibacteriaceae > Fen-668. Next base: position 6,566 of record JBDHZQ010000126.1, read on the forward strand.
CGCGAAGCTTCTCGTCGTCGAGCGGTTCCCCGGTCTTGATCTCCTGCACGATTCCCACCAGCTTCTCCGGTGTCCAGTGGGAGCCGGCGGGAATCCATTCGCTCTGCGAGAAGACCGCGAGCAGAGTGGCGTCGTCCAGGCCCTTCAACCACGCCCACGAGGTCTTGATCTTCTGGTGCACCTCCGACCACGGCGGGATGGAGATGGCGGAACGCAGATTGCCGTACCAGGCGCCCGAGCTGCCTCGCTGAAGCGTGCGCGGGATCTCTTTGCAGGTCTCGTCGGGGGCTCCGGGCAGCCACGGGCGCTTGCCCTCGCACCAGTGGATGCCCACAAGCGCCTTGGGTGAGAAGGAGCCGTCCATCGATCGCTTCGCGCCGCATGAGCAGCGCACCTCGATGTCGGCCAGCGACGAGGTCTCGCCGCGGGTCTCAAGCTTCAATCTTGCCTTGCCGGCCGAGTCCGGATGCGGCGTCGTCGAGTGCACCCATTGGTAGTAGGGAAAGTCGGAGATGTGACCGAACGTGCACGCGACTACGAAGCGGGAGGGAACCACCACGTGGTTGTCGTCATGACAGCGTGGGCTCTTCTGACTGGTGTCGAAGTACTTCCACACGTCGAGTCGGCGGCACGCCGGGCAGAAGTAGTAGCGGGGGAAGCGAACGACGGGGATATCGCCCTTGCTGCGGCCGGCGGACGGGCTGCGAAGCGCGGACACTCCCAGACTCTTCGCCAGTCGCGGCTCGGCGATCTCCGGACACCTATCGGGGTGCCAGTTGTCGAGGCCGACGATCATCAGACTCTGTTCGGGAGCGGGGAACATCGACCCCACGCCGAACGTGCCGATGAGTTGGGAGCGTCG
>JBDHZQ010000127.1:0-7371 GCA_039811945.1 Propionibacteriaceae bacterium
AGGTCGGCTGGAGCCACCTCGACCGCTCGCCGCCCGGAGGGAAAGGTGACCTCAGCCGTCTGCACCCACTCGGGCATCCCGCGTTTCGGCGCGTGCTTCTGATAGAACGCGTCGCCGCCGGGGTTGTCGGGACCGAGCAACGAGGAATCAGGTGTCACTCCCTCGGGCCACCGCTCCATCGTCGTCGGACGATCCTTCAACGCCGCGAGGATTCCGGGACCCACCGCGATGAAGTACTCGGCGACGGCTCGCTTCGTCAGGCCCAGCGACGGGAAGTAGACCTTGTCAGGGCTGGACAGCCGTACCTCCCGGCCTCCCACCTCGAGCATCACCACGTCTTTCGGCATGGGAGTTAGCCTAGGCACTGCCCGGAAGGAGCGACGATGAACGAACCCCGTCTGGCGATCGTGAAGAGCGAGGCCGAGTGGCGTGACGAGTTGTCAAAGTTCGAGTACCACGTGTTGCGTGAAGGCGGCACCGAGCGAGCTTTCACCGGCGAGTACGTCGACACCGAAACCGAGGGCGTCTACGAGTGCCGTGCGTGCGGCGCCGAGTTGTTCCGTTCGGACCAGAAGTTCCACAGCCACTGCGGATGGCCGTCGTTTTGGGGGCCGCTGGCCGGGGAGCGGGTGATCCTGCTGGAGGACCGGACCCTCGGAATGCGGCGCGTCGAGGTGCGGTGCGCCGCCTGCGGCTCGCACCTGGGTCATGTGTTCCACGGGGAGGGGTACGACACACCCACCGACGACCGGTACTGCATTAATTCGGTCAGTCTGCGCCTAGCCCCGAAGGCCGCGTCCGACTGATGCCAGCCCGGACCGGTCTCGGCGCGTCGAACCGGGTGCCGCTGGCGAGGTCCGTACGCTGACCCTCGTGACCGCACGCATGCAACCAAGCCAACCTGCAGGGTTCGCCCGGGCGTTGGCCGACCTGCGCGCGACGACCTGGCGACCGGAGATTTCGATCGAGGAAATCCCGTCGCCGCAACGGATCGCCCCGTTCTCTGTCGCCATCTCGGCTGACGTCACGGTCGACGGCGAAGACCACGGCAGTGGGCGGCTCGTGCTGCTCCATGACCCGGACGGCAACGAAGCGTGGGCGGGGACGTACCGCATCGTCACCTTCGCCAAGGCCGAAGTCGAGCCCGAGATGGTGCGCGATCCGTTCCTGGCCGACGTCGGCTGGAGCTGGCTGATCGACGCTCTCCAGCTGCACCACGCAGCATTCCGCGAGCCCAGCGGCACAGTCTCGGCCGTCCTCAGCACCCCGTTCGGGGAGATCGCAGACGACCCCGGTCATGCCGAGGTGGAGATCCGAGCGTCCTGGACCCCGGATCTGGACGTCGATCCGGAACTGGGACCCCATCTGGCCGCGTGGCAGGACCTGTTGTGTTCGGTGGCCGGTCTGCCGGTGATCCCGCCGGGGGTTGCTTCGATCGTGCCGTGGCGCAATCGCCGCGGATGACCGATCCAGAGCCCTCCGAGCCAGAGGTCCCGGTTCTCGCAGCGCCGGCGGGTGGCATCCCGGACGTCATCGACGACGAGGGACGGCTCGAGGAGTACGCGGCATCGCTCAGGGTGGGCACCGGCCCCGTCGCGGTCGACACGGAGCGGGCGCACGGATTCCGGTACACGGGCCGGGCGTACTTGGTGCAGGTGCGCCGTGCGCAGGCGGGTACGGCGCTCATCGACCCGATCCCCTTGCGAGGACGACCGGCCCTGGACCATCTGCGCGAGTCGATCCTCGACGCCGAATGGATCATCCACGCCGCTTCCCAGGACCTCCCGTGCCTGGCCGAACTCCGTCTGCTGCCCGAACGCCTCTTCGACACCGAGTTGGCCGCTCGTTTGCTCGGCTACCCGCGGGTCGCCTTAGGAACTCTCACCGAGCAGTTGCTCGGTGTCCGGCTGCTCAAGGAACACAGCGCCAGCGACTGGTCGGTCCGCCCGTTGCCCAGCGAGTGGCTCTCGTACGCGGCGCTCGACGTCGAACTCCTCGTCCAGCTTCGAGACGTGCTCGCCGAAGAGTTGGTCGCCACTGGCAAGCAGCAGTGGGCCGAGGAAGAGTTCGCCTACCTCGTCAACGTGGCGGGCCGGCCGGCAATGCCTCGACCGGAGCCGTGGCGCCGTACCTCGGGGATCCACGGCGTCCGGACACCGTTGGGCCTGGCAGTGGTGCGCGAACTGTGGCACGAACGCGACGACATCGCTCGTGAATTGGACAAGGCTCCCGGCCGGATCCTCGGCGACGAGGGCATCGCGATGCTCGCCACGTCGATCAAGCGGCAACCGGTGACGATCACCCGGGCCAACCTGCGCGCCATTGCGAGATTCAACCGCCGAGAGGCCCGCAGGTACGAGTCGAACTGGCTCGACGCCGTGGCGCGCGCTGCCGCATTGCCGCGATCTGATCTGCCCAGCCTTCATCCGTCGACCGATGCTCCGCCACCCCCGAGGGCCTGGGCGGCCCGAGATTCGGAGGCGTTCGCGAGGTGGGAAGCCGTACGCCCACACCTCCTGGACCTGGCCGAAGCCCAGAGTGTCCCGGTCGAGAACCTCGCTCCCCCCGATGCGGTGAAGCGGCTGCTGTGGCGGCCTCTCGGCCTCACGGCCGAGGCGATCGATGCCCAACTCGCCGAGTTGGAGGTACGGCCTTGGCAGCGGGCTCTGCTGGTTCCCGTGATGGCCGAGCGACTGGCCGCTCGGGGCGCCTGACGAAGATCTAGACGTCACCGACCACGGCTGATGACACGGCCGACTGCGGCCGAACAGCCAGGAGCTTCTCGACGACGGTACGCGCGACGGTCTGGGCCGTGAGGCCGGAATGATCGAGAACTTGGGTACGGCTTCCCTGCGGCAGGAACTCGGTGGGCAAGCCGAACGTGGCGACCGGGGTACTCACGTGTCCAGCAGCCACCGCCTCGGCCACCTTGGCGCCGATTCCGTTACCCGCGACACCGTCTTCGATCGTGACCACCAGGTCGTGTCGGGAGGCTAGGTCGACGAGGCCGTCGGGGACCGGCAGAGACCACACCGGATCGACGACGGTTGCGGCGATGCCCTGCTGCGACAACCGTCGGCCGACGTCGAGAGCCAGTCCGACCATCTGACCCAGCCCCACGACGAGCACCCGCGCGTCCGCCTCGGCGGCCAGCACGTCGACGCCACGGTGGGTTCGGATGGCAGGGATCTCGTCGGGCACGACGTCCTTCGAATAGCGCACGACACTCGGTGCCTCGCTGATCGCCACGGACGTCGCCAATGCCTTTCTGAGCCTGCGTGCGTCGCGGGGCGACGCCAGGTGAAGACCCGGCACTGTGGCGAGCAGGGACGTGTCCCACATGCCGTGGTGACTGGGACCGTCGGGACCAGTGACGCCGGCCCGATCCAACACGAGGGTGACGCCGAGACCGTGCAGCGCGATGTCCATCATCAGTTGGTCGAACGCACGGTTGAGGAACGTCGCATAGACGGCGATGACCGGATGCAAGCCCGCCGCGGCCATGCCCGCCGCGGAAGTCAGAGCGTGCTGCTCGGCAATGCCGACGTCGAAGGTGCGCGACGGGAACGTGGCCGCGAACTGACCGAGCCCGGTGGGGTGGAGCATCGCGGCGGTGACGGCCACGATGCGATCGTCGTCGGCGGCGAGCTTGCCGATCTCCTCGGAGAAGACGTCGGTCCAGGTTTCGGCGACCCGAGCCGAGAGCGGCTCGCCGGTCAACTCGTTGATCGTGCCGACGCTGTGGAATCGATCCTCGTCGTTGTCTTCTGCGGCTTTGAAACCACGACCCTTGACGGTCAGGCAGTGCACGATCACCGGACCGCCGAATCCTTTGGCCTGGTGGAATGCGGTTTCGAGGGCACCGATGTCGTGGCCGTCGATCGGGCCGAGGTACTTCATGCCGAGGTCGGAGAACAAGCCCTGAGGAGCGAGCACGTCCTTGATTCCGCTCTTGAGGCCGTGGAGCAGGTCGTAGGCGGCCCTGCCGACGATGGGAGCCCGCGAGACCGTCTGCTTGACCATGCGCAACATGGGTTCGTAACGCTTGTCGGTGCGCATGCCCGAGAGTTGCTGGGCAATTCCGCCGACGGTCGGCGTGTAGGAGCGACCGTTGTCGTTGACGACGATCACGATCGGCAGATCGGTCTCGACGGCGATGTTGTTCAGCGCCTCCCACGTCATGCCGCCGGTCAAGGCACCATCTCCGACGACGACCACGACCGTACGGTCGGATCGGCCCTGGACCCGGAACCCCTTCGCCATCCCGTCGGCCCACGAGAGGGCCGCCGACGCATGCGAACTCTCCACCCAGTCGTGCTCGGATTCCTCACGGCTCGGGTAGCCGCTGAGGCCGCCGTACTGTCGCAAGGTCGGGAACTTCTCTCGACGCCCGGTCAGCACCTTGTGCACGTAGCTCTGGTGTCCGGTGTCGAACACGATCGGGTCCTTGGGCGACTCGAAAACCCGATGAAGGGCAATCGTGAGTTCCACCACACCGAGATTCGGACCGAGATGACCGCCGGTTCGACTCACATTCGACACCAGGAAGGCCCGAATCTCGGCCGCGAGCTCGTCGAGCTGCCCCCGCTTGAGGAGGCGGAGCGCGGCCGGAGACGTGATCCGCTCCAGCAAGGACATGTTCAGCAGTCTAGAACCCGTTTCCGTGCGCCGGTCCTCACAACCTCCTGATGAAGACCTTCCCCCGCAGCGACTCCTCGATCAGGGCGATGGCTCGCCTCACCCTCACGAGCCGAGCCAACTCCTCCTGCCAGGCATCGGCCGCGGACTGCACGACGTCACTGGACACGTAGTCGACCAGGCTCGACCTGACCCCGGCGAGACCGTCCTTGCTCGCTCGAATCTGGCCCTCCACGAACTCGGCCGCGAACCGCGCCAGCACAACCGGATGGCGCCTCAGCACCAAGTGGGACCGGTAGTCGGCCGGGCAGCAGTCGAGCAGGAACGCTGTCGCCGTCGCTTCCCAGTCGGGCGCCCCCGGTGGCCGCACGGCGTCGGGCCAGCCCGGCGGCACATAGATCTGACAATCCCGCCGCCACGAATTCTCTTCGGCCCACCGCACCACAGGCTGTGCCATGATCTCCTCCTTCGAACACTGATCATAATAGAACGTGTGTTCGACGTTTGTCCAGCCTAGGGACCTGAGAAGACCGTGATCCAAGCCCAGACGGCGAACTGGACCAGCGCAATCAACCCCACGCCCATCAGCGTCCAACGCCTCCACCCCGGGATCCGGTCGCGCGCATGACCTGGATCGGTGACGACAGCCGCGAGCAGCGGGACGAACAGGAGGAGCACCAACGGCCACCAGACGACGAATTGCAGAACGATCTGCACGCTGACCAACTGCAGAGCGACGACGAGCAACCAGAACCAGAGTCCGAGCCGCAACACCCTGACCGCCCAGGCCAGCACGAGCCAGCACCCCACGGTCCACACCAACAGTCCGAGCGCCAGGCCGCACAGCCCGGTGTCGTCGGTCGAACAGGCTCCGACCGAATTCAGGACCGGCCACGCCATCGCGAGTAGGAGCAGCGCCCCGATCCCCGCCCACACCAGGGCGAGGAAGCCGTACGCGACCCTGGCGCCGCCCGAGGGTGTCTGTGCCAGTCGCATCGCCATGGATCGCGAGGTTACAGAATGGGCCTGTGCCGACCTCCGACGACATCGTCTGCCGGATCGCGAGGGGCGAGCTGCCCGCAGACGTGGTGTGCCGTACCGACGATGCGCTCGCCTTCCTCGACCACTCCCCCGTGTTCTACGGCCACACGCTGGTCTGCCCGTTGCGGCACGTGGCCACGTTGCCCGAGTTGCGGCCCGAGGAACTCGAACCGCTGTTCTCCCTCGCCCAGCGAGTCGCCCAGGCCATGGTCGACGGTCTGGGCGCCCAAGGCAGCTTCGTCGGGATCAACAACACCGTCAGCCAATCGATCCCGCATCTCCACGTGCACGTGATCCCACGCACGAAGGGTGACGGACTGCGCGGCTTCTTCTGGCCACGACGCCGCTACGAGCCCGGGCAGGCGACGGCGTACGCCGAACGTCTGCGAACCGCGCTCGGTGCGTGAGGAAGCCGTACGGCTCAGGAAGCCAGGAGCGACCTCAACACGTACTGCATGATCCCGCCGTGCCGGTAGTAGTCGGCCTCACCTGGGGTATCGATGCGCACGACCGCGTCGAACTCGACCGGCACCGAGCCACCGATCGCCACCACCGTGACGGTCTTGGGGGTACGGCCGGCGTTCAGTTCCTCGATGCCGGTGACCGTGAACGTCTCCTCGCCCGTGAGGCCGAGGGAATCGGCCGTCTCGCCGTCGGGGAACTGCAGCGGGAGCACACCCATGCCGATGAGGTTGGAGCGGTGGATCCGTTCGTACGACTCGGCGATGACGACCTTGACGCCGAGCAGGGCCGTCCCCTTGGCCGCCCAGTCGCGCGACGAGCCCGAGCCGTACTCCTTGCCGGCCAGGACGATCAGGGGTACGCCTGCCGCCTGGTAGTTCTGCGACGCCTCGTAGACCGTCGTGACGGGGCCACCGTCGACCGTGAAGTCCCTGGTCACGCCGCCCTCGGTTCCCGGTGCGAGCTGGTTCCGCAAACGGATGTTGGCGAACGTGCCGCGGATCATGACTTCGTGGTTCCCGCGGCGGGAGCCGTACGAATTGAAGTCCGGGCGCGCGACCCCGTGTTCGGTGAGGTACTGGCCGGCCGGGCTGTCGGTCTTGATCGCCCCGGCGGGTGAGATGTGGTCGGTCGTCACCGAATCGCCGAGCTTGAGCAGCACCCGCATGCCCGAGACGTCGTTCACCGGCTCGGGATCACGCGGCATCCCGTCGAAGTACGGGGGCTTGCGCACGTACGTGGATGTCGCGTCCCACTCGAAGACCTCACCTTCGGGGGTCGGCAGACCCTGCCAGGTGGCGTCACCGTCGAACACGTTGGCGTAGCGGCTGTCGAACATGTCCGACCCGATGGACGACGACACGACCTCGTCGATCTCGGCCTGGGTCGGCCACACGTCGGCCATGTAGACCGGTCGCCCGTCCCGGTCAGTCCCGATCGGATCCTGGGCGAGGTCGATGTCCATCGTGCCGGCCAACGCGTAGACGATGACCAAGGGCGGGCTGGCCAGGTAGTTCATCTTGACGTCGGGGCTGATCCGGCCCTCGAAGTTCCGGTTGCCCGACAGCACGGCGGTGACGGCCAGGTCGTTGTCGTTGACCGCCTTGGAGACCTCGGGGATCAGCGGGCCGGAGTTGCCGATGCACGTCGTGCAGCCGTACCCGACCAGGTTGAAGCCCAACGCGTCGAGGTCCTTGTCGAGCCCGGACTTCTCGAAGTAGTCGGTCACGA
>JBDHZQ010000128.1:0-7321 GCA_039811945.1 Propionibacteriaceae bacterium
TTCGGCGCCTCGACGCGCCATTCGCCTCGCCGGGTCGGCAACCAGCAGCACCCTGACTGCAGCATCCGGCGCCACGACGGTCGTGATGTCCCGTCCCTCCACGACGAACCTGCCGCCGGCGATGATCGCGCGCTGGCGCCGTACCAACTCGGCACGACTCCGTGCGTTCGTGGACACCGCACTGACCCAGGCGGACACCTCGGGTTCGCGGATCCGAGCCGTGGCGTCGATCCCGTCGACGAGGAGCCTCTGCTCCTCGGGCGTCGTCGTCAGGTCGAGGTCGACTCTGGTCGTCACCTCGGCGATGGCGCTGGCATCGTCATGATCCACGCCGGCCCTGAGGCAGGCCACCGCGACTCCGCGGTACATGGCACCCGTGTCCAGGTACGAGAATCCCAGCCGACGCGCGACCTCCCGCGCGGTCGTGGACTTCCCCGACCCGGACGGCCCGTCAATGGCCACGATGCTGAACGTCACAGCAGGCATCCTTTCGCACTCACGGACGCAACACCCAGCCGGTCTCTGCCATCGCCTGGGCCAACGACTCCGCCCGGTCAGGGGTCACCGACACGGCCAGGTAACCGACTTCCCGGGCATCGTCGTGTTCGATCGAGAGGTCTTCGACGTTGACCCCCGCATCGCCGATCTGGGCGAACAGAGCGGCCAGAGCGCCCGGAGTGTCGGGGATCTCGATGACCACCTGTTCGTACGCCGCGGCCCGCTGTCCATGCTTGCCGGGCAGAGCTCGCGCTCCCTGACGACCTCGGGCGAGCACGTGCCGTACCCCCGCTGGATCGTCGAGTACGGCCAACAGGTCGGTGACGGCCCTCTGCAGGGCGGTCAACTCCACCCGTACGGCCGCTGCGTTCGCGGCCACGATCTGCTGCCACAAATCGGGATCGGAGCCTGCGATCCTCGTCACGTCCCGAATCCCCTGACCGGCCAGGCGGAGGTGTGGCTCGGGGACGTCGACGAGCCGACCTGCCGTCAACGAGCTCACCAGTTGCGGGAGGTGCGACACCTGGGCCACCGCTTCGTCGTGGTCCTCGGCCGACATCCGGGCGATCCGCGAGCCGCAGGCAACAGCGAGGGCCTCGACCACGGCGACCGCGTCGACAGTCGAGCCGGCATGCGGCGTGACGACCCAGGTGCGGTCGTGGAACAGATCGGCTCGTGACGTCAACGGACCCGCATGCTGCGATCCGGCCATCGGGTGCGATCCCACGTACCGGCCGAGATCGGCCCCCGTCGCGACCAGCTCCGCCAGCACCGACGACTTGACCGACCCGACGTCGGTCACGACGGCGTGCGGGTACCGGGTCAGCATGTCGACGACGACTCCGGAGATCGCGGTAGGGGGTACGGCGACCACCACGAGAGCGACGTCGTCGGCCGGCGGTCGATCCGGCGTACCCGCTCCCAATCCGGCCGCTACGCGCACATGCGATATACGCTTGTCGCGCAGGTGGACCTGGCGCCCGGCAGCCGTCAGCGCGAGCCCGATCGACGCGCCGATCAAGCCCGTACCCACCACGACGACCCGGTCGTGCCCTGTCTGCTCCATCAACCCCTCCGAAACCGGCGATCAGCCTAGTCGGCGTGAGTCGGGGTACGGTGCCTGCGGCTCGGGGATGGGCAGACCCGACGGGTAAGGTCGCTCGCGTGAGATCCGCGTGGAGCATCGTGTTCGACCTGGGCCTGATCCTCGTGTTCGCGATCCTCGGGCGAGCCAGTCACACCGAAGCCCTCGACCTGGCAGGGATCTGGCACACCGCGTGGCCGTTCCTCGTCGCCGGACTGGTCGGCTCCGGCATCGCCTGGGGAGTCACCCGCTGGTCATGGCTCGTCGAAGGAATCATCGCGTGGCTGGTGACGGTCGTCGGCGGGATGCTGCTGAGGATCGCGAACGGGGACACCGCTGCGCCGGCCTTCATCATGGTCGCGACGTTCACCTTGGCGCTGTTCCTGATCGGCTGGCGGTACGTGGCCCATCGGCTCGCCCGCAGACGCACACCGACTCCCTGAAACCGCCGTCAGGATCCCTCGACGGGCACTCCTGCCGGCCTCGGACCGGCATAGTCCGGACCATAGGCTCCCGGCGCGGGTCGCCGACGCTTCACCGGCGCCTGCACCCCAGGCGCCAAGCGCCGCGTGTGGATGAGGAAACCGGTGTGGCCGCTGGTGCCGTGCCCCGGCCGTACCGCCAAACCTTCCGCATGCCACTCCCGCACCGTGACCTCCACCGCCCGCGGCTCGAGCCACCCGCCGTGCGCGCGCAGTGTGTCCATCGTTCGACCCAACTGGGTGGTGGTCGCCACGTAGCAGCACAGCACTCCCCCGGGTTCGAGTACGGCACCCACGGCATCGACGCACTCCCAGGGCGCCAGCATGTCCAGGACGGCCCGGTCGATCCGCTCGTCGCCGATCGCCTCGACCAGGTCGCCGATCCGTACCTCCCATGCCGGATGCTCGGCCCCGAAGAACGCACGGACGTTCGTGCGCGCGATCTCGGCGAAGTCAGCGCGCCGTTCGTAGCTGTAGAGCTTCCCGGCCGGACCGATCGCCCGCAGGATCGACAACGTCAAAGCCCCGCTGCCGACCCCCGCCTCCAGCACCCGCGCACCGGGGAACATGTCCGTGTACATGAGGATCTGCGCGGCGTCCTTCGGATAGACCACCGCGGCCCCCCGAGGCATCGAGACCGTGAACTCCTCCAGCAACGGACGCAAGGCGAGGTACGGCACACCCGCGGCCGAGGTCACCACCACCCCGTCCGGGCCACCGATCAGCGCGTCGTGGCTGATCCCGCCCTTGGTGGTATGGAACGTGGCCCCTGGCGTCAGTTTGATCGAATGCCGGCGACCTTTCGTGTCGAACAACGACACCCGCTCCCCGGCCACGAGCACCCCGCTGCGGATGCCCGACCAATCTTCGGTTCCCATTCACGCCTTCCCGAGGGACCAGAGCCCCAACTGCCAGCCCGGACCGTACTTCGGATCGCGCATGCGTGCCGTACTCGCCAGGAACACGTCGTCGTCGGCCTGCGAGATCGGCAGAACGGACGCATCGGCCGCGGCCTGGATCTGGATCTCCGCGAGTGCCGCGTCGCGCAGGGTCGGGTCCGTTGTCGTCCTGGCTGCCTTCTCCAAGTCGGCGACTTTCTGCGCGCTGGTGGGTACGGGCGATTCCCGGTACGGCTGCAGGTACGCGAACACCGTCGAAGTCCAGGGCCGGAAGTTGACCAACGTCAGGTCGGCGGTCGTGCTGTCGGCGACCACCTGCACGCTGGCGACACCGACCGCTTCGAGCCGGTCGCGGATGTCGCGGGCCAGTTCACGCTCGCCGGTGATAGACGAGGTGTAGGTCAAGGTCAACCGTGGCCGTTCCCCGGGCCGCGGTGTCGCGGTCGGGCTGCCGCCGAGCGCGAAGACTCCGACGTGACCTTCCACGCCTCGGGGCACGATCGAATCGAGCGTCCGATCCTCCTGCAGCGCACCACTCACGGCAGTGCGCAACGAGGCGTCGAGCCGGTACGGCGAGGTCGCGGTCCACGACAGGTAGTGAATCCGCACCCCGGTCAGCGTCTCTCGCCGATATCCCGCATCGGTGAGCTTGTCCTTGGACGCGTTGATCTGGTCGTCGAACCGCTTGAGCGCTGACGCCGACAGGCCCCGCCACACGACGTCGACAGCTCCGGCCTTCATGGCTTCTTCGAGCGCGGCCGAATCGGCGAAGTACTGCAGCACGAGGAAGTCGATCGCCGCAGCGGCGTCGCCGTTGTAGGTGGTGTTCCGGCGGAACAAGGTCCGCGTGTCGAACTGGGCCGTGATCCACATCGGACCCGAACCGATGGTCGGCATCGCCAGCGGTCTGATCGCATCGGGATCGTACGTCTCCTCGTCGACAATGCTCGCTGCCGGACTGGCGAGGGCGTACCCGAACTGCCCGTCGGCCCACGACAGGAAGAACTTGATCTTGAGGTCGTCGACGATCTCCATATGGTCGAGCGCCGCCAACTGACGAGCCGACGAGCCAGCCACGCCGAGCCGGAGCGCCCGGTTGATGCTGAACCGCACGTCGCTGGTCGTCAGCCGGTTCCCGTTGTCGAAGGTGAGCTTGTCCTTGAGCGTGCATTCGTAGACCAGTGGCGCCGTGAACAGACAGTCGGAGGCAGCATCGGGTCGAAGCGCTGTCTTTCCGGCGTCTGCGGTCAGCAGTCGTTGGAACGTCGCCTGCACCGCCGTCTCGCTCATCGAGTCCACGACAGCCACGGGGTCGGTGGTCGTGATCCGTTCCGTGACGCCGACCGTGAAGTCTCGGGCCGCGGCAGAAGAACCGGTCGGGTTCGGCACTGGATTCCTCGGCCCCGGCGTGCATCCGGTGAGCACCAGGAGCACGGCCAGCAGCGCGCCGAGGGCACGGAGTCGGAAGCTGCGGGCGGGCATGGGCATCAGGTTACGAGGCGTTGAAGTACTTGGCTTCGGGATGGTGAACCACGAACGCGTCCGTCGACTGCTCCGGGTGGAGTTGTAGTTCCTCACTCAGCTCGACCCCGATCCTCTCCGGCTCCAGAAGCCGTACCACCGTCGTGCGGTTCGCCAGGTCGGGGCAGGCCGGGTACCCGAACGAATACCGGGAGCCCCGGTACGCCTGGTCGCGGATCATGGTCTCGATATCGTCGGTGGACTGCTCCAAGCCGAGCTCGTGCCGTACTCGGTCGTGCCACATCTCCGCCAGCGCCTCGGTCAGCTGCACCGACAGGCCGTGGAGCTCGAGATAGTCCCGATAGGCGTTCGACTCGAACAGCTTTGCCGTCGCCCTGGCGGCCGCCGACCCCATCGTGACTAGCTGGAACGCGATGACGTCAGGCCCGAACTGCTCGGCCTCCTCACGGGTCCTGAAGAAGTCGGCCACGCAGAGTCGCCGATCGCGCGACTGGCGGGGGTAGGTGATCCTGGCCACCTCGTCGTCGACCGACTTCGAGGCAGGGTCGAGCACGACGACCGTGTTGCCTTCGCTGTAGCAGGGCCAATAGCCGTACGCCACCGCGAACTCCCCGATCCCCTCGGTCCGGATCCGGTCGAGCCACATGCGCAGCCGGGGCCGGCCTTCGGTCTCGACGAGTTCGGCGTACGTCGCGTTGTGCCCTGACTTCAGTCCCCACTGACCGAGGAAGGTGGCTCGCTCGTCGAGCCAGGCGGCGACGTCGGCGAGCGGGATTCCCTTGACGACGCGAGACCCCCAGAACGGAGGAGTGGGTACGGCTACCCCACCCGGCACGTTGTGCGCCACATCGGAGCGGGTCAGATCGACCGGCTTCGCCGGAGCATCCTCACCTTGGCCGGGCAACCGCTTGACCCGGCGTTCGCGGATCGGGGGCAGCGTGGCCCCGGGGACGCCGCGTTTGACGGCCATGACGGCGTCCATGAGCCGGAGGCCTTCGAATGCGTCTCGCGCATAGCGCACGTCGCCGTCGAACACTGCGTTGAGGTCGTGCTCGACATAGGAGCGGGTGAGCGCGGCACCGCCCAAGAGGACCGGATACTTGGCGGCCAGTCCTCGCTCGTTGAGTTCGAGGAGGTTGTCCTTCATGACGACCGTCGACTTCACCAGCAGCCCGGACATCCCGATCGCGTCGGCCTGAGCGCCCTCGGCCGCGTCGATGATCGCGGTCACGGGCTGCTTGATCCCGATGTTCACGACCGTGTAGCCGTTGTTGCTGACGATGATGTCGACGAGGTTCTTGCCGATGTCGTGCACGTCGCCCTTCACCGTGGCCAGCACGAGCGTGCCCTTACCGGCGGTGTCGGCCTTTTCCATGTGTGGTTCGAGGTAGGCCACCGCCTGCTTCATGACCTCCGCCGACTGCAGCACGAAGGGCAACTGCATCTGGCCCGAACCGAACAGTTCCCCTACGGTCTTCATGCCGCTGAGCAGGTCGTCGTTGACGATCGCCAGGGCAGGCTTGCTCGTCAGCGCCTCGTCGAGGTCGGCGGTCAGGCCCTTCGCCTCACCGTCGACGATCCGACGGGCCAGTCGTTCGGCCAGGGGCAGGGCGGCGAGCTCGGCTGCCCTGGTCGACGCCGAGCTCCGGGTGGTCACACCTTCGAAGAGTTCGAGGAACCGAGAGAGTGGGTCGTACCCTTCGCGGCGCCGGTCGTAGACGAGGTCGAGGGCAACCTGGAGTTGTTCCTCCCCGATCTTCGACAGCGGCAGGATCTTCGACTGGTTGACGATCGCCGAATCCAGCCCCGCTTCGACCGCTTCGTGCAGGAAGACGGAGTTGAGCACCTGCCGGGCGGCCGGGTTGAGTCCGAACGACACGTTGGACACGCCCAGGGTGGTGTGGATGCCCGGGTAGGCGGCCGTAATCCGACGGATGGCCTCGATCGTCTCGAGCGCGTCGCGGCGGGTCTCCTCCTGTCCCGTCGCGATCGGGAAGGTCAAGGCGTCGACCACGATGTCGCTGACCCGCAGCCCCCATCGGGCGGTGAGGTCGTCGATCAAGCGGGAGGCCACCCGTACCTTCCAGTCCGCGGTTCGGGCCTGACCTTCCTCGTCGATGCACAACGCGACGACGGCGGTGCCGTGCTCCTTCACCAACTCCATGACGCGTTGGTATCGGGACCTCGGTCCGTCACCGTCTTCGAAGTTGACCGAGTTGATCATCGCCCGGCCGGGCAGATGCTCCAGGCCGGCGCGGAGCACGTCAGGCTCCGTCGAGTCGAGCACGATCGGCAGCGTGGTGGCCGTGGCCAGCCGGCTCGCGAGCTCTGTCATGTCGCGCACCCCGTCACGTCCGACGTAGTCGATGCACAGATCGAGCAGGTGAGCGCCTTCGCGCGCCTGGGCCTTGGCGATCTCGAGGCATTCGTCCCAGTTCTCGGCGAGCATCGCGTCGCGGAAGGCTTTCGACCCGTTCGCGTTCGTTCGTTCACCGATCGCGAGGTAGCTCGTGTCCTGATCCAGCGCGACGTCGGTGTAGAGGGACGCGACCGCTGGTTCGGGACGGGGGTCGCGATCGGCGACCGGACGCGCGGCGATGGCGTCGGCGAGGGCCCGGATGTGGTCGGGCGTGGATCCGCAGCACCCGCCCACGACGGCGAGGCCGTACTCGGTCGCGTAGCGGTCGAGAGCCTCAGCCAAGGCGTCGGGTCCCAGCGGGTAGACGGCACCCTCGGCGGTCAGGAGCGGCAGGCCAGCGTTGGGCATCGCCGAGATCTGGACAAGGGCGTGCTGAGAGAGGTAGCGGAGGTGCTCGCTCATCTCGGCAGGACCCGTCGCGCAGTTCAGCCCGATGACGTCGATCCCCAGCGGTTCG
>JBDHZQ010000129.1:0-7227 GCA_039811945.1 Propionibacteriaceae bacterium
GCTGCTCGGAATCCTGCTCGCAGCGGTGAGCGGTGCCGGCCTCGGGCTGGTCGTCGACTCCCCGATGCGCATGGCGCGCATCTTCGGATTCCTCAACCCGGGCGCCGATACAGAAGGGATCAACCAGCAACCGTTGCGTGCCCTGTACGCGTTGGCGTCGGGCGGCTGGTGGGGTCAGGGACTCGGCGCGTCGAAGCAGAAGTGGGGGATGCTCGCGGAAGCCCAGACCGACTACGTCTTTGCTGTGGTCGGCGAGGAACTTGGGCTGATCGGCACCGCCTCGGTGATCCTGCTCTTCGCGGTGCTCGTCTATTCGGCGTTCCGCATCGCCCACCGGTCGGACTCGGTGTTCTGCCGACACCTGGCGACCGGGGTCGGTGCCTGGTTCTTCGTGCAAGCCACGCTGAACATGGCCGTCGTGCTGCGGTTGATGCCGGTCACCGGAGTTCCCTTGCCCTTCATTTCGTACGGCGGAACCAGCCTGTTGGCGACCCTCGCGGCCATCGGTGTGCTGGTCGCGTGCGCGCGTCACGAGCCGGCCGCCCGCAAGGTCCTGGCCGGTCGCGGGCGCAAGACACCCAAGGCCCGGGTGACTACCGTGGTCGACGGTCGTTGATTCGAAAGGGTTGAGCATGGTCAAGGTCGTCCTGGCCGGGGGCGGTACGGCGGGTCACACGTCGCCGCTGATCGCCACGGCGGAGGCGTTGAAGGATGCAGACCCCGACGTGTCGATTCTGTGCGTCGGGACTCCGAAGGGGATCGAGTCGAAGGTGATCCCGGCCGCGGGACTCGACCTGGCCATGATCGCGCCCGTGCCTCTGCCGCGCACCCCGGGCGTCGACCTGTTCACGTTGCCGGCCCGGCTGGTCGGTGCAGTGGTGGCTTCGAGGCGGCTCCTGAAGGCCCACGGCGCGCAGGTCGTCGCCGGGTTCGGGGGCTACGCGTCGTTGCCGGTGTACCTGGCCGCGGCGTCTCTGCGGATCCCGGTCGTGGTGCACGAGCAGAACGCCCTGCCGGGTCTCGCGAACAAGGTCGCGGCCCGGTTCGCCGTCGACGTCTGCGTGTCGTTTCCGAACACGGGTCTGCCCCGGCAGGAATACACAGGCCTTCCCGTTCGCAAGGCGATCGCCACCCTGGATCGTGAGGCCAACCGGGCCCGGGCGCGCGCGGAATTCGGACTGCCACAGACCGGTCCGGTCGTTCTGGTGAGCGGGGGATCCCAAGGCGCGCAGCGGCTCAACAAGGCGGTCGCGGCGGCCATGACCGACGTGCTGGCCGCGGGAGTTTCGCTGCTGCATGTGCTGGGTCCCAAGAACATGACCCCGTCGACAATGTCGCGGACCGATCTGGGGACCGGGGCGGTCTACCAGCCGGTGGCCTACGTGGACCGGATGGAGGATGCCTACGCGGCCGCCGACCTCATGGTGGGCAGATCCGGGGCCGGCACGGTCGTCGAGACCGCCGTGGTCGGGCTACCCGGGGTTTTCGTGCCGTTGCCGCACGGCAACGGGGAGCAGGCTCGCAATGCCGAATCCCTCGTGCAGGCCGGGGGAGCCGTACTCGTGCCGGATCGAGACATGACCGCAGAGAGGCTGCTGAGCGATGTCGTTCCCCTGGTGAAGGACCGCGAGCGGCTGGCGGCGATGTCGACCGCGGGCCGCGACCTGGTGCCCGGAGACGCGGCCGAGGTGGTCGCGGGCAAGATCCTGGCGGCGGCGCGCGCATGACGCTGGTCGCCCCGATCCAGGTCGAACCCCCCGAACAGGTCGGTCCGATTCACTTCATCGCCATCGGCGGAGCCGGGATGAGCGGGATCGCCCGGTTGTTCTCGGAGCTGGGGGTCGAAGTGTCCGGTTCCGACCAGGCGGACACCGAGACGCTGAGGAGCCTGGCCGACGCGGGCATCACCACGTACGTGGGGCATGACAGCGCCCAACTCGGCCATGCACGTACGGTGGTGGTCTCAACGGCTGTCAAGGAATCGAATCCCGAACTGGCTGCGGCTCGGGCTGCGGGCCTGCGCATCTGGCACCGCAGCGCAGCGTTGGCCTCGCTCATGCTCGGCACGGTCGGTGTCTCCGTCGCCGGCACGCACGGCAAGACGACGACGTCGGCCATGACGGCCGTGATGCTCGCCGCGGCGGGGGCCGATCCGTCGTACGTGATCGGCTCTCCTCTGGCCAACACCGGCCGCAGCGCGCACCTCGGGTCAGGACAGGTTTTCGTCGTGGAAGCGGACGAATCCGATGGCAGCTTCCGGCAGTACCCGACCCAGATCGCCGTCGTGACCAACATCGAAGCCGACCATCTGGACAACTGGCTGACCGAAGAGGCTTACGGGGCAGGTTTCCTGGAATTCGCGTCGGGTCCGGACGTACGGGTGGTCGTCGTCGATAGGGACGATCCGGGCTGTCAGCGTCTCGTTGCCGGTCTGGTGGGTCGCGACGTGAAGATCGTGACGGTCGGAGAAGGCCCTGGCGCCGATGTGCGGATCGTGAATCCCGACTATGTGGGTACGTCGTCGCACGCTCGCTTCGAACACGATGGACGGTCGACCGCCATCCAGTTGCGGGTCCCGGGACGGTACAACCTCCACAATGCGGCGGCGGCCTTCGCCGTGGGCCTGGAATTGGGATGCGATCCTCAGGCGCTCGCCGAGGGGGCTGGCGGGTTTGCGGGTACGGAGAGGCGCTTCCAGATCGTCGGAACGGCGGCC
This sequence comes from Propionibacteriaceae bacterium, assembly GCA_039811945.1. Taxonomy (GTDB): domain Bacteria; phylum Actinomycetota; class Actinomycetes; order Propionibacteriales; family Propionibacteriaceae; genus Fen-668. Next base: position 2,717 of record JBDHZQ010000129.1, read on the forward strand.
GGGGTCACGATCGTCGACGACTACGCCCATCACCCGACTGAGGTGGCTGCTGCGCTGACGGCGGCCCGGCGGGTTGCCGGGGACGGCCGGGTCGTGGCGTGCTTCCAACCTCACTTGTTCAGCCGAACCCTGACCTTCGCCGACGCGTTCGGTACGGCGCTGGGGCTCGCCGACGTCGTGGTGCTCACCGACATCTACCCAGCGCGCGAGGAGCCGATTCCCGGTGTGACTTCACGTCTTCTCGAGCCGGCGGCGGCGGCCGCAGGCGCGGAGGTTCACGTCGTACCCGTCCTCGGGGACGTAGCCGCCGCATTGGCGACTCTGGCGCGTCCCGGTGACCTGGTCTTGACCATCGGCGCGGGAAGCATCACGACCGTGGGGCCTGACCTGCGCCGGCTGCTGGAGGCCACCGGTGGCAGCTGATCCACCCCGCAAAGTCGCCGATGCCACCCGAGGCTTGGCCTTCCGAAAGCGAGCTCTGAGGCGCCGGCGGCTGATTCGAGTCGGGCTGTTGGCGACCACGCTGGCCGTGGTGGGGGCGATCGTCTGGCTGATTGGTTTCTCGCCTGCCTTCGCGGTCAGGACGGTGGTCGTGACGGGTACCTCGGTGCTCACCCGCGCGCAGGTCGAGCAGGCAGCCGCGGTCCCGATGGGACTGCCCTTGATCCGCGTCGACGTCGAGGCCATCGAAGCGAGGGTGCGCGAACTGCCACCTGTGGCGAACGTGTCGGTCAGCCGGGGATTGCCGGGTACGGTCACGGTCGCGGTGACGGAACGAACCCCCGTGTATGCCATGAGCGCCGGCTCCATGTTCAGCCTCGTCGACGGGTCAGGCGTGGTCTTCGCGCAAACCGACGAGGTTCCTGATGGCTTGATCGGCGCGACCCTGAGTCCCAACACCGACCGTCTCCGGCTGGACGTCGCGACGGTCGTCAAGGCCCTGCCAGGGTCGATCCGCGAACAGGCGGTGCTGGTCACAGCCAGCACCAGCGACAACATCACGATCGAACTCGCCGGTGGCGCCCGGCTGATCTGGGGCAGCGCTGAGGAGTCGCCGCTGAAAGCCCAGGTCGCCGATGCTCTCGTGAAGATCCCCGCCAGTGTCTACGACGTGAGTTCCCCGAGTCATCCGACCACCCAGAAGTAGGGCTCGTACCGTCAGGGCGTCGGTCCCCTCGCAGTCGATCAGGGGGCGTGGGCCGTCCCGCAGACCTATCCGAACGCGGACCGAAACGTCCCGCGGAGCGTCGGTTGGCGCGATCAAACTCGGTCGATGGCGATCAGGGAGGCAGTTTTGGTACGCGGACCTGATCGTCATGATCGAAGGGGGTGCGGCTGGCTCGGGGGTGGAGGTGAGTCCCCGAGGGTGGTGAGTCTGTCGGGGACAGTGCGTCGTGACGGTGAACTCGGCATCTTCTATGAGCCAGGTCACTCACATCACACAAATCACTTGAACCACGTCTGTCACACGAACCACAGGGGTCACTTGCTCTGACCCTGAACCACAGGTCGAGGATTGGGGTATGTTCCGGCGCGGCCGGTGGCTTGGCCCCGGTCGGTCTCATAACCTGACCGGGAGCCGGGCTCACACAGGTGCGCGGTGAACCTCAGAAACCGAACGAGGCAGGCAGTGGCAAGCGCATCCCAGAACTACTTGGCCATCATCAAGGTCGTCGGCGTCGGCGGCGGTGGCGTCAACGCGGTGAACCGGATGATCGAGGCCGGCCTTCGAGGCGTCGAGTTCATCGCGGTCAACACCGACGCACAGGCCCTCTTGATGAGCGATGCCGACGTCAAGCTCGACATTGGTCGCGACCTGACCCGGGGCTTGGGTGCCGGCGCTGACCCCGACAAGGGGCGCCAGGCCGCGGAGGACCACTCCGACGAGATCGAAGAAGTGCTCAAGGGCGCCGACATGGTGTTCGTCACCGCTGGCGAGGGCGGCGGCACCGGAACCGGTGGCGCGCCGATCGTCGCCAGGATCGCACGTTCGCTGGGCGCCCTCACGATCGGTGTCGTCACGCGCCCGTTCAGCTTCGAGGGACGTCGGCGGTCGACCCAGGCCGAGAACGGCATCGCTGCGCTCCGCGACGAAGTCGACACCCTGATCGTCATCCCCAACGACAAGTTGCTGGAGATGACCGACCACCAGGTGGCGATCCTCGACGCCTTCCGGCAGGCCGACCAGGTGCTCATGCAGGGCGTGTCCGGCATCACCGACCTCATCACGACCCCCGGCCTGATCAACCTCGACTTCGCCGACGTCAAAGCGGTCATGTCCAACGCCGGCTCGGCCCTCATGGGCATCGGTAGCGCCCGCGGCGAGGATCGCGCCCGGGCGGCCGCCGAGATGGCGGTCTCGTCTCCTTTGCTGGAGGCGAGCATCGACGGTGCTCACGGCGTGCTGTTGTCCATCGCCGGTGGGTCCGACCTGGGCCTCCACGAGGTGTCGGCCGCGGCCAACCTGATCGAAGCGGCGGCTCACGACGAGGCGAACATCATCTTCGGAACCGTCATCGACGATGCGTTGGGTGACGAAGTTCGGGTGACGGTGATCGCAGCTGGGTTCGACGGAGGCCAATTGCCGAAGCGCCGCGACGTCAAGCCGCAGCCGATGACACGACCAGATCCGGTGCCGGTCTTCACGCCGTCTCCTCAGCCGTCGGCACCCACGGCCCCGTCGCGGCCCGACCGCGGGGGCGACGACCTGGACGTCCCGGAATTCATGAAGTAGCGCGTGTTCTCGTTTCGGCTCGATCCGCCGCACAACGGGGGGGTCGGAGTGGCCTTCACCGACCGGCACGGTGGCGTGTCGGCCGGAACGATGGGCTCGCTGAACCTGGGCCGGACGGACGTCGACAGTCCGGCCGCGACCAGGGAAAACTACGCGCGGGTCAAGGCCGCCCTCGGTGTCGAACGAGCGGCGACCGTGCACCAGGTGCACGGCATCGACGTGGTCGTGGTCGACGACTCCGACCGGTGGCACCAGCCGGATTCCGAACTCGGCGACAGCGTCGTGGGAGGACGAAAGCTGATCCAGGCTGACGGTCTCGTGACGCGAGAGCCGGGAATCGCGTTGTGCATTCGAATCGCCGACTGCGTGCCCGTCCTGTTCGCGGATCGTGAGGCACGGGTCGTCGGCGCCGCGCACGCCGGCCGCAACGGGCTGGCCGCCGGTGTCCTCCAATCCGTGATCGACGAGATGGTTCGACAGGGAGCCGACGACATCCATGCCTGGATCGGCCCCCACGTATGCGGAGCGTGCTACGAGGTTCCGATCTCCATGGCCGAGGAGGTGGCGTCGGTCATCCCCGAGACGAGGTCGACGACACGCCGGGGTACGGCTGGGCTCGACCTGGGCGCCGGGGCACGCGCGGTTCTGGAGCGGCGGGCCGTACGAGTCACCCACGTCGGGGACTGCACGCTGGAGGACGCGAACCTCCATTCCCACCGCCGCGACGGCGCCGAGGCGGGCCGGCTCGCGGGCCTGGTCTGGCTGGCGCAGTAAATGGCGCAGTAAATACGGTCCGGTTAGCGGTGCGTCTCCGGGCGCGCCTTCCGGTCGCTGGAGGACGACGTCGGTAGCCTGACCGGCGTACGCCCTTCAGGAGGACCTCATGCCGGAGTTGTTCAAGCGTGGAGCCGCATGGCTCGGGCTCGTCACCGACACTCGCTACGACGAGCGCGGCGATCGAGCCGACATGGAACTCACCGAATCCGTGTACCCGGCGGAGGTCGAGGAGGAGGAAGCTCCCTATGAGCACAGCGCGAGCGTCACACCGCTCCCAAGCCGCAGGACTCCGGCCCAGGTGGTCCCGGTGACTGCCGACATCTCTCGGATCATCACGGTCCATCCGAAGACATTCAACGACGCCAAGACGATCGGGGAGCACTTCCGCGACGGCGTGCCCGTCATCATGAATGTCAGCGAGATGGACGACTCCGACGCGAAGCGGCTGGTCGACTTCTCTGCGGGACTGATCTTCGGTCTTCGTGGCACATTTGAGAGAGTCACCAACAAGGTGTTCCTGCTCAGCCCTCGTGAGGTCACGGTGACCGCCGAGGATCGGGAGCGCATTGCTGGTGGTTTCTACAACCAGAGCTGAGGGCGGTCCGGCCGCCTCCAGGAGGTACGTGTGCACACCGTCGGAGTCGTCCTGTCCATTGCCTTGTGGCTCTATCAACTCGTGATCTTGGCACGCGTCGTGCTCTCGTTCGTCGAAGCTCTCAACCCTGACTGGCGTCCTCGGGGCCTCGTTCTGCTGTTCGCCGAGTCGGTCTACACGCTCACCGACCCGATCATCAAGCCCATTCGTCGTCTGATCCCGATGCTCAAGATTGGGCAAGTAAGGCTCGACCTGTCGATCCTGGTCGTCCTGATCCTGATTGCGATCGCCCAGCGACTGGTCGTGGGCTACCTGATGTGACGAGCGATTGAACGGCGTCAGTCTCGCGGCACGTTGGTACGGTCAACAATGCTGCTATAGCCTGACCCTGCCAGAACGGGTTAC
>JBDHZQ010000130.1:0-7013 GCA_039811945.1 Propionibacteriaceae bacterium
TTTCGCGCGGAGCGCAAGCAGCGACGAGGTGAAATCGTGAACGTCCGCCCAGGATTCCAGGTCGCCCCAGTCGACCCACGAGATCGGCCCGTCCTGGCAGTAGGCGTTGTTGTTGCCTGACTGGGTACGGCCGAACTCGTCACCCGCCGTGATCATGGGGGTGCCGTGGCTCAGCAGCATCGTCCCCATGAGGTTCTTGATCTGGCGCCGCCGCAGCGTCGTGATCTCTTCGTCGTCGGTGTCGCCCTCGACGCCACAGTTCCAGGACCGGTTGTCGTCGGTCCCGTCGCGGTTGTGTTCCTTGTTGGCGTCATTGTGTTTGCGGTTGTACGACACGAGGTCGCGCAGGGTGAAACCGTCATGAGCGGTGAGGAAGTTGATCGACGCCGAGGGGGTTCTGCCGCTGTGGTCGTAGATGTCGGGCGACCCTGACAAGCGCGTCGCCAACTCCTGGACGCCGCGTGGCACTCCGCGCCAGTAGTCGCGGATGTAGCCGCGGTAGCGATCGTTCCACTCGCTCCAAGGGCAGCCCCACTGGCCGACCTGGTAGCCGTACGGGCCGATATCCCAGGGCTCGGCGATCATCTTGACGCCGTCGAAGACAGGATCGGTCTGGATCGCCAACTTGAGGGGATGGTTCTGGTCGACGTGGTGATTGTGATCCCGGATGAGGGTGGTGGCCAAGTCGAAACGGAAGCCGTCGACGCCCATCTCCTCGACCCAGTACCGCATGGAATCGAGCACCAACCGCTGCACGCCCGGCTCGCTGGTATCGACGGAATTGCCGGTGCCCGTGACGTCGTAGTCGTTGCGATTGTCGTCGGTCAGTCGGTAGTAGCCGCCGTGGTCGATGCCCCGGAAACTGAGTGTCGGGCCCTCGTGACCGCCCTCACCGGTGTGGTTGTAGACCACGTCGAGCAGCACCTCGATGCCCGCCTCGTGGTAGGCCGTGACCATTTCCTTGAATTCCTCGACCTGAGCGCCCACGTTGCGGCGTGCGCCGTACGACTCGTGCGGAGCGAAGAAGCCGAGGCTGTTGTAGCCCCAGTAGTTGGTCAGACCTGCGCCGATCACGAACGGCTCGGAGACGAAGTGGTGGATCGGAAGCAACTCGATCGCGGTCACGCCGGTGGCAAGGAGGTGCTCGATGACGGAAGGGTGGGCGAGGCCGGAATACGTGCCGCGCCGGTGCTCCGGAACGTGAGGGTGGAGGCGGGTGAAGCCGCGGACGTGGAGCTCGTAGATCACGCTCTCGGCCATGGTCCTACGCAAGGCGATGGGAGTCGGCGCGGGGGTCGGGGCAACGACCACGCTGAGGGGGACAGCCCTGAACGAGTCAGTCGGGTCGGGCAGATAGTTCGACTCGGGTGTGTGGTCCATGATTGGGCCCTCGTAGTCGACACCGCCGGCGTACGCACGCGCGTACGGGTCGAGCAGCAACTTAGCCGGGTTGAACCGTTCGCCCGTCTCGGGGCGCCACGCGCCGTGCACGCGGTAGCCGTACAGCTGGCCGGGGGCGACTCCGGGGACGTACGTCGACCAGACGCCGTCGGGGCTCCCCACCATGTCGATGTTGTGCTGGCTGCGGTCCGATGCCACGAGGGCAAGTTCGACGGCCGTCGCGCGGGGTGCCCACAGCGAGAACGAGGTGCCGTCGGCGTCAGGATGCGATCCGAGACGCGCCTCGGGGGCGGGAGCCGGCAGTCCTGGGAGACTCATGCATTCCTCACGTTAGGGGCAGCGGAGACGCTGCCATGCAGTGCGCGGATCGGAGTGTATCCGCCCGGACCTGTCCGACGCAGTTCGGGCTCTGCCGTGGGCATCAGGTTTTCCATACGATGACAGGTGTTTCGCTCAGCAAGTCCACACTGGCGATCGCTTGGACCATAGACAAATCGTGCGAAGCCTGGGCTGATCCCGGAGGGAACGTGATCCGCAGTTGCAGCGGGACCTCGACGGTGCTCAGCTTTACATCGGGCACCGCCACCCGAATCCGGGCGAGGTCTTGGGGTTGGTTCAGCAAGACCCAGGTGCTCTCGGTTTCGTCGACCGTCGACGTGTGTTGTCCGACGTACTTGAACGGGCATCCGGTCGGGGCGAACGAACGTTGGGAGAGGCATCCGGCCAGTGATTCCTTGACGGCCTTCTTGACCGCCTCCTGACCTGAGGAAGTCACTTGCAGCGAGTAGTCGCTCATCGAGACCGAGTCGGCGAATCGTTGGACGTTCAGAGTCTGGCTTTGGCCGTACGACAGGTGGGGACTCGACGTGGTCAGAGGGTACGTACCGGGGAAGAGGGTGATCGAGCCGCTCGTCACCTCTTTGCCGGAGACGAACATCGACACACCAGGTTGTTTGAGCGCGCCGATCTGTACGCCTGTGCCTCCGTTGAGCGGCGTCAAGATCTTGAAAGTGTTTCCGACGGCGGTGACAGACACCTTGTCGGTGACGGACTCGGTGCCGAGCCTGTACGACACGGTGACGCTCGTTGAGCTCGTGGCCGGAACCAGGATCTCGGTAAGGGGCGCTTGATCGTGGGCGACCTTGAGGATGGCGTCGGTGAGGAACGACGTGTCGTCAGGCTCCTTGGCCAACAGGCCGAGCGCCTGCTTCGCGTTGTTCTTGCTCAATGCACTGTAGAACTTCAACACTGCGTCCGACGGACCAGTGCCCCCCGTGGCCGTGCTGGAGAGGAGAAGGCCGAGACCCGAGCCGAGAACGACCGCTACGACGCCGACGATCGCCAAGATCATCCACTTCGGTCGCCGCCTGACCTTGCTCACGTCCGTCACTCGTCACCTCCCGCCGGCGAGACAGGATAACCAACGAGTCTGAGCCCACCTGAGGGGGGAACGAGGTACTTGGCAGACCTCAGATCAACCCCGCTCTCACCAACAGTTGGGCCGACATGCGGTGGGAGGAGACCTCCTTCCCGGTCGTGATTGGCCGGGCAAGCCTGCCGGTACGCTCGCGTTCGTGGACGTGGGAGTTGCCGGAGTGACCGTACCCACCACCGGGATCGGATCGTGGCCGGGCACGGACTTTGCCGAAGCGGTACGGCAGACGTTCGGTCTGTGGGATCTGCCGTACCTGCCTGAACTTCCGGCCCGAGGCCCGGGAGCCGACATGATCGGGCGGACCCTCGCCCTCCTGGACGGATTCGCCTTCGAGCGGAGCCCTTTCGGTTGGCAGGTCGCCGACCGGCCGGGCCGAGACCAGCGACGCGCCGCCGCGCTCCTGCGAGACGACCTGGACGTGCTCGCCGAGGTCGGCGACGGCTACTCCGGCCGGCTCAAGATCTCGCTGGCTGGCCCGTGGACCCTGATGGCCTCGGTCGATCTCGCACGCGGGGGACGGATGCTCGGCGATCACGGGGCGCGCCGCGACATGGTGGCGATGGTCGGACGCGCGATCGAGGAATTCGCCGCCGCGCTCGTCGGACGGGTGCCTGGTGCCGTACCCCAGATCCAGCTCGACGAGCCCCTGCTCGGTGCTGTGGCGGCCGGGGGAATCAGGACGGAGAGCGGGCTGCATCGGTACCGCTCCGTGACGGCCGACGAACTGCGGTCCGGGCTCCGTGACCTCGTGTCCGTGACCGAGTCCACCACGACCCCTCTGGCCATCCATAGCTGCGCGGCGGCCCCCTGGTCGCTGCTGACCGAGGCCGGCGTGGGTGCGTTGGCCCTCGACGCCGGTGTTGCGACGAGCCGAGTGGATCTCGACGCGGTCGCGAACCACGTCGACCACGGCGGGACCCTGTGGCTGGGGATCCTCGACACCCGCCCTGGAATCGGGCTGCCGACCGTGGATGCGCTCGTCAGGCGGGCGGAGTCGTACCTCAAACCCCTCGAACTGGGCCGCGCCCTGCTCGGGCGGCTCGCGCTGACCCCGGCGTGCGGTCTGGCCTCGAACCCCGATCCGGCCGGAGCTGCGCAGAGACTGCGGGCGGCCGCACCTCTGGTCGCCGAGCGCCTCGCGGGCTGACCTGGCCGTACCCCCCACTGGTTAGATGGCCGCGTGACCGAGGACACGACGACCGGAGACTCGACGATCGAGACCACTCAACTGCCGCCGGACGCGCGCGAGCGCCACCGTCAACTCGCCGAGGAGATCACCGATCATCGGTGGCGCTACTACGTGCTCGATCAGCCGACGATCTCGGACGGCGACTTCGACCGCCTGATGCGGGAGCTGGAGGCCCTGGAGGAGTCGTACCCAGGCCTGCGCACTCCCGAGTCCCCGACTCAACAAGTCGGAGGGGCGCCGTCGACCACCTTCGCGCCCGTCACCCATCTCGAGCAGATGCTGAGCCTCGACAACGCCTTCGACCACGACGAGTTGCTCGCCTGGAACTCACGGGCCATCCGCGAGGTCGGAGCCGAGGCGGTGGCTGCGTCGGGCTACCTGTGCGAACTGAAGATCGATGGGTTGGCGCTCGACCTCGTCTACGAGGACGGCCGGCTCAGCCGCGCTGCCACCCGCGGTGACGGCAAGGTCGGCGAGGACGTCACCACCAACGTCAGGACGATCGGCGCCATCCCCGATCGGCTGACCGGCGACGCTCCGGGTGTTCTGGAGGTCCGCGGCGAAGTCTTCCTTCCGGTCGCCGACTTCGCGGATCTGAACGCCTCGCTCGTCGAGACGGGCCGGGCACCGTTCGCCAACCCCCGGAATGCGGCTGCCGGCTCGCTCCGGCAGAAGGACCCCAAGGTGACGGCCACGCGACCCCTGTCCTTCCTCTGCCACGGGCTGGGCGAGGCGTCGGGGGTGGAGATCAGTCGTCTGAGTGAGGCGTACGGCCTCATGCGCGGTTGGGGACTCCCCACCAGCGACGAGACGCGGCTCTGCGCGACGATCGAAGACGTCTGGGACTACATCACCAGTGCCGGCGAGCGCCGACACCAGTTCCGGCACGAGATGGACGGGGTGGTGGTGAAGCTCGACGAACGCGCTTTGCAGGTACGGCTGGGGGCCACGTCGCGGGCACCGCGGTGGGCGATCGCGTACAAGTACCCGCCCGTCGAAGTCACGACGAAACTGCTTGACATCGCGGTGAACGTCGGCCGTACGGGCAGAGTCACCCCGTACGCGGTCATGGAGCCCGTGCTCGTGGCCGGGTCGACCGTGTCCCAGGCGACGTTGCACAACGCTTCGGAAGTGACTCGCAAGGGGGTGCTGATCGGCGACACGGTCGTCTTGCGCAAGGCCGGTGACGTGATTCCCGAGGTGCTCGGCCCGGTCGTCGGACTCCGGGACGGCAGCGAGCGCGCATTCGTCATGCCGACCCATTGCCCGGCCTGTGGCACTGAACTGCGCCCCGAGAAGGAGGCCGACGCCGATATTCGATGCCCCAATGCCAGATCGTGCCCGGCGCAACTCGTCGAGCGTCTCTTCCACCTAGCGTCGCGCCAGGCGCTGGACATCGAAGTGCTGGGATGGAAGGCGGCCCAAGCTCTCCTGCAAGCCGGATTGGTCGTCGACGAAGGGGACTTGTTCAGCCTGACCGAGGAGGACCTGAAGAACAGCCCGTTCTTCACGACGAAATCCGGCGCGTTGTCGGCCAACGGCAGGCGTCTCCTCACCGAGCTCGAGCGGGCCAAGACTCAACCGTTCAGTCGGTTCCTCGTGGCTTTGTCGATCCGTCATATCGGCAAGGGCGTCGCCCCCGACGTCGCGGCGGCGTTCGGTGACATCGACGCGCTCGCCGGTGCGAGCGACGAACAACTCGCCGCGGTGCCCGGGCTCGGTCCCACCCTGGTGACCTCCATCCGGGAGTGGTTCGACGTCGACTGGCACCGCGACATCGTCGCCAAGTGGCAGGCCGCTGGCGCCATGCTGCCGCAGCCTCGGGAGGACGTCGAAGATCTCCCGCAGACGCTGGCCGGGTTGGCGGTCGTCGTGACCGGGTCGATTCCCGGGTACACGCGTGACAGTGCCACCGAGGCCATCGTGGCGAGGGGCGGCAAGGCCCCGAGCTCGGTCTCGGCGAAGACGGATTTCGTCGTTGCGGGTGAGGGCGCGGGGTCGAAGTACGACAGAGCGGTCTCGCTCAAGAGGCCGATTCTGGATGCAGACGGCTTCGAGGTGTTGCTTCGAGATGGTCCTTCGGCCGCCGCGAGGGTTGCACGTACGGAGTGAGGTGAGCCTCGGGTTCGCGCGGTGCCGTTGGCCGGACCTGGACTGAGCCGCGCATCGCGCGACTCCGGCAGAGTCGTACCCGGGCAGAGTCGTACCCGCTGTATTCAGGCCCCGTTGAGAACGGTGAACACGTAGTAGCCGAGGCCGAACAATCCAGTCGCCGCTACGACGAATGCAACCGAAACCAGGATTCGCCAGATCTTCTTGTACCGCGTGCTCGGAACGCCGACCGGTCCCCACTCGCCGATCCTCGGCTGGGCACGAACCGGAACCGATCCGTTGAGATCGAGATCGGTGAACACACGCCTGGCCACGCAGGGAGTGTAGTCGGCGCGCTGGCCGGGCGACGGACCCGCCGGCTCGAGCCTCTTGTTCTCTGGGATGCGGACCGAATGTGCCTGCAGATGCCGAATTTGATCGATCACATCGGATCGGCGCCCGATTCAGAGGCAGTTTGCGTACACGTGCGCGGAGGTCCACCTGGCGGAGGGCGTACGGCAGGAGGCCCGTACCCGCGGGCGAGAGGGCCTCAACCCAAGGTCACGTGCTACTGCCCACCAGACCGGCGAGATGCTGCAGCCGAACGAGTTCGGCAGGCAGGAACGACGGTCCGCCGAGGCGACCGAGAATGGCGGCGCGGTGGCCGGGTACGGGAGCGACGGCGATGATCGTGTCTCCCCAGCCGTCGAGCCAGCCGGAGGAGAGTTCTGCGGCGTAGAGCGAGTTGAGCGGCCCGAAGACTTCGAGACCCGGACCGTCGAGGTCGGGGGCAAGGGTGGACGACCCCAGAACCCGCTTCGCTTCGGCGTCGACGAACATCGCCCACGTGCTGTGGAACACGATCGGTGCTTCGTCGGCCAGGATTTCTCCGGCCCG
>JBDHZQ010000131.1:0-6958 GCA_039811945.1 Propionibacteriaceae bacterium
CAGCACGTGGCGGTCTACGACACCTACGCCGAGGCCGCGACCGCCGTCGACTTCCTCTCCGACGAACAGTTCCCGGTCGAGAACTTGGCGATCGTCGGCACGGATCTGAAGACCGTCGAGCGGGTGCTCAGCCGCAAGACGTGGGGGACCGTTGCGAGTCAAGGAGCGATGCAGGGCCTGGGTACGGCGTTCATCCTCTTTTTCATCATGCTGCTGTTCCTGCCCGGCGTGCCCCTCCTGCAGGCCCTGCTCTGGGCGCTGGCGATCAGCGTCGGGATCAGTGTCGTGTTCGCGCTGATCGGGTACGCCATGACGCGCGGCAAGCGGGACTTCAACTCGGTGCAGCAGATCGTCGCGACCCGGTACGAGATTCTCTGCGAACACAAGGTCGCCCAAAGCGCCCGAGAAGTCCTGGCCCGGATGCCGGTGAGGCAGTAAGCCGTACAGACTAGAAGTACTAGACGCGCAGTCTCGGCCGTCGTCGCGGAGGCCGGGGACGGGGGCGGCGGCGGGTCTCCCGCTTGATCGCGCGACGCTCGGCACCTTGGACCGCCCAGGCGTCGGGGTGCGACGACAACCAGGCATACGTACGTACGGCGAACGGGATGTGCAGGAGGTAGCCGAAGCCGAGCACGAGTGCCGTGACCAGGGGCTGCGTGACCAGGGCGGCGACCAGGATGACGAATCCGGCCAGGATGAACGGGAGCAGTCGCGGGTTCACCCTCACGGTCTTCATCGACAGGGTCGGAATGCGAGAGAAGGCCAGCGCAGCGATGCAGACGAGCCAGCCCGAGGCGAGGTACGGATCGGTCCACCAGCCGTGTCCGAACTTCACGAAGGCGACCACCGGCGCCAGGGCCAGCAAGCCGGCCGGCGGAGACGGAACGCCCGAGAAGAACTCCTTGTGGAACACGGGTTGTTCGTCGTCATCGAGCAGGGTGTTGAACCGGGCCAGGCGTAACACGATCGCGGCCGCATAGACCAGGGCAGCGACCCAGCCCAGGTCACCGAGACCACCTCCGCGCCCGTGGATCAGCGTGAAGTACACGATCAGGGCGGGCGTGACGCCGAAGCCGATCGCGTCGCACAGTGAGTCGAGTTCGGCGCCCATCTTGGACTGCGCATGCAGCATCCGCGCCACGCGCCCGTCCATCATGTCGAGCACCGCCGCCAGCGCTACCAGACCCAACGCCAGGCCCGTGGCGCCGTCGGAGGAGTACTTGACCGCGCTCAGCCCCGCGGCTAACGCCGACAGAGTGAGCAGTGTCGGGATGATCACGACGCCACCTCGTCGCTGGGGAGGCGCGTCGGGGGTGGCGTCGTCGCCGAGGCCCGTTTCGGTCATCGGGGTCAGTGAAACGTGGTCGTCCATGGATCAGCCGATGGTGGCCAGGATCGTCTCCCCGCCGATCATGCGCTGTCCGACGACGGGACGCAGCGAGGTGCCGGCGGGCAGATACGTATCGACCCGCGATCCGAAGCGGATCAGGCCGTACGTCTGACCGAGTTCCACTTCGTCGCCCTCGTCGACCTGGCAGACGATCCGTCGCGCCACCAGCCCGGCGATCTGGATGACGCCCACAGACGTGCCGTCGGGGGTGTCGATCCGCAGGCAGTTGCGCTCGTTCCGTTGAGAGGCGTCCGCCACGTCGGCGGGCAGAAACTCGCCGGGGGTGTAGGCGATGGCGGCGACACGGCCGGCGACGGGGGCTCGCTGCACGTGAACGTCGAGCACGGAGAGAAAGATGCTCACCCGCGGCAGGGGGTGGTCGCCCAGCCCGAGTTCGGCCGGGGGTACGGCTTCGTCGACCAGACTGACCTCCCCGTCAGCCGGAGCCACGACGGCGCCCGGTTCGGTGGGTGCAACCCGCCTCGGCTCGCGGAAGAAGAGGGCCACGGCGCCCGCGGTGGCGAGCGCCAGCCGGCGCACCCAGCCGTACCTCCACCCCGCCAGTGCGACCACCAGCGGGGCCGCGATGAACGGTCGACCGGCCGGGTGAATGGGCGGTACGGCGTCCTTCACGAGCCCCAGCAGGTGCTCCGGCAGAGGTTTCGGTTCCTGGCCGGCAGGAATCGGTCGTGCGGCCATAGGCGTGCGTACCCCCTCGTCGGACGGCCGTGCGGTCGCCCCAGCGTCCAGTCTCTCACGGTCCGTCCCGCGCCCCGCGGGCGAGCGTCAGGAGTCGGCCATCCGACCGCTGAGGAACTCCGCGTACGCCGGCAGGTCCAGTTGACCGGATCCCGAAACACCGATTAGGATCACCGGGGACTCACCGGCCTCGGTCGCCTGGCGGGCTTGCCGTACGGCTCCGGCAATCGCATGGTTCGACTCGCTCGCAGGCACGATCCCTTCGGCGCGGGCGAACAGCGTGCCAGCCTCGAACGCTTCGATCTGACCGATCGCGACCGCCTGCAGCAAGCCCTCGTGGTAGGCGTGGGAGATGAGCGGAGCCATGCCGTGGTACCGCAGACCGCCGGCGTGCACCGGGTCCGGCACGAAGTCGGCCCCGAGCGTGTACATCTTCAGCAACGGCGTGTAGCCACTGGTATCGCCGTGGTCGTAGCGGTATTCGCCTTGCGTCAGCGACGGGGCAGCCTGGGGCTCGCACGCGGTGATCACGGTCGCCCCGCGACCGTCGAGGTTCTCTCGCAGGAACGGGAACGCGATGCCGCCGAGGTTGGAGCCACCTCCGGCGCACGCGAACAAGTAGTCGGGCAGCTTCTCGCCGAACAGCGCCAACTGCTTGATCGCCTCCTGGCCGATCACCGTCTGGTGCAACAGCACGTGGTTGAGCACCGAGCCGAGGGAGTAATTCGCGGTCGGGTCCTTGATGGCCACTTCGACGGCCTCCGAGATCGCCATGCCGAGCGATCCGGGGGTATCCGGAAAGCGCTCGCGCAAAGCCTTGCCGGCATCGGTCAGATCCGACGGCGAGGAGTGAACAGTGGCCCCGAACGTTTCCATCAGCACGTGCCGGTACGGCTTGGAGTCGTACGTACTCCTGACCTGGAACACCTCGCAGTCGAGGCCGAAGGCCTCGGCGGCAAAGGACAGGGCCGAGCCCCACTGACCGGCACCGGTCTCGGTCACGACTTTCTTCATGCCGGCGTTGGCGTTGGCGTACGCCTGGGGTACGGCCGAGTTCGTCTTGTGGCTGCCGACGGGGGAGACCCCCTCGTACTTGTAGTAGATCCGGGCCGGCGTGCCGAGCGCCTGCTCGAGGCGGCGGGCCCTGGCCAGCGGCGACGGGCGCCAGAGCTTGTAGAGCTCACGGACCGGCTCCGGGATGGGAATCCACCGTTCCTGCGCGACCTCTTGGGCGATCAGTTCCATCGGGAAGATCGCCGACAGGTCGTCGGGACCCAACGGCTGCTTGGTGCCCGGATGCAGCGGCGGCGGTGGCGGCGTGGGCAGGTCGGCGACGATGTTGTACCAGTGCGTGGGGATCTCCGATTCCGGGAGGACCACGTGCGTCAGTTCTTCGGTCACGACCTCGCACAGTAGTGGGTGTACGCCGGACGTGGAGCCCTGCTCGTCGGCCGTGAACATGTGAGTATCGCGATCGGCGCCCCGCACACCCCGGTGAGGTGGGATGATCCGCCGATTGGAGGTGGATGGTGTCAACGCACGAACAGGTCGTGACCTGGATGCCGACTCCCGATCCCCACGACTATCCGGCTGCTGCGTCGTACCTGTCCATGGTGCTCGACGACGCCGCGACCGGGCAGGTCGTGGCCACGCTCAGGAGCGCCCAGGAGGCCCACTACAAGGCGAAGGACATCTTGAGGGCCTCGCGGTTGGACTTGCTGCCGACGTCGAACGTGCACGTCACCGCTGACCTGGCCAAGGTCAAAGCGGGCAAGCCGTTGTCGCCGATCCTGATGGTGCGCGGGAATGCCCGGACCGGAACGCCGGCACTGATCGCAGACGGCTACCACCGGGTCTGCGCCAGCTACTACGTCGACGAGAACACCGACATTCCCGTGCTGATCGCCGATCTGCCCGAGGGGTAGGCATGTCGTTTGCGGTGTTGGTGCTGGTGTGTGCGGTCGCGCTCGTCGGCCCATTGCTGACCCTGCAACGCTGGGCTCACATCCCCATCGTCATCGGCGAACTCGTCGTCGGCCTCATCCTGGGACAGTCGGGGTTCAAGGTCCTCCACGCCAGCGACCCGACCTTCTCGTTCATGGCCGAAGTCGGTTTCGCGCTCGTGATGCTGGTCGCCGGCAGCCACGTGCCCATCAGAAACCCCGCCATGAAAGCGGGCCTGGCCAAGGGAGCCCTGCGGGCGGTCGTCGTCGGGCTGGTCGCCGTCCCGCTGGGCCTGCTCATTTCACGGGTCTTCGGAACCGGGCATACAGCCTTGTACGCCGTGCTGATCGCTTCGTCGTCGGCATCGGTGATCATGCCGTCGCTGAACGGCTCGCCGCTGACCGCCAAGCCGATCGTCGAGATGCTGCCGCAGATCGCGATCGCCGACGCGGCCTGCATCGTGGCACTGCCGCTCGTGCTGGACCCTGGCAGCGCGGGCCGTGCCGCGTTGGGGGCGGTGATCGTGCTGGTGCTCGGCGCTGCAGCGTTCGCGTTCTTGGACTGGGCCGAGCGAACCGGTCGCCGGAAGGCGTTGCACGAACTGTCCGAAGAGCGGGGCCTGGCGCTCGAACTGCGGATCATGCTCGTGTTGTTGTTCGGGCTCGCCGCGGTGGCCCAGGTGATGCACGTCTCGATCATGCTCGCGGGATTCGTCGCCGGTCTCGCGATCGCCGGAATCGGGAAGCCGAAGCGCCTGTCGAACCAGACGTTCGCGATCACCGAAGGGTTGCTCGGGCCACTGTTCTTCGTGTGGTTGGGTTCCTCTCTCAACTTGGCTGACCTCATGGCCCACCCGAGCGTCATCGGTCTCGGGGTCGTACTCGGCCTGGCGGCGGTCGGCGCCAGAGTTGTGCTGATGGTCACCCGCCAGCCGCTCTCGGTGGCGGTCATGACGTCGGCGCAGTTGGGAGTTCCAGTCGCGGCCGCGGCCCTCGGGACCAGCTCGGGCGTGCTAGCGCCCGGTGAGGACACGGCACTGCTGCTCGGCGCGATGGTCACGATCGTCGCGGTGACGGCGGTGAGCGGAGCGGTCACCCGGATCGCGCAATCGGGTGCCGTACCTGCCGTCGCCCCCGCGCGGACCAAACCCTGACGGTCAGGGCCGGGCCTGCGCCCAGACTCTCTCCATCCACGCCTCGAGCGCGTCGGGGTCGGTGGGTAACTGGTCGCTGAGGACGTCGCAGCCGTCGGCGGTGATCACGATGTCGTCCTCGATCCGAACCCCGATGCCGCGGAACTCGTCCGGAACCAGAAGATCGGTCGACTTGAAGTACAACCCCGGTTCGACCGTGATCACCATGCCCTCGCGCAGTTCGGCATCGCGATAGTTCTCCCGGCGGGCCTGCGCGCAGTCGTGCACGTCGATACCCAGGTGGTGGGACGTGCCGTGGACCATCCACCGCCGATGCTGCCCGCCCTCGGCGGACAGGGACTCCTCGGCCGTCACCGGCAGGATGCCCCACTCTTCGAGCCGCCGGGCCAGCACGGCGATGGCGGCGTCGTGGACGTCGGAGAACTTCGCCCCGGGCTTGGCTGCGGCGATTCCGGCGCGCTGGGCCTCGAGAACCGCTTCGTACACCGTTCGCTGGGCGGGGGAGTAGTGGCCGGAGACCGGCACCGTCCGGGTCACGTCCGCGGTGTAGAGGCTGTCCAACTCCACGCCTGCGTCGAGCAGCAGCAGGTCTCCGATCGCCAAGTCACCGTCGTTGCGGATCCAGTGCAGGGTGCACGCATGGTCCCCCGAAGCTGCGATCGTGTCGTACCCCACCGCATTACCCGCGTGTCTGGCGTACAGGCCGAACACCCCTTCGACCCACCGCTCCCCGCGGCCGCGCCGTACCGCTTCAGGAAGTGCCGCCACGACGGCCTCGAACCCCGACGCGGTCACCGCGCAGGCGGCGCGCAGTTGCTCGATCTCGAAAGCGTCCTTGACCAACCTCATCTCGCTGAGCGCGACCTGGAGTTCGTGGTCGGCCTGGTCGTGGGCGCCGCCTCGCGCGGCGTCGACGAGAACGGACACGTCTGGATCGGCGTCACGCAGCACGCGGAGGGGTACGGCATCGCCGGCCAGCGCCGCTCCCAGCTCCGCGATCGGGCGGGTGGCCAGACCGCTCAACGCAGACATCTCCTCCAGAGACTCGCGCTGACCGACCCACATTTCCCCGTACCGGCTGGAGGCGTAGAACTCCTCGTCGGTGCGAGGCGCCCGGGGGCTGAAGAAGAGTGTCGCTTCGTGGCCGTCGTCGACCGGGTCCAGGAGGAGGACCGAATCGGGTTCGCGGTCGGTGCCCAGCCCGCTCAGGTAGGCGAACGCGGCGTGGGGGCGATACCGGAAGTCGGTGTCGTTCGACCGTACCTTCAAACCTCCCGCCGGGATCACCAACCGCACGCCGGGGAAGAGCCGGCTCAGCCGCTCGCGACGAGGGGCGGTGTGGGCGGTGGCGGGGTACGGCGAGGGCAGGCCTTCGTCGTACGGGGCCCAGTCTTTGCAGATGAAATCCTTGAACGCCTGACTGAACGGGATCCCCCGGTTCGGAAGTCGGACCTGCTCTTCGCTCGACATCATCGCTCCCTGCAACTAGCGGCACCCCCGGCAACTGCCCCATGGTAGGCCTAGCGTCGGCACCGCAGCCCGCCGCCGACCGTCGACCAAGGAGTCCCGCGCATGACCATGCTGTACATCGTTCGCCACGGCCAGACCGAGTGGAGCGCGAACGGCCGTCACACCTCCTTCACCGATCTCGACCTCACGGATGCGGGGGTCGCCCAGGCGACTGCCTTGCGGGAGAAGCTGAACCCGTCGGAGTTCGGCCTGGTGCTGTCGAGCCCGAGGCTTCGCGCGCGCAAGACGGCCGAACTGGCCGG
>JBDHZQ010000132.1:0-6857 GCA_039811945.1 Propionibacteriaceae bacterium
AGAGCGGTGAGAGGCAGTTCTCGTACGACGCGCCCGGATGCCCCGACGATTGCCTGGGTGCGACCCGATCTCCGACCGACGCCCAGCCGTCCCTCGGACCTCAGATCGGTGCCGCCGCGCCCACCGAGGCGGCGAAGCCCTCCCACTCGGGGTTCGTCTGAGCACTCAGAGCGACCGCACGCATCGTGGCGCGAACACCGGGGAACAGGAGCCGGCTGGCGTTGAGGCTCCAGACGGCGAACCCGGACTTCGACTCGGTCACGAGTCCACCGCCAGCGGGTACCTGGTAGCGCACCACGATCAGTTCGTCGGCCCACGCGGTGCCAGCTTTGTCGTACTCCAGATTGACCAGATAGCCCTGGTAGCTGATCGCCGGGTCGAGCGGCTGCTGTGTGTACAGGCGGGGATCGACGGGCTTGACGGCGAGCACGAGCGCTCCGGGCCGCAGCCGGGGTACGACGTACGTCGCGATCGTCTCTTCCGGGGTCGACGCCGAAATCGACTCGCGCCACGGCGTCGAGGTCGCGAAGGTTCCGCTGACGACGTCGATCCGACCGAACCGCTCCACGACGCAGGAGCGGTCGGTTGGGGACGCGCCGATCGCATAGCGGACCGAATCGGCCGGGGCAGCCGGCCAGGTGACCGTGCCACCCGCCAGCCACTCGACCGGATGCCGGAGGGACACGGCGCTCATCCGCGATCGGGGGTCGGTGAGGTCGTACCTGATCCATTCGGTCGTGTCTGCGGCCTCGGTCGGCTCCGCCCACGTCGCCGAGGCTGCGCGCTCCCAGCGGTACTGGTTGGCGGCCTGTCGCTGGGCCTCCGTCTGTGGCGGTTGGGCCTGCCTCGTCATCGCCGAATCCGCCTGATGAGATACGTCCTTCGCCATGTCGGTCACCCGCTGGGCAACCTTGTCGCCGAATTTCTCGAATCGGTCCAGCCACGATCCGCCCTGTGTCATGCGCGCACCCTACCCACCTGAACGAAGGCCGGACAGGATCCGGTCGGGAGGCCGACGACCGAACTGGGTGCTTCAGTGAGCACCGACCGCCAGGGCTGGCAGTCCTACAGTCCGCGGCGGGTGCCGATCGTCATGGCGATCGGCTTCGACACAGCGGCGAAGAAGTCCTCACCCTTGTCGTCGACGACGATGAACGCCGGGAAGTCGACGACGTCGATCTTCCAGATGGCTTCCATCCCGAGTTCGGGGTACTCGAGCAATTCGACCGCCTTGATGCAGTCCTGGGCCAGCCGGGCGGCGGGTCCTCCGATCGAACCGAGGTAGAAGCCGCCGTGGCGTTCGCAGGCGTCGGTGACCTGCTGGCTGCGATTGCCCTTCGCCAGCATGACCATCGAGCCGCCGGCCGCCTGGAACTGGTCGACGTAGGAGTCCATGCGCCCGGCAGTCGTCGGCCCGAACGACCCCGACGCCATGCCCTGAGGGGTCTTGGCCGGGCCTGCGTAGTAGACCGGATGGTCCTTCAGGTACTGGGGCATCTCCTCGCCCCGGTCGAGGCGTTCCTTGATCTTCGCGTGGGCGATGTCACGCGCGACCACGAGCGGGCCGGACAGCGACAACCGGGTCTTGACCGGATGCTTGCTGAGTTCGGCGAGAACGTCGGCCATTGGCTGGTTGAGGTCGATCTCCACGACGTCGCCGCCGAGGTGCTCGTCGGTGGTGTCGGGCAGGTAGTGGCCCGGATCGCGCTCCAACTGCTCGATGAAGACGCCGTCAGCGGTGATCTTGCCCAGGCACTGACGGTCGGCCGAACACGACACGGCGATCGCGACCGGCAGCGAGGCGCCGTGGCGGGGAAGCCGTACCACTCGAACGTCGTGACAGAAGTACTTCCCGCCGAACTGCGCACCGATCCCGAACTGACGCGTCAGTTCCAGGACCTTCTCTTCCAACTCCAGGTCGCGGAACCCGTGGGCCGTGATGTCGCCGGTCGTCGGGAGAGTGTCGAGGTACTTCGCGGAGGCGTACTTGGCGGTCTTCATGCAAAACTCCGCCGACGTTCCGCCGACGACGATCGCCAGGTGGTACGGCGGACAGGCGGCGGTGCCCAGCGAGCGGAGTTTGGCGTCGAGGAACTTCATCATCGCGTCGGGATTCAGGATGGCCTTGGTCTCCTGGTAGAGGTAGCTCTTGTTGGCCGAACCGCCACCCTTGGCCATGAACAAGAACTTGTACGTCGTCTCGTGCCCAGGCGCGGTATCGGCGTACAACTCAATCTGCGCCGGCAGGTTCGAGCCGGTGTTCTTCTCCTCCCACATGGTGATCGGCGCGTTCTGCGAGTAGCGCAGGTTGAGCTTGGTGTAGGCGTCGTACACCCCGTGCGACAAGGCCTCTTCGTCGGAACCGGGCGAGAGGACCTGCTGGCCGCGCTTGCCCATGATGATCGCCGTACCCGTGTCCTGGCACATCGGCAGCACTCCGCCAGCGGCGATGTTGGCGTTCTTGAGCAGATCCAGGGCGACGAACTTGTCGTTGTTGGAGGCCTCCGGGTCGTCCATGATCCGGCGCAGCTGCGCGAGATGGGCGGGCCGCAAGTAGTGCGAGATGTCGTGGAAGGCAGTCTCGGCAAGGAGGGCGAGGGCTTCGGGGGCGACTTCCAGGAAGGTGCGCCCGTCGGGACCTTCGACCGTACGGACACCTTCGGTGGTGAGCAGTCGGTACGGCGTCTCGTCGGCACCGATCGGGAGCAGGTCGGAGTAGGCGAACTCGGGCATGTGGGGCTCCTTCGCTGGGTCAACTCCCATCCTGGCATCGTCGGGCATCGTGCCGACGGGCGGGGGCGACATCCCACCAGCCTGGCCTTGTGACCAGCGCGCCGTGTGTGGGCATGAAGGCGGGCACCCTCGCGAGGGTGGCGTCGCGATGCGGCACGATATGCGCCATGACGTCGACCGCCGCGCAATCTGACCAGTCCAGGGCATTGAAACTCATCGTCGGTGCGGGAGCACTGATCGTCGTCATGCTCGGGATGGCCCAGATCTCCGACATCGTCGGCCCCGTCTTCATGGCGTTGAACCTGATGATCGTCGTCTGGCCGATCCAGCGCTGGCTGTCGACCCATGTGCCGAAGATCGTGGCTTCGATCATCTCCGGGATCGTGGCCGTGTCGATCCTGGGTCTGTTCATGTGGTCGATCGGCTGGGCGATCTCGATCTTCGTGGCCGAGATGCCCCACTACAAGGGACAGTTCCTCTCGCTCTACGACACGGTCCTCAATCTCCTGGCCCAGTTCGGGTTCACGAGCTCGCAGATCCTCGACCAGTTGAAGTCGATCGACCCGTCGAGCATCGTCAGCGTCGCGTCGTCGGTCATCTCGAATGTCTCCGGTGCCCTGTCGCTGCTCGTCATCGTGGTGTCGGTGATGTTGTTCATGATCATCGACTCGGCCGACTTCGACGAACGCCTGATCAGGCTGGGCGAGCGTCACAATCCGGTGCTCGTGTTGGCCCTGCAGTCGTTCGCTCAGGGGGTACGGCGCTACTGGGTGACCTCGACGGTGTTCGGACTGATCGTGTCCGTGTTGACCTGGTTCGGTCTCCTCGCCATCGGGGTTCCTCTCGCGCTCGTCTGGGCCGTGCTGTCGTTCGTCACCAACTACATCCCCAACGTCGGATTCATCATCGGGCTGATCCCTGCTGCCGTGATGGGATTCCTGGCCAAGGGTCTATGGGGGGCGGTGGCCGTCATCGCGCTCTACTCGGTCCTGAACTTCGTCATCCAATCGGTGATCCAACCCAAGATGACGGGCGACGCGGTCGGAGTGACCTCCACGGTGTCGTTCCTGTCCCTGCTCGTGTGGGCCGTCATCCTGGGTCCGCTGGGCGCACTGCTGGCCCTCCCGGCGACCCTGCTCGTCAAGGCGTTGCTGATCGACGCCGACCCGCGGATGCGGTGGATGAACGCGCTCGTCGCGTCGAACCCCAAGACGAGCGCCGAGGAGCCAGTCTTCCAGACCGAACAGGTGACCCCGGTGGACCCGCTGGTCGACCAGGCCATTCCGGCTCCGGACGCGACCCTCGACCCCGAGCCGGAGGATGGCGACTCTCCCGACCGGGCGGCCGATCGCCAGCCGAGCGCCACGCCGTACTGGTAAGTCGACGAACGCGGCACTGAGTGTCGGCGCACGGAGTCAGGACAGGAAGACCGGGCTCGCCCAGACGCGACCGTCTGCCGTACCCGCCAACACGTCGATCTCGAACGACTTCTGGACGTGTTCGAGCGTGCCGATGCCGCCGGCCAGAATCGCGGTGGCCAGCACGTCGGCCGTGATGATGTCGGCCGCCGCCACGGTCACCTGCACGAAGGTGTCGTCAGCCGCCATCCGCCACACGTGTTCGCCACGCTCCTGGATGCCCGAAGTGGCCACGGCTCGGCGCTCCGGAGTGGTGGTGTACGACGTCCACAACGCAGTCCGGTCGTCGGGATCGACGACACCGACGACCCACGGCGTTCCCGCGCTGGTGCCGGAGACGAGCACGTCGCCTCCGGCGTTGAGACACCAGTCGCGATAGCCAGCGGCGCTGAGGACTTCGCCGGCTCTTTGGATCCCGAGCGCCTTCACCACACCCGACAGGTCCACCTTGCCGTCGGGACGGTGCGGCGTGAATGCCCCCTCCGTCGCGTCCCGCCAAGCGATGGCCAGGTCGTACGTTTCCCGAAAACTCGACGACGCCGTCTTGAGTTTGGTCAGATCACGGGCCACGGCCGATCCCTCCGAATCCGACCGGTACAGGGAGAATTGCGCGTCCAGTTCTGCGAACTTGGTGCGTACGGCTTCCCCCGTCACCGGGTCGATCTCGGTCGGGCTCGTCACCGAGACGACGGTTCCCATGGTCTCGAAGACCAGGGTTCTCGATGGGGCGGTCGCCCGTGAAGGGTCACTCATGTCGTGTTCTTCCGGCGCGGTGTATCAGGCGCTCGATCCAGAACTCCCATGCCCAGGACAAGGGGGAAACCGAAGCCGCCGGCACCCGTGTGGGGCGGGTGCCGACGGCGGCTCTGGTCATCCGGTGAAACCGGCTTTGCTCAACGCAGATTGTAGCGACGTCAGGTACGCATCGGTCGTATACGTGGCCCCACTCACCGTGTTGACGTTCGCGGAATTGGCGGCGAGCACGCGGGCCTTGATCGTGGGTACGGCGGAACTGTTGATCGCCTTCGACTTGGACTGACCATCGTCGACGACAGTGGCCGTGACGTTGGTGATCTTGCCGTTGCTCAGCGTCACGGTGACGGTTACCGAACCGTACCTGTGCTGCGCCGTCGAACCCGTATAGGTGCCCGTGATCCCCGCCGCAGCCGTCGTCGCGCTCTTGGACGGGGTCGCCGACTTCGTGCTCGAGGAGGTGCTCGGGGTGGCGCTGGGCGTGGCCGAGCTCGCGCTCGGCGTGGCCGAGGTCACGCTGGGCGTGGCAGAACTCGCGCTCGGTGTGGCCGACGAGGCCTGCGAACTCGACGTGTCGGAGTTGGTCGCTGCGGGTACGGCGACCGTCGCACCATTCGCCGTACCCGCAGCCCACCCAGCCGCCAGGATGCCGGCCGAGGCCAGAACTGCTGCTGCTGTCGATCGCGCGCTCACCAGGAGAACCTCTCGTTGTGAATGGCGCGAGGGGGGGTACCGACCTCGAGCGCCTCGGCGATGACCGAGTCGGAGGCATCCTGGGGGCCGCAGACGAACACGTCACTCGTTGCGATGCCGGGGACGATCTCGGCAATGGTCAGGCCCCTGGTGAGACGCCGGCACCCACCGGGCTTCACCGAGCCGATTCCGACCCCGGCGACCGACCAGTGTGACCAGCTTGGCGCCCCGCTGCCGGCATAGATCGGCGATCTCGCCGGCCAGGTAGAGCTGTCCGGCGTTGTGAGCACGCAGGACAACGGTCGCGTGACCGGGCTCGAAGTCGGTGGCCTCCAGCACGGCCCGAATCGGAGCGATCCCGATGCCGATGCCGACCAGCGTGACGGCGTCGGTGGTGCGGGCCTTGTCGGAGAAAATGCCGTACGGCCCCTCGATCATGACCCGGGTGCCCGGCTTGACCTTCATGAGCTTCGCCGTGCCCTTCCCCAACGAACGGACCGTGATCCGCAAGGAGTCGCGCGTCGGTGCCGCCGACACCGAGAAGGGATGCTGGTGCCACCACAGTTTCCGGCCGAGGAATCGCCAGTGGAAGAACTGTCCCGCCTCGACGTCGAGGGCCGGCAGGTTGCGGCCGCGCATCGTGATCGTGACCACGTCGTCGGCTTCGCGTACAACGTCGCTCACCACGAGCCGGTGTTCGATCGAGTTGAACAGCGGCAGCAGAATGCGGAAGGCCAGGAGCGCAAAGGCGGTCGCGCCGTACAGCCCGATCCAGTACCACCGCTGCCAGTTCCCTTCGGCGAACAACCCGCTCTGCGAGAACTGGTGGGGAATCGACGCGGCAACGGCGGCGTACGTGATGAGGTGGATCACGTGCCAGACCTCGTAGGACATGCGTCGCTTGACGGCGACGATCGACGAGATCGCGACGACGGCTAGCGCCCCCAGGCCGACGACGGCGAGTACGTAGTCACCGATCGACCACATCGACAGCCACTCGGCGATGATCGTGATGCCTTCGGAGGCGGCGTACCCACAAATCAGGAACCAGGCATGGAGCAGGAGCCCGCACAGGACCCACTTGCCCAATCGGGAATGGACCGCGACGGCGTGATCGTGGCCGAATGCTCGATCGACGAAGGGAATCCGCGCTGCCAGCAGCAGCATGAGGCACATGAGGTCGGTGGCCACGAGGCCGCTGACGATGCCGAGCGAGGTCAGGGAGCTGGCGAGGGAGGTGAAGGTGGCCAGCCCACCGAA
>JBDHZQ010000133.1:0-6840 GCA_039811945.1 Propionibacteriaceae bacterium
GAAGGCGGCCTGTGATGGCGAGCTACACCGGCCACGGCAACCGGACCCAGCGCGACAGCTTGTACGTGATCGCGACCAGCAACCCGGCCGACCTGGAAGCGGTCGTCTCTCGTTGGCAGAGTCTGGCCAGCCGCGCTGCCGGGGCACGGGCCTTGGTCGAGGAGCGGCTGGCGGCGTTGGTGAGCCCCGACGGCTGGCAGGGACCTGGCGCCGAGACGTACGCAGCCGCAGTCACCAAGGAAATCATCGATCCGCTGAAGCAGATGGAGGCTTCGGCGAAGCAGATGGCCGCCGCCCTCACGCCCATCCGGGAGACCGTCGCGACGGCCGTCTCCGTCGCTGTCCAGACTCCGATCCCTTGGGACGAGACCCGCGTCTGGACCATCGGCCAGCAGAAACTCAATTTCTTGGACTACGCCGTCGACACGGCCGGCAAGGTGGTCACGAACAAGATCGGGATCGACGAGGCGTTGAGCAAGCAGCGATACGACGCTGCTCAAGCGAAAGCCCCCGTGGAGATCAAGAACGGTTCCGGCCAGGTGATGCAGACGATGTCACCGACCGAGTGGGCCACGACCCAGGCCCAGACCAAACCACTGGCTGCTGTGTTCCACGGCGCGGTCAGCACAGACACGAACAACCACGACGTGTGGTTCGAGTATCGCGGGCTGAACACCGGGCGGCACCAGGTCGTGGCGACCGCCACCGACCAGGTCGAGCAGCAGCTCGGGGGTTTCCTGGGTGGGTCGACGACCGGTCAGGAGCCGGTCGTGGGTGGCCAGTCGGCTCGTACGGGTCTCGGAGAGTCGAACGTCAATACGTTCTCCGGTCTGGGTTTCGCGAGCACCTCGCCTGCGTCGTACGACCCCGCTGGCTACGTGGCACCGACCGGGTCTGGCATCGCCGTACCCGAAACATCGACCGGTTCACCGGCTGGGACGGCGGTGCCGACCAGCCCCTGGCTGACCAGCTCCAGCACGCCGGTGCCTGGATTGCCGGGTGTGTCGGGCACCGTTTCCGCTGGGCTCCCGACCGCTGGCGGGGGGGCCGTACCTGCAGCTCCGTCGTACGGCATGGCTCCTGCCGGCGGCATGGCGGCCGGAGTGCCGTCGGTCGGCGGATGGGGTACGGCTCTGGGTGGCGCCGCGATCGGCGCAGCTTTCGGTGGCGTCGGCTTCGGGCAAGCAGGTGGGGCCGGAATTGCCTCTGCCGCAGTGGCGCCGTCTGGAGTCGGCGGTCTTTCCGGAGCTCGTCCCGCCACCGGCACCGTCGGTGCGAGCAGCAATCCCTCGTTCAAGATGGACGGCACGGGACGCGGCACCGCCTTCGCCGGGGAGTCAGGCACCTCGAGTTCGGCCGGTGGTGTCCGCGGCGCTGACGGTCAAGGGACCGGCGCGCCCCTCACCTCCCGCCGCAAGGGCGACAAGGAATCCGACTCCGAACTCGACGACGACACGTGGCTCGAAGAGGACCAGGACGTCTGGGGCTTGTCCTCCAGTCGCGCCGAGGGCGTCATCGACTGAGATCCCCGACCCGGGATCTCCACATGCGCGGGTCTGCAGGGATGCTTCGGCCGTACCCAAACTGCCCGCGGGAAGCTGATTTGTTCGATCCAGATCGATTGAGGTCGAACTGATGGGCAGATTCGGTACGGCGTGGCGCCGGCAGGGCCTACTTCAGGAGCTTCGACAGCCGCCGGTCGGCCAGGGGCTTGCCGCCGGTCTGGCAGCCGGGGCAGTACTGAAGGGCCGAGTCGACGAAAGACACTTCCGCGATCGTGGTGCCACAGACCGGGCACGGTTGCCCGACCTTGCCGTGCACCCGAAGGCTGCTGCGCGTGTCGTCCTTGAGTTCGGACGGGGCGAGGCCGTCAGCGCGATCGATCGCACCGGTGAGTTCGCCCCTGATCGCTGCGAGTAGCGCAGCTCGCTCGTCGACCGACAGCCCGTTGGCCGGCTTGAACGGGCTCAGCCGGCAGGCGTGAAGAATCTCGTCGGAGTAGGCGTTTCCGATGCCGGCCAGGACTTTCTGGTCGCGCAACACACCTTTGATCTGCGATCGGCCGGCGGCCGCGAGGATTGCGTCGAGGGCTCCGGCTCCGAAGTCGTCGCCCAGGGGATCGACGCCGAGGTCGGCGATGCCGGGTACGTCGGACGGGTCGGCGGCGACGTACAGAGCGAGGTGTTTGCGCGTACCCATCTCGGTCAGGTCGAATCCCGTGCCGTCGTCGAAGCCCACCCGTACGGCCAAAGGACTCCGTCCCGGCCGACCAGGTGCGTGGGGAAGCTCCTCGTACCACCTCAACCAGCCAGCCCGCGCCAGATGGAACACGAGCCAGGCACCGTCGGAACCGATCGCCAGGAACTTGCCGTACCTGCCCACCGTCGCGATCTCTGACCCCAGGAGGGCCGCAGGCGGCATCCTGACCGTCTTCAACGCGCTGAGCGATGCCAGTTCGACGCGCTCGAAGAATCGGCCGACCACCCGCGGCTCCAGCCAGCGGCGCACGGCCTCCATCTCGGGCATCTCAGGCATGGAGTCATTGTGACTCAGGGACCCGCCAGTCGGGAGCCGGCAGATCGAGAGCCGCTTCGAGTGCTGCCAGGTAGCGGCGCCGCGGCATCTCGACAGCGCCGAGGCTGGCGAGATGTTCGGTCAGCCATTGGACGTCGAGGAGGCGAGGTACGGCATCGGCCGCCAGAATCTCCACCAACCTCACCAGCGCCACCTTCGAGGCGTCCCGACCGTGGATCGGGTCGTGGAACATCGACTCCCCCGCGAACAGACCGCCGACAGAGACCCCGTAGAGGCCGCCGACGAGGCGGCCGACAGAGTCCCAGACCTCGACGGAATGGACGTACCCAGCTTCGTGGAGTTGGCCGTACACCCTCGTGATCCCGCGGTCGATCCATCCGTCCGCGCGCGCCGGGTCGGCGCAACAGGCGATGACCCTCGCGAAATCATGGTCGACCGTGGTGTGGTAACGCCGTACGGACTGCCGCAGCGAGCGGGTCACCCTCAAACCGTCCAGCGGGATGTAGGCCCGTCGTACCGGAGACCACCAGCCCATCTGCGCACCGAAGCGTCCGTGGCCCAACGGCATGGGGAAGACACCGGCGCGGTACGCCTCCAGCACCAACCCGGCGTCGATCTCGTCACTGAGCGCCACGAGGTCCTGGTCAGGCCAGGAGTCCTCCGGACCGAAGACGTGCGACAGCACCACTCGTCCATCCTGGCGCGCGCCGTACAGTTGAGGGGGCCGCGCCGCGCGGTCGCATGGAGGAAAGGCACTCGATGGAAGCCCGCGATGTCGGCAAGGTCATAGCCACCATCCCCTCCCGGGCCGGTTCCACCGCCGGCGGGGCTTTGCTACGACTCGTCGACCTCGCGATCGACGGGGTCTACACGTTGCCCGGGGCCAAGTCGTCGGCCGCCAAGACCTTCCAGCGCAAAGGTGATCACGAAGCCGCCATCGAATCGCTGGTCGTCGCCCACGTGGCGATGGCGTCGGCGCAGGGGTTCGCGACGAACGTCGGCGGAGTCATCACCACGATCCTCACCACCCCGGCCAACATCACCGGCGTCGTCGTCATCCAGATGAGGCTGGTCGCGTGTATTGCGCACCTGAGGGGGTACGACATCGACGATCGACGCGTCCGTACGGCGATGCTGATGTGCCTGCTCGGCACAGAGGAACTCGAACGGCAGATCAAGGTCGGCGTGTTGCCGACCACCCCCCTGGCCGTCGCTACCGCTCCCGTGATGGATCCCGATCTCGAGCTCAAAGTCGCCGAGCGGATCGTCGCAGACGTGCTCGCCAACGTCGGGGGCAAGCGACTCACCTCCCTCGTAGGGCGGAAGATTCCCTTGGTGGGCGGGGGTATCGGGGCGCTGTACGACGGGTACGGCACCCACCTCATCGGTCAGTGCGCGAAGGTCCACATGGTCAGCCGTCGGCCACGTCGGGAGGGTACGGTCAGCCGCCCGACAGAGGACTGACTCGTCGGTGACCCCCTCCCAGACCTTCGGCAGGGCCGGCACGTACCGAACGACGGCAAAAGCGGCCTTCACTGCGATTATTCGCAGTGAAGGCCGTTTTTGCCGTCGTTCGGTACAGGTGAGAGGAGTTGTCGTAGGTCGGTGATGGTCGGGACGGGTGAATCGACGGTGCCCGCCGCCGGTGGCTCTCGACCGGCGCTCACGAAGGCACCGGCCAGCACGTCACCGTCTCGTCGAAACCAGATCGCCCCCAGACCGGCATCACGGGCACCGGCGATGTCATTGGTCGGGTCGTCTCCGACCATGATCACGGTCTGACTAGGGGTGACGCCGAGGGCCTCGCAAGCAGTCCAGAAGGCCAGCCGATGAGGCTTGGGGGCAGGCAGATCGGCGGAGGCGAACAGCCGTGCCCAGCCCAGGCCCAGCCGGTCGAGTTTCGCCTGCTGGATGGAGGGGTGACCGTTCGTCAGCACACCGACGGGGAGGCGCTCGGCCAGCGCCGTCACGGTCTCGACGACCCCCGGCACCGGCGCCCAGGAGGCTGCCGTACAGGTCAAGTAGTCGTCGAACGCCGCATCGGTGGCCGCATCGTCGTCGAACCTCTCCGGCCAGAACGCCCGGATCCGCTCCCTCCGCTGCTCGGCGAACGTCAGCTCGCCCGCGCTGTACCGCGCGAAGTGGTGGCGTTCCAACTCGAGCCACCGACGAGCCAGTTCAGCCTCCCCGTACCTCGCCACCCGACCTGGGTCGACCGACGCGACCCAGGCGACCACCCCGCGGTCGCGGGCGATGCCGTACTCGAGCAGCGTGTCGTCGAGGTCGAACAGCACGGCGGTGGTGGTGGGGGGAAGCATCAGTACGTACGGGTCACTCGGTCAGTCAGCAGGCACGTCACTTCGTAGGGGATGGTGCCCATCCAGGCGGCCACGTCGGACGCGGTGATCTGCTGGCCGCCTTGGGTGCCGATCAGAGTGACGGGGTCGCCGACCCTGACCGGGTCGTCGCCGACGTCGACCATCGTCTGATCCATGCAGACGCGGCCGGCGATCGGGCGCCGCGATCCCCCGATCAGCACCTCACCGCGGTTGGACAGCAGCCGGCTGTAGCCGTCGCCGTACCCGACTGGAATGGTGACGATCGTCGTGTCGGCAGGAGCGGTCCAGGTACGGCCGTACCCGACTGTTTCGCCTTGCCGGACGCGTTTGACGTACGACACACGCGTGGTCAGCGACAGGCCGGGGAGGAGGTCGACCGTGCGGGGGGTGGCAGGGTCGGGGTAGCTGCCGTAGGCCATGATTCCCGGCCTGACCATCGTGTGCCAGGTGGATGGATGGGCGAGGACACCGCCGGAGTTGGCGGCATGCACGTACGGCAGGGGGGCTCCGATCGCGGCCTCGACCTCGCCGACCACGTCGGCGAAGCGGTCGGACTGGTCCTCGGTGAAGGGGTCTTGGAGAGGGGTGTCGCTGACCGGCAAATGGGTGAAGATGCCGGTCAGGTGGAGGTTCGGCTGGCGCGCGACGTAGGCCGCGAGGGCAGGCGCGTCGGGCGGTTCGACCCCGATCCGCCTCATTCCGGTGTCGACTTTGACGTGGACTTCGGCGGTGGTCGACACAGATGCTGCGGCCTGCTGGGCCGCGTCGGCGCTGGCTTCGTCGACGACCGTCAGAACGACGCCCGCTTCGACAGCGGCCACCAACTCCTCAGGAAATGCCTGTGACAACTTGAGAATCGGAATCGAGATGCCGACGGCGCGCAGTTCGAGGGCTTCGGGTACGGTCGCGACCCCGAGCCAGTCGGCGACCCCGGTCCGCTCGATCATCGACGCCACCTGCGCCGCGCCGTGGCCGTACGCATTGGCCTTGACCGCGACCAGCACGAACCGGTCGCCGACGCGTTCTCTGATCGCCCGCAGGTTCGCCTCGATGTGGTCGAGGTGCACCTGGGCCGAAGTCGCGTACAGCACGGGTTCATTCATATCTCATGACCTCCGCAGGTGCCCCCGGCAGAGGGACGCCGAACGACGGGGCGCGATCGCTCAGTAGGTGATCGTCTGGACTCCGTCGGCGCCGCCGAGCAGGGTCCGGGTCGCCTTCTGGTAGGCGAACACTCCGACTGTCACGACTCCGGG
Source organism: Propionibacteriaceae bacterium (assembly GCA_039811945.1). GTDB lineage: Bacteria > Actinomycetota > Actinomycetes > Propionibacteriales > Propionibacteriaceae > Fen-668. The sequence goes on from JBDHZQ010000133.1 coordinate 6,131, forward strand.
AATGTCGTTGACCGCCGACTCGAACGCCAGCGGGTCGACGATCTGAAGTCCGTGCACGTCGAGGATGTGCTGACCGTTGTCGGTGACGTACGTCGTACCGTCCGGATTGGTGCGCAAGCGGGCGTCACCGGACGCCCCCAACACGCCGGCGACGAACTGGCGGGTCACAGCCGAAGCGGCCATCGGGATCACTTCGACCGGCAAGGGGTACGCGCCCAGCGTCTCGACGAGTTTGGACGCGTCCACGATGCACACGAACTGGTCGGCCAAGGCCGCCACGATCTTCTCCCGCGTCAACGCTCCCCCGCCGCCTTTGGTCAGGTAGCCCCGCGGGTCCACCTCGTCGGCGCCGTCGACGTACACGGCCAGCCGCTCGACGTCGTTGGCGTCGAGGACTTCGATCCCCAGGGCGCGTAATGCGGCCGTCGAACGGTCGGAACTCGAGACCGCACCGGCAATCCGGTCGGGCATCTCGCCGAGAGCCTCGATGAAATAGGCCGTCGTCGAGCCGGTACCCACGCCGATCACGGTTCCAGGGGTAACGTACTCGATTGCCGCGCGACCCACCGCGCGCTTGAGTTCGTTCTGGTTCATCGCGGCCTCCTTGCCTCCAGCGCAGAACTTACCGCTGGCAGGATGTCCGTCGTGTCCGACTCGGAAGAGAAGTCCCGACCGCGCCGCCTGCGGATCCCTCGGTGGTTGGTCGGCGT
>JBDHZQ010000134.1:0-6720 GCA_039811945.1 Propionibacteriaceae bacterium
CGTAGGCTCGATCACAGCTCGTGGTCCTTGTCTTGGAGGATGTCTCGCAACACCCATCCCAGCGCAAGGCCACGAGCCCTTGCATCAACGACCCACCACGCTCAACTACGAGTAGCCCACAAGCGAGGGCGAGACCATCGAGTTGTCAGGGTTGAATGACCGCACGGCGGCCGAGGCAGAAGTCGAATTGGTTCCGAGCCCCTGGGGATTGCTGATGTCGGTGCTGTCGCCGGAAGTGCATATCCAGGCGGCTCGGTCGGAATCGATGAGGCAAATTGGGACACCGTTTGGATTGTTAGTTTCTTACACCCTGCCTCACGATACGGAAGCGATTCTTCTGCTGAGGTCCGGGGTGGTCCTGGCAAAGGTGGTTCTCGTGCAAGGTATCCCATCCACTGGTTTCGCCTTGGCCGAGCTAGAGGGGCCTCTGAGTCGAGGCAGCCAAGACCCGGTCAGGCGGATCTCCAAGGAAGCGGCCTGCGGATACCGGAATGTTCTGCATAGCCGTACCCGATGGCTCGTCGCGCCCAGGATTCGTCCCAAGGCCACTGGAGTTGGTCGTGGCCGTAAGCCTGCTCCTCGGCGACGCCTTGCTGGACGAGCCACTCCACTTGCCCGGCGACGGCGGCCAAGCCGGCTCGCTGCCAGTTGACGTACGCCGAATCCACGATTTCGCCGTGCCCCGGCACGACCATCGTGTCGTGGCGGCAGACGGTCAGCATCGACTGCAGTGCGAGGTGCCAGTTCTTGATCGACGAATCGGGACCCACCTGAGGTGGATCTCCTTGCTCAACCAGGTCGCCGGCGAACAACACTCGTTCGCTGGGTACGACGACGGCCAGGTCTCCCGCTGTGTGTGCGGCTCCGAACCACCCGATCTCGACCCACCGGTCGCCCAGATCCTTGGCGCCGATGACGGTCAACTGCCGCTTGGGAACGGCGAGGTCATCGAGGTCGAGCACAAATTCGGCCGCCGCCCGCATGTTCTCGTCCGACCGCAGGGCCCCCGCCACCGACTCGTGCCCGATCGTGTCCAAGTCGGAGAAGGCCGACAGCCCGAATGCGTGGTCGAAGTGGGCATGGGTGACCACGACCGTGGTCAACGGCACCGTCGTGAGTTCGGCGATCGACGCCCTCAGCTCGTCTCCCTGCCACGGGGCCGACCCGGTGTCGACCAGCAGGGCCTCACGGCTGCCGATCACGAGTCCGAGGTTGACCCGCTCGGGTAAGGCCCGGGCGACGAAGATGCCCTCTCGAATCTCTCGCCAACCGCTGAGTTCGAAGTGCGTCACTCAGGCACCCTAACGCCCTGCGCGTCGGGAACACTGCCCGGACTGGAGCGCTAGACTGGCACTCCCTGACCCCGAGTGCCAGTGTGAGGAGGCCCGCGGATGCTCGACGATCGCAAGCTCGCCGTCCTGAGGGCCATCATCACCGACTACGTCCGTACGTCCGAACCCGTCGGCTCGAAGGCCCTCGTCGATCGCTATCAGTTGGACTTCTCCCCGGCCACCATCCGCAACGACATGGCGACGCTGGAGGAGGAAGGGTACCTGACCCAGCCCCACACCTCGGCCGGCCGGATCCCGACTGACAAGGGGTATCGCCTGTTCGTCGACCGGCTGGCCCAGGTGAAGCCGCTGACCCCCGCCGAGAAGCGGGCGATTTCCACGTTCCTGGCGGGTGCTGCCGACGTCGACGACGTCGTCGCCCGCACCGTGCGGCTGCTCGCCCAGGTGACCCAACAGGTGGCGATCGTCCAGTACCCGCTGGTCTCGACCGCGGTGATCCGCCACGTCGACCTGGTACGGCTGCACGCCGACCGGGGGCTGGTGGTGCTCGTCACCAGCACGGGCCGGGTCACCCAGGCGCACGCCGACCTGCCTCTCGAGGCCGACGACGACCAGGTCCGGCTCGCGTCGGCGAGGCTCGCCGCCCTCGTGCGGGGTTTGACCGCAGCGGAAGCCGGCCGGGTGCTCGCGCGGCTGCAGGACGAGCCGACGACGGAGGGTGCCGTACTGACAGCGGGGGCCGATGCCGTGCGCGCCTTGCTCGCTCATGATCTGACCACCCGGGTCGTGGTCGGCGGTGTGCAGAACCTGACCCGTTTCGGCGACCAGTTCGAGACCACGGTGAAGCCCGTGCTGGAAGCGCTGGAGGAGCAGGTCGTGTTGCTCCGCCTCCTAGGTGAGGCCAGCAGCGACGTGAAAGTCCGGATCGGTCACGAGAACGACCATGCCGGGCTGTCGTCGACCTCGGTGGTGGCGTCGGGGTACGGGATGCCCCACGACGTGTGGGCGATGCTCGGCGTCGTCGGCCCGACCCGCATGGATTACCCCTCGACGATGGCGTCGGTGAGGGCCGTTGCCCGCTATGTTGGCCGCTTCTTGGCCGAAGGATGAGATGACCGACTACTACGAGGTTCTTGGCGTGCCCCGCGACGCGACGGCCGACCAGATCAAGAAGGCGTACCGCAGGCTCGCCATGAAGTACCACCCCGACGTGGCCACCGAGCCGGACGCTGGTGAACAGTTCAAGCGGATCGGCGAGGCCTACGAGGTGCTCTCCGACGCACACAAGCGCGACATCTTCGATCGCGGCGGCGATCCGATGGGCAACGGGGCGGGCGGATTCGGCGGCATGGGCGGATTCGGCCCCGGCTTCGGCGGGGCAGGCTTCGACTTTACGAACCTGGTCGACGCGATGTTCGGCGGGGCGGGGCAGCGCGGCCCGAGGTCGCGCGTGCAGCGGGGACAGGACGCTTTGGTACGGCTCCGCCTCACCCTGGCCGAAGCGGCCTTCGGTGTCACCAAACCCTTGCAGGTCGACACGGCGATCCTGTGTCCGAAGTGTTCGGGATCGGGTTCGGCTTCGGGCGAGCCGGTCACCTGTTCGACCTGCCACGGCAACGGCGACATCACCGCGGTGCAGCGGTCGTTTCTCGGTGACATCCGCACGACTCAGCCCTGCCCTGCGTGTCGTGGGTACGGCACGATCATCCCCCACCCGTGCGGCGAGTGCTCCGGCGAGGGCCGGGTGCGGTCGCGGCGCACGATCAACGTCAAGATCCCGGCCGGGGTGGCGACAGGCAACCGCATCCACCTCGAGAGCCAGGGCGAGGTCGGCCCTGGAGGAGGGCCGGCCGGCGACCTGTACGTCGAACTGGCGGTTGCGGACCACGAGACCTTCAAGCGCAACGGCGACGATCTCGAAGTCGTGGTGCGGCTGCCGATGACCGCCGCAGCGCTCGGCACCGAGGTCAGCCTCGCCACCCTCGAGGCAGAACGCGACGACCTGGCTCGCGAGGAGGGGTCGGTGGTCGTCGAAATCCCCAGTGGCACCCAGTCGGGCACCCGGATCGTCGTCGAAGACCGTGGCGTGCCGCGGCTGCGGGGCCACGGCCGAGGTGACCTCGGTGTCACCGTGCTGGTCCAGACGCCCACCAAGCTCGACGACGAGCAGCGAGACCTGCTGAGACGGTTGGCCGAGGCCCGGGAGGAGACAGCCCCTGAGGCCCTGTTGCACAAACCAGGTCAGAAGGGCGTGTTCGGCTGGCTCAAGGAAGCGTTCTCGGGGTGAGCGACGGCTTCTTTCTCGCCGATTTGAACGCCACAGTGTCGGTCGGCGAGATCGTCGCCCTGCGAGGGCCGGAGGGTCGCCATGCCGCAGTGGTACGGCGTATCCGCCCTGGTGAGTCTGTCACCGTGGCGAACGGAGCTGGTCTGGGGGTACGGGGCGTCGTCAGATCGGGCGGCTCGGACGGGATCGACGTCCAGGTGACCGAGGTGCTGAGAGCCCCGGCTCCGCGCCCGAGGTTCGTCTGTGTTCAAGCGTTGCCGAAGAACGACCGGGTCGAGCAGGCCATCGACCTGCTGACCGAGGTCGGAGTGGACGAGATCGTGCCCTGGCAGGCCTCTCGCTCGATCGTCCGTTGGACGGGGGACCGGGGCGACAAGGCTCGGACCAAGTGGCAGACGACAGCCCGCGAAGCGTCCAAGCAGTCACGCCGACTCACGGTGCCCACGGTGTCGGAACTGGCCTCGACCGCCGACGTCGCCCGTCGGATCGAACAGGCCTCGGCGGCCTACGTGCTGCACGAAACCGCCACTGTTCCGCTGTCCGGCCATCACCCGCCGCTCACCGACGTGCTGTTCGTGATCGGCCCCGAGGGAGGCATCTCGCCCGACGAGCTAGCGGAGTTCGAGCAGGCTGGTGGGCTGCCCGTCCGGATGGGATCGACCGTGCTCAGGACGTCGACGGCCGGCGGCATCGCCCTCGTGCAACTCCGACTCCTGGCAGAACTGGGCTCATGACCACTGCGTCAGAGGCGGCTGCCCTGGCCCCCGGCGGCGAGGCGCGATCCGGTTTCTCCTTCACCGTCGGTCGGCGGATCGACGACGGGCTCGGTCGCACCGGCCGGATCGACACCCCGCACGGCCCGATCGACACTCCCGCCTTCGTCGTCGTCGGCACGAAAGCCACGGTCAAGGCCGTGCTCCCCGAATCGATCGCCGCGGTCGGTGCCCAGGCCGTGTTGGCCAACGCCTACCACCTGTTTCTCCAACCCGGCCCCGACGTCGTCGACGCTGCGGGCGGGCTGGGCCAGTTCATGAACTGGCCGAGCCCGACGTTCACCGATTCCGGTGGATTCCAGGTCATGAGTCTCGGAGTCGGCTTCAAGAAGGTGCTGGCGATGGACGCCGCCGGCGTCGCCGACGACGAGGTGATCGCGGAGGGATCGACGCGATTAGCTCACGTCGACGACGACGGCGTGACATTCGTGTCGCACCTCAACGGCGATCGGCATCGCTTCACTCCCGAGGTCAGCATGCGGATCCAGCATCAGCTGGGCGCCGACGTGATGTTCGCGTTCGACGAGTTGACCACGCTCAAGAACACGCGGGCCTACCAGGAGAACTCGGTCGACCGCACGCATGCCTGGGCGATTCGGTGCCTGGCCGAGCATCGACGACTCACCGCGGAACGGGAGCACAAGCCGTACCAAGCCTTGTTCGGGGTCGTGCAGGGGGCCCAATACGAGGACCTGCGCCGCGCCGCCGCCGGAGGCTTGGCCGCGCTGGAGGTCGACGGGCAGAGCTTCGACGGGTACGGCATCGGTGGTGCCCTGGAGAAGGAGAACCTCGGCAGGATCTGCGGCTGGGTCTCGGAATCACTGCCCGAGGACAAACCGCGTCATCTGCTCGGCATCTCCGAACCGGAGGATCTGTTCGCCGGGGTCGCCGCCGGCGCCGACACCTTCGACTGCGTGAACCCGTCACGGGTGGCGCGCAACGGTGCGATCTACACCGCCGACGGACGGTACAACGTCACTACCGCGGCTTGTCGTCGGGCCTTCACACCGCTGGAGGAGGGGTGTGGGTGCTACACCTGCACGCACTACACGCGGGCCTACCTGCACCACCTGTTCAAGGCCAAGGAGATGCTCGCCTCCACCCTGGCCACCATCCACAACGAGTGGTTCACCGTACGGCTCGTCGACTCGATCCGAGCTTCGATCGCCGAAGGCGCCTTCGCCGACTACCGAACCGAATACCTGGGCCGCTACTTGAGTGGCCGACGGTGACGCGCTTCCTTAGCGCGTCGATCGCCGGCCCAGACACGGGGCGATCGACGCGCTAGCGCTCGAGGTCTTCCTTGGCCTGACGGCGCTCGAGGGAGAACTGGTCACGAACCGACTCGTCGTCGAGGGCTGCGTCGGCAGCGAGCCTGACTCCACGCCACCGCTCCAGGTGGAACAGCGGGTTCACGGCTAGCCAGTAGAGCTTGCGCTTGGCCGAGTAGGCCGGGTCGCGAAGGATCTTCTTCGCGTCGCGCACGACACCCCCCGCGATCATCCGGGCCACGACCTTGACACTGGGCTTGTCGACCGGCACCCCCACCTGGCGCAGGCCGAGCGTCTCGTCGAACATCCGATGTTTGTAGTCACGCAACGGAATCTCGTTGCTGTGCAGCACATTGGCGCGGGGGGCGTACGCCTTCAGGTAGCCGGCGTCGATCACGTCGCGGCCGAAGAGCTGGTCCTCTGCGTACGGCACGTCGCGATAGTTCGCATGGTCGGTGAGGAACGACCGCCTCGCTGCGGAGTTGACGTCGGAGTAGAACGAGATGACGTCGTACACGCCCTGGCTGGTCACGAAGTCGTCCTTGTAGAACAGACTCGTCGCCTGGTCGGACCCGAACCCGGCGAACACCAGGTCGATCTCGCTCTTCAGCATCGGGATCGCATCCGCGCGAGGCTGCTGCTTGCCGAGCACCGCGACGACCTTGTCGTTCAGCTCGAACGGCTTGATCAACTCGTAGAGCCACCGGTCGTTTGCAGGCATCGCGTCTTGGGTGAGGAAAGCGACGAACTCGCCGCGGGCGTCGAGCGCCGCCTGGGCGCGGGTACGGCCGTGGCTGAACTCCGACTTGGGGATCGACTTCCAGCGGAACCGGCCGGCGAACTCGTCGGCCAATCGCGCCAGGATCTCCGGGGTCTGATCGCCCGAGTCGGTGTCGTACACGAGCACTTCGTACGGCCGGTCGAACTCCTGCGCAAAGACCGAGCGGACCAGCCCCTCGACGTACCGCGCGCCGCGGTAGGTGGGAATGAAGACCGTGGCGGTGAACTCAGAGCCCACGGCGCACCTCCTGCATGTAGTCGTACGTCCTCGCGATCCCGTCGGCGAACGGTACGGCCGGATGGGGACCGAATTCGGC
>JBDHZQ010000135.1:0-6641 GCA_039811945.1 Propionibacteriaceae bacterium
TTCACTCCTGCGCCGTACGGCCCGCTCAGTCTGCAGATCCAGCACCTGATCGTCGTGCTGAGCGGAAATCAGCCGTACCTGTCGAGCGTCGCGATGCGAATCCCCGCGATGATCGGCGTGCTGCTCATCGTGCTGCTGCTGCCCCGGATCGCGCATCAGATGAAGGTCTCGCCCCAGACGACGGCTTGGTTTGCCACGCTCAATCCCTTGCTGGTCATCGACTTCGTGGGCGGCGCCCACAACGACTCACTCATGATGGGCCTCGTCGTGTTGGCGATCTGGCTGGCGTATCGACCGAAACTCTGGCTCTGTGCGGCGGTCGTGGTCGGGGTGGCCGCCGCGATCAAGCAGCCGGCGTTCCTGGCGGCGTACGTCTTGCCGCTCCTCCTCCAACCCTGGGTGAGCCGACCACCGGGGGAGTTGCTGCGGACTGTCGGCCGGATCGCCGCCAGCTGTCTCACGGCGATCGCGACGTTCGTCCTGATCTCGTTGGCCTGCGGGCTCGGTTTCGGCTGGCTGAACGCCGTCAACGTGCCCGGCCTCGTCGTGACGGTGTCCCCGTTCACGATCCTGGGGCAGGGCATCCAGCTGGTGCTGGACTATGTCGGTCTCGATTCGAGCGGCCACAACGCCATTCGATACTCCCGCACGGTGGGCCTGGTCGTGCTGGCGGTCGGTACCCTGTTCATGGCCCTGACCACCGCCCGCCGCAAGCCGATCGCGTTCCTGAGTTGGTCGTACCTGCTGATCGCATTCGCCAGCCCGGCGCTGCATTCCTGGTACGTGTTGTGGGGCGCGCTGCTGCTCCCGCTGACGGATCCGTCGCCCCGGATGCGGCGGGTCGCGACCTGGACCACGATCGTGCTGTTGAGCTACTCGGCGGTCAACCTGGCCTGGCGCAACGGCGCGCTCGCCCTTGCCCTGGCCGCCCTGGGTGTGTTCGTCTGGCAGGCCCTCCACCACCAACGACGCGGGGACCGACACCGGGAGGGGGTCAAGTGAACGACGCCACCGGCGAGGTTGTCGCCGATGTCGCCGACGGGATCGGACAGCTCCGGCTCAACCGCCCTCAGGCGATCAACGCCCTCACCCTGGGCATGATCGTGACGCTCACCGAACAGCTCGAAGCATGGCGCGACGACGATTCGGTGACGTCGGTACGGCTAACCGGCACCGGCGACCGTGGTCTGTGCTCCGGGGCCGACGTGCGCCGGCTGAGGGCCGAGGCAATGGCGGATTCCCGAGGAGTCCAGGAGTTCTTCCGGCGCGAGTACGCCCTGAACGCGGTGATCGCGGGGTACGGCAAGACGTACGAAGCTCTGATGTCCGGCATCACGATGGGCGGCGGCCTCGGCGTTTCGGCCCACGGCAGCCGTCGTCTGGTCACGTCCACCTCGCGCCTGGCCATGCCGGAGACCATCATCGGCTTCTTCCCCGACGTCGGGATGTGCTGGTGGCTTTCGCGGGCGCCGGGGGAGTACGGCACCTACCTCGCCCTCACCGGCACCACGATCGGCGGGGCCGAGGCGATCTATGCCGGACTAGCCGACGGCTGGGCGGGGGAACCCGGTGCCGTACCGCAGGTCCCGGGTGCCTGGCTCGACCGCTGTTTCGGCCACCACTCCGCCGTCGAGATCGAGGAAGCGCTCGTGGCATCGCCAGTTCCGGCAGCCGCGGACGTGCTCACCGACTTGCGGGCGCGTTCGCCGTACGCCGTCAGCGTCACCCTCGAGGCGATCCGCCGAGCCCGGCTGATGTCGAGCGTCGACGAGGTGCTCGCCCAGGACTCTCGGCTGGCAGCCTTCTGGATGGAGTCCGACCTTGGGCGCCACGAGTTCTTCGAGGGGGTCCGGGCCCAGGTGGTCGACAAGGACCGCTCCCCCAGGTGGGCCCACGCGTCGTTGTCGGCCGTCCCGACCCGTGACGTGCAGGCCGCCTTCGACTGACTCCGGCGGGCGTGGTAGGCAAGGGTCATGCCCCTCGCGACGACCCCTCGACCCTGGCGCTCCTACGTGGCGATCGGCGACTCGTTCTCGGAAGGCCTGTGCGACGCCCTACCGGAGGGCGGCTACGCGGGCTGGACCGACCGGCTCGCTGTCATGCTCGCCGGGGTCGCCGACCCTGAGCCGTTCTCGTACGCGAACCTCGCGATTCGTGGCCGGCTGTTGCGTCAGGTCGCCGACCAGGTGGGTCCGGCGTTGGCTCTGGCGCCCGACCTGGTCTCGGTCAGCGGGGGCGGAAACGACTGCCTGCGCCCCGGCGCCGATCCCGACGCGCTCGCGGTCGTGCTCGACGATGTGGTGGTACGGCTGCGCGCGACCGGGGCCGACGTGCTGCTGTCGACTCCGACTGAAACCCGCGGGGCACCGGTCATCGAACGCGTGCGCGGGGTCTCGGCGGTGTTCCTGGCCCACACCTACACGATCGCCGAACGGCACGGCTGCTATCTGACGAACGTGTTCGGGTTGAGCGCGCTGTACGACTGGCGGATGTGGGCCGAAGACCGAGTTCACCTCACGTCGGAAGGCCACGCGCGCGTCGCGTCGGAGGCATTCCACGCCCTCGGCCACACGCCCGCGAATCAGGCGTGGCGCACGCCGCTGGATCCAGCCGATCTCGTGCCTCGCCAGGATCGGCTTCGCGCTGACGTTCTGTGGGCGAAGAACCATCTGGCGCCGTGGGTCTCCAGGAGGCTCACCGGCCGTTCCTCCGGAGACCACCTGGCTCCCAAACGTGCGGAGTTGACGCTGGTCGATCCCCGGCAGCCGCTGCCAGACGTCCGGTACTGACGAGAGCCTGTCTCGTGTCATCGGGACAGAATGCGGCGTAAGTCGGGCATCAGCCCCTCGAAGCCGGCGTGTCGCGCGTCGAGGGGACGTTCTGTCCCGGTCGTCAGCCGCGACGCAGCGTGATGATGGGGATCTCAGGCGGTGCGGCTACACGTACCGGCGGGCCCCACGATCCGACCCCACGGGACGTGAAGACCGTGACGCCTGCCACCTCGGCGAATCCGTCGACCATCGGCTGCTGAAGCCTCACGAGGTAGCGGATCGGCCACATCTGGCCCCCGTGGGTGTGGCCGGAGAGTTGAAGATCGATGCCGACCTTGGCAGCCAGGTTGCCCTGGCTCATCGCCTGCCGGGGCTGGTGCGCCACGAGGAGCCGGAAGCGGCCAGTGTCGTCGCGGGAGATGTGGTCGCGGTCTTGGAGTCGGGTCATCGCCGCCGAGAGATCCTCGTCCAGCGGCGGCGTGCCCGACCGGTCGTTGACACCGATCACGTCGATGCTCGCCGTACCCCTGCGCAACACGAGCGCGTCGTTGGCCAGCACGGTCAATCCCTCACGCCGCCACTCGGCGACCCACGAGCCTGCGCCCGAATAGAACTCGTGGTTGCCGGTGACGGCCACCGTGCCGTACGTGGACCTGAAGTCGGCGAGCGGCCTCAACTCCTCGCCCAGTCCCTCGACCGTGCCGTCGATCATGTCTCCGCCGAGCACGACCAGGTCGACGTTCTGGGTGTTGACCTGCTCCACAGCCCTGGCCAAGAACTCGCCGCTGCGGGCGGGCCCGACGTGCACATCGGTGAGGAGCGCCACCTTGAACCCGTCGAACTCGGCCGGCAGGTCGGCGGAGGAGAAGTCGTGGTAGGTGAGCTTCGGATACGAGGCCTCGAACACGCCGTACCCGGTCACGGCGACGGCCAGGGCCAACCCGGCAACGGTCAGGCGTCTGATTCGGGTGAGGCGGCGGGCGGGCCGTTCCGAGGCAGGGAGCCGCCGGTCGGCCAGCCGTGCGAACCCATTCACGATCATGACCGCGATGAGGCAGAGAAAGACGTAGAACACCAAGGCAGCGACCGTGAATGCGGCAGCCGTCACGGGCCGCCACGCCTGAGGGTTGGGCACCCCTCGCGCCGCCGTGACCGACGCCAGCGCCGTACCCACGAGCAGTAGCGAACCCAGCCCGACCCCGATGCGGCCGCGCCGACCCAGACGGGTGACGACCGCCGTCCGCCGGTAGAGGAACACGAGCAGGCCGATCAGGATCAGCACGGGTACGGCCAGGAACACCCAACTCACTCGTGCTTCCCCTCCGTCGGCCATCGCGCGAGGGGCCAGGGTACCTGCTTGACCTGGTCGGGTGCCTCGCTCGGCGGTCGCACCCGGTCGCCGAGGGAACCTGCGACGTACGACACTGGGCCTCATGCGTGTGTGGTGGTTACTGGCCCTGGTCGTGTGGCTCGCCGGGTGTTCGGTCGCCGACGTCACCGGACCGTCGTTGCGCGAGTGGGCCTCGGCCCGCCCGGAGGTCGCGACCGTGGGTGGGTACGGAGACGACGTCACGGTCGAGCTGCGCGCCGGTGCCGGCAACGACGAGCGACGATCTCTGGTCGCGGCGTACGGCACTCTCCTCTCCGGGCGTACGCGGACCCAGGACTGGAACTTGACGATCACCGACGGGGATTCGTCCCTGCGGCTGTGCAATCAACCGGCGGCCAACCAGGTGTCGTCGGATCTCTACACGAGCCTTCGCGCCGATCCTCGAATCGGGTCGGTCGAGGTCCGCACGAGGTTCGAGTACAACCGGGTGTTCCGATCCGTCGACGCCAAGGTCTCCGGCGTGGCGAACGTGCTCGACGTGTTCGAGTCGTTGACCCCGGCCGACGTGGTCACGCGTGGCACGGGGGAGTCCGACGGCGCGATCGCGGTGTCGGATCCGGCGACCGAGGCCCGGCTCTGGTGGGACCGGACTCCCGACGTCGAACACGGTCTGGCGCGGGTACGGCTCGCCCGGTCGGTCATGAAGGTCGCCGATGTGGTCTGGGTCGGTGGCGGAGGGAATTACGAGATCCGCCTGGCTCGACGCGCGGACCTACCCAAGGTCGTCTCTGAGGTCGACTGGAACACCGACTGCGACAGCTGCCTCCTCACCGCCGAGAACCTGTCCGTGTTTCCACAGGCGGGACCGGCCAACGCCATCGCAGGCATGAAGCTCGCCGACCTGCCGGGAGCGACGGGCGTGTCCGTGAGCCGAGTCGGCGCCTCGCTCGGCTTGGACGAGGTAAGTGCCGACGCCGCCTTGGCCAGGATTGCGGCCGACCCGTCGCTTCCTTCGTTGTCGATCTCGATCCAGCGTGCGGGGCAGGTCATCGCTTCGTTCGGCGGTTCGCCCGGCGCGATGGTTTCTACGTACGGCAGAACCGCCGCCGCTCGCCGTACCCCGTCTGTCACCTCGATCGATCTGTCACCGTCGGGACCGCAGGTGGTCGCGGCGGTCGTGAACTGCGCGACGGCGCCGGAGTGCCAGGCGGCCGCGCGATCGATCCGGGCGGCCGGCTGGGACGGCCGCGGCATCGTGCGGATCACGGGGAAGGCGTTCGGGGATCGGCTGGCCGTGACGCTCGAGGGAACCGCCGACGGTCGGGCCGAGTTGAAGTCGGAGACGGTGCCGTACGGGGCACCCTCGTGGACCCCCAGCCCCACGGGCTTGGCCTTCTTCGACGCCTGGCAGACGACGGCGAGTTAGCGCTCAGGCCGGGGCCGCAGGGCCTCGATCGCTGCGGCGACGCCGACCTCGGGCTCGATGACGGCCCAGTACCCCAGCTCGGCCCGAGCCCGCGACAAGTCCAGCGACATCCCACGCGTCAGCATGCGTACGGCACTGGCCGTGAACTGCGGGGCCGCGGCGGAGCCTGAAACGCGCCGTCCGAACTCGCTGGCCAGGGCCGCTACTTCGGCCACCTTGGCGGGGACCCGGCGACGTGGACGCTGAGCGCCGATGGCGTCCGCGATGCGATCGACGACGTCCCACATCCCGACCAGTTCGTCGTCTGCGATGTTGACCAGCCCGACCCCTGGCCGAGCAGCTGCCAGTTCGATGGCCTCGACCGCGTTACCGATGTGGAGCAGTTGGTTGCGCACCTCGCCCCTCACGAGCCGGGGCAGGGTGCCGTCGGCGATGACGCGCGCCAGGTGTGGGAAGAACGTCTGGTCACCAGGCCCGTACACGCGACGCAGTCGGAGAACGGTTGCCTCCGGTAGCAGGCCGAGGATCGCTTCTTCGGCCAGGTACTTGCTCAAGGCGTATCGGCTGTCGAACCGCGGGCCCACGGGTTGGCTTTCGGGGATGTTCCACTGCCGATCGGACACGTTGTAGACCGAGGAGTGGCTCACGTAGATCATCCGGCAGTCGGCCTTGCGGCACGCCCGCGCAAGCAGGCCGGTGGCTTCGACGTTGGTGTGGCGGTACGCGGCCCAGGTGTCCCACAACGAGTGCACGGCGGCGGCATGCACCACCACGTCGGTGCCCGTCAGCACGCGATCCCACTCGGGCTGGCGGATGTCCATGCGCACGAAGTCGACGCCGTCGGCCCTCAAGGTGCTGCCGGCGGCGATGTCGCGCCCGATCCCGACCACGGTGTGCCCGGAGCGCACGAAAGCGCGTGCGGCAGCACCACCGACGAAGCCGGTGGCACCGGTCACCACGACGCGCATGGGCGTACCGCTAGCGGTAGTTGACGAACTGGACCGCGAAATCCAAGTCGGCCTTGCGGACGAGGGCCTGCACGGTCTGCAGGTCGTCGCGCGACTTGCTTGACACGCGAAGTTCGTCACCTTGGATCTGGGTCTTCACGCCCTTC
>JBDHZQ010000136.1:0-6616 GCA_039811945.1 Propionibacteriaceae bacterium
CCTGGCGTTGACGTACGGCCCTGGCTGACCGGGCTGGGCTGCTCAAGGTCAGCCGGACGCGGATCGGCTTGCGATCTGCCGCACGGTGTCGAGGGTGTCGGCCTCGTCGGCTGACTTGTCGTCGCGATAGCGCAGCACGCGGGCGAATCGGAGCGCGAGACCGGCGGGGTAGCGAGTCGAGCGCTGCAACCCGTCGAAGGCGATCTCGACGACTTGCTCCGGACGTACGGTGACGACCCAGCCATCGTCGGCCGTGGCCAACTCGCGGAAGCGCCGCGTTTGCCAGGCCAGCATCTCGTCGGTCATGCCCTTGAACGTCTTGCCCAGCATGACGAAACCGTCGTCGGACCGGGCACCCAGGTGGATGTTGCTGAGGGTTCCGCGGCGGCGGCCCGAGCCGTACTCGACCGCCAGTACGACCAGGTCGAGTGTGTGGCGAGGTTTGACCTTGACCCAGGCGGAGCCGCGGCGGCCGGCGGCGTAAGGGGCGTCCAGGCGCTTGACGACGACACCCTCGTGACCGCGAGCGATCTGGGTGTCGAAGAAGGCCCGCGCCTCGGTCGGGTCGCTGGTGAGAATCCGGGCGGGACGATGCTCGGTGGGCACGAGACGGTCGAGCTCCGCGAGCCGGACGTTGAGCGGGTTGTCGAGCAGTACACGGCCGTCGACCTCGAGGAGGTCGAAGAAGTACGTCGTGAGCGGGGTGTGGATGCGCAGGGTGGCCGGGTCCTTCGTCGAAGCCGTACGGGAACCGGTGACTTGAAAGGGTTCCGGCTGGCCCGACGCGGTGATCGCGATGGCTTCGCCGTCGAGGACCGCCGAGTGGGCGGGGATCCCAGTCACCAGATCGACCACCTCCGGGAGTCGCTCGGTGATGTCGTCGAGGGATCGGGTGAACAGACGTACGGCGGATCCGGCCTTGTGCGCCTGGATTCTGATGCCGTCGAGCTTGCAGTCGACCAGATAGGCCGTGTCGTCGGTCATGGCCGCACCGACATCGGGCGCCGAAGCGGCCAACATGGGGGAGACCGGGCGGAGGAGCTCCAGCGTGACGGCGGCCAGAGCCTCCGAGCCGCCTTCCAGTGCGGCAACGGCCACGTCGGAGAGGCGTCCCGCCAGCATGGCGGCGCGGCGTACGTGGTCGAGCGGCACCTCCGCGGCGGCGGCGACGGCCACCTGCATGATGCCGTCGAGAGCACCCTGACGGATCGCGCCGGTGACGAGGTGGCGAAGGTAGGCCTGCTCGTCGGCGGTGGCTCGTCCGAGGAGGGTCTGAAGGGTGACTCTCCTTGTCGTCGCAGAACCGGGACCTTCCGCTGCTGCGAGTGTGGCGAAAGCCCCGTCCAGGTCGGTGAGGGTCAGAGTGGCCCGGTGCGCCGGTTCGGGCACGGATGCCAGGGACCTGTAGCCGACGCCGAGTCGTCCGTGGGGAATCTGGCCCGACAGGAACGCCGTCGAGAGGAGGACGGCTCTGGGGCCGTCGTCGTGGGCTCGGGACAGGAGGCTCGCCAAGGCCTCCACCTTCTCCGTCCTCGATCGCGTGGCCGCCACCCGCTGAGACGTGCTCACGATCTCCGAGAGGAACATGCCTCAACACTGTAGATGCACACTCGATGCGAAAATCGAGCCGAAATCGGCCGATTTCGTGATCGACCGTGCATCGACAGTGTTGGCACGTCAGAACCGGGTTATCCACAGGAACGCTGTTCGGCGGTCGCGCCGGTGCCCCGATTCCGCGAGGGTGGACATATGCACCCCCGCCTTCTCGACGACATCCGCACGGACGGCCTCGTCACACGCCGACCTGGTACGGCCCACGCCGTGGACTGGGCCGTGAAGTGTGGGGAACTGGTCCGGCTGGTTCGCAACGTCTACACGACTCGCGAACTCGCGACCCGGCCAGCCATTCGAGCGGCCGCGATCTCCATAGCCCATCCGATCGCCGTGATCACCGGATCCGCTGCCGCTGCCCTCACCTGGTGGCCAGAACTCGTCGTGGGAGCCGTGGACGTTGCCTCGGCCACGGGATTCCGTGGTACAGGGCCTGGCTACCGCTGGGAGAGAAGATTGGTGCCCGACGACCTGGTGAGGTGGACCGGTCTGGGCCTGCGAGTCGCCGTTCCGGCGCTGTCCGTGCTGGATCTCATCCCGGAACGCGGGGGTGACGTCGTCGACGAAGCCCTACGCCGTCGCGCCGTTCGGATGACGGATTTGTGGGAAGCGCTCACCCGGACTCCCGGCCGGCGGGGCAATAGGGTGCGTCTCGACGTGCTCAAGGACTCGCGTGACGAGCCCTGGTCGGAGCCCGAACGTTTAGCTCACCGACATCTTCGCAGGGCGCGCCTCCGCGGCTGGCAGACCAACTATCGGGTGCGGCTCGACCAAGCCACCTACTTCATCGACATCGCATTCCCACGACTCAGGATCGCGATCGAGATCGACGGGTTTGAGTTTCATTCGTCACGTGCCGCATTCGAGAACGACCGGGCGAAGGATTCTCGTCTCGTCGCCGCCGGCTGGATTGTCCTGCGCTTCTCGGCCCGGCAGGTGGGGGACTACGACGCCTTCGTCACGTGCGTCAGAGGAGTGGTCAGGCGACGTGCCCGTCGAGGACGGGTCCTGGACGATGGTGGCGGCCAGCCCTCGAACTTCGGGCAGGCGGTGGCATAGTCCGTCCGAAGGCTCGTGCGCGGGGTTGGCCGGGCCGGCTGTCGGCGGAATGACGACGCGGTGGACCGACCGCACTCGAGGCGAAACTCATTTCCAAACTGTCGGCGCCCCGGCCTAGGGTCGACACTTGTGATCGACTTCCCACCGAGACTGGTGGCCTTCGAGGAGGGGGCGCCGGTCACGCCTGATACCCGGAGCCCGAGCAGATTTCTGTTCTGGTTCATGGGTGTGCAGCGGCGCGTGATGATCGCCCAGAGCGCCATGGGGTTGTTCTGGTTCCTGCCACCGGCGCTGAGCCCGTACGTGATCGGCCGGGCCATCGACGACGGCGTCCTGCGCTCGGACCCCGTGGCGACCGTGGGTTGGGCCGCGTTGTTGTTCGTCATGATCGGGATCGGCACGGCTGCGGGCATCGTGTGGCACACGTTGGCGGTTCGGGGCTGGCTGGTGGCTTTGTACGGCATCGTCGAACTCGTCGCCCGCAAGGCCACCCAATTGGGTCACGTCTTGGCCCGACGAACCCCCACCGGCGAGGTGCTGAGCGTCAGTTCCGGTGACTCGGACACGTTCGGGGCGGTATTCGAGACCGTCACCCGTACGGTCTCCGCTTTCGTGGCGTTCGGTGTCGTCGTCGCCTTGATGATGCAGACGTCGACACCGTTGGGTCTCGTCGTCATCACCGCCGTGCCGGTGCTGGTCGGCACGAGCACGCTGCTCTTGAAGCCGCTGCACGGCGCTCAGCAGCTGGAACGCAAGCGATCCTCCGACCTGACCTCCCAAGCCACCGACATCGTGGCGGGATTGCGAATCCTGCGCGGCATCGGCGGCGAGGCGACGTTCGGGGCGAACTACGCCACACAGTCCCGGCTGACCCGTGACGCCGGGGTCGCGAGCGGCACCTGGCGCGCTGGGGTGCAGGGGTTGTCGGTGTTGTTCGCCGGTTTGCTGCTCGTGCTGCTCACGTGGCAGGGCGTTCACGAGATGGGTGCCGGCCGGGTCACGATCGGGCAGTTGATCAGCTTCTTCGGGTACGCCGTCTTCCTTGTCTGGCCGATCCAGACGTTCTTCGAGATGGCACAACGCTGGGTTCAAGGGTTGGTTGCCGCCCGGAAGACGATTGCCCTGCTCTCCGTGAGGTCGCCGTGGCCTGATGCCGCCGCCCCGGCGGCGGCATCAGGCCACGGCGACCTCACGGACCACGTCAGCGGTCTCACCGTGAAAGCCGGGCTGCTGACGGCGCTGGTGTCGTCGGTGCCCGACGACACTGCGGCGTTAGCAGACCGGCTGGGGAGGTACCTGCCCACCACCTCCGAGCCGCCGAAGGACGTGTCCGGTGAGGAACTGCGAGGACGAGAGGCGAAGGTCGAGCGCAACCGCCGCATGGGGCAACGTCAGCAGATGGCAGAGGCCGACGCGGCTGCCGCGTCCGCCCGATGGGGCGTTTCCTTGGCTGGAGTGGACCTGGCCCAACTTCCCCTCGACGAGATCCGCCGCCACATCCTGGTCAGTGATGCCAGTTCGATGCTGTTCCAAGGAACCTTGCAGCAGAACGTCGACCCGCATGGCACCGCCACGCGAGAGGCCGCAGAAAGGGCGCTGAGAGTCGCCTGCGCCGAGGACGTCTACGACTCGTTGCCCGAAGGTTGGCAAGGGCAGATCGACGAGAAGGGGCGAGGCCTCTCGGGTGGCCAGCGACAGCGCATCGTGCTGGCCCGTGCGATCCTGGCGAACTCGTCGGTCCTCGTGCTGGTGGAGCCAACCTCAGCCGTCGACGCCCACACCGAAGCTCGGATCGCTGCCTCGCTCGCGGCACACCGTCGCGGCCGCACCACCGTCGTCACGTCCGCGTCTCCGCTGCTCCTCCACCACGCCGACGAGGTGGCCCTGATCGAAGACGGAGTCGTCGTGGCCACCGGCTCTCATCACCAGTTGCTCTCCGACCCGCGGTACCGCTCGGTCGTGGCACGGGGGATGAGCGAATCCGAACTCGGGGTCGGGAGGGACCCGCGATGACGCAGGATCTCTTGGCCTCGTCGGTCCAGACGTGGCGAGCGTACGGCCCGTCCGTCAGCCCCTCGGCTCCCACGCCCTCGGCTCCACTCGGCCCGACCAGCGCGCCCACGGGGTCGCCCCTGACCGATGCCAAGCGCTCACACTCACCCGCAGATAGACCTCGTTCCACCGACGTGTCGGGCGACGAGGTCGACCTCCCTGAACTACTGGCCGAACAAGCCGAGCATCGCCTGACGGGACTCGGCTGGTCGACCCGGTGGAGAAGACTGTGGCAGAGACACAGGGTGCGTGAGCAGAGGGCGGAGTCGTACTTCGCTTCCTCGCGTGCACCGAAGCGGGGCCTCCCCGTCGCCAGGGCATCGGTTGCCTTCGCCTTCGTGCGTGACTTGGTCGACGAACGCCGCGGGCTGTTCACAGTCTTGATCGTCGTGAACGTGCTCGCCGCGGTGGCGGGTTTGGCCGTACCCAGACTGCTCGGCTCCCTCGTCGATCGGGCGACCACCGGCGGAACCGTGGCCACCCTGGACAGCCTCGCGCTCGTCATCGCGATCATCGTGCTCGGGCAAGCGTTGCTGACGTTCGTCGCCAGGTGGGTGTCGACCGTGTTCGGGCAGGACCTGTTGGCCGACGCTCGGGAGCGAGTCGTACGGCTCGTGTTGCGTCTGCCCTTGTCACGGATCGAAAGCTCCTCTTCGGGTGATCTCGTGACGCGGATCACGCGTGACGTGACGATCATGAGCGAGGCGGCGCGCGATGCTGCTCCCGCGTTCGTGCTCAACGGCGTGCTGATCGTGCTGTCGGTCGTAGCGATGGTGCTCAACTCGGCACTGTTGGCCGTACCCACGCTCGTCGCCGGGTTCTTCCTCTTCTTCATCGCGAGGGCGTATCTGCGGCGCGCGCCGAAGGGCTACATCACCGAAGGCGGCACCTACTCGCGCATCAACGCGACGATCACCGAGACGGTGGAGGGTGCCCGTACGATCGAGGCGTTGGGTTTGAAGCGGGTACGGCTCGCCCAGACCGAGGCGGACCTCCAGGTCTCCGCGCAGGCCGAGCGCTACACGATGACATTGAGGAATCTGCTGTTCACGACCCTCGACTACGCGTTCCAGGGCCCGCTCGTGGGGATCGTGTTGTTGGGTACGTGGGGCTACGCGCAGGGCTGGGTGACCCTGGGCCAGATCACGGCTGCGACGCTGTACAGCCAGCAACTGTTCGATCCTGTGGATCGGATCATCCACATCGTCGACCGGCTTCAGGTGGCGCTGGCCTCGACGACCCGCCTGCTCGGACTGGCTGAGGTGCCCGCCGATCGGGTGGCTTCGGGCGCCCGACCGACCGGCACCGAATTGCGCCTCGACCAGGTGCGCTTCGCCTATCGCGAATCCCACGACGTGCTTCACGACGTCGATCTCGACGTCGTGCCGGGGGAGCGGCTGGCTATCGTCGGGCCGTCGGGGTCGGGCAAATCCACGTTGGGCCGTCTCGCGGCGGGGATCAATCCGCCTCGCGTGGGTACGGTCACCATCGGCGGGGTGGAGGCGACCGAACTTCCGCTCGATCAGCTTCGCACCCAGGTCGCGCTGGTGACCCAGGAACATCACGTGTTCGTGGGATCGATTCGCGACAATGTGGTGCTGGCGAGGGAAGACAGTACGGACCAGGTCGTGAACGAAGCGCTGGCCGCCGTCGATGCGCGTGAGTGGGTCGAGCGATTACCCGACGGAATCCAGACCGTCGTAGGTTCAGGCGGGCACAGCCTCACCCCCGCCCAGGCCCAGCAAATCGCACTGGCCCGCCTGGTGATCGCGGACCCGCACACGCTCGTGCTGGACGAGGCGACCTCACTCATCGACCCGCGGACGGCGCGGCACCTCGAAGGCTCGATGCACGCTCTCTTGGCGGGCCGTACCGTCGTCGCGATCGCCCATCG
>JBDHZQ010000137.1:0-6588 GCA_039811945.1 Propionibacteriaceae bacterium
AAGAGAAGTTCTTCGTGCGCTACGCGCCTCAGGACAAGATCGTCTGCGCTCCGGCCTGACGCTGGGCGGGCTCCACCGCCCGACTCGCGATACGCGCGGTATTGTCGCGGGAGCGCCCGTATCGGGCGCCTGAGCGAGAGTTCGAGGAGCCGAAGTGACGTACGTCATCGCCCTTCCCTGTGTCGATATCAAGGACCGTGCGTGTGTCGACGAGTGTCCGGTCGATTGCATCTACGAGGGCAATCGGATGCTCTACATCCACCCGGAGGAGTGCGTCGACTGCGGAGCCTGTGAGCCCGTCTGCCCGGTCGAGGCGATCTACTACGAAGACGACCTGCCGGGTCAATACTCCGAATACCTGGCGGTCAATACCGAATTCTTCGACAAGCTGGGTACGCCGGGCGGCGCCGCCAAGCTCGGGGTCATCGACGACGACCACCCTGTGGTCGCCGCGTTGCCACCACAGGGCGAGTGACATCGCTGTTCCGGCCGCTCGCGCTGCCGGACTTCCCCTGGGACACGATCAGTGGTGCCGCCCGGACCGCGTCGGAGCATCCGAGCGGGATCTGTGACCTGTCGGTCGGAACTCCGGTCGACGAGACCCCGGACCTGGGCCGCGAGGCCTTGATCGCAGCGTCCGACGCCCACGGGTACCCGCTGACCTGGGGCACGCCGGCGCTGCGCCACGCCATCCGTACGTACCTGTCGTCGCGCTGGGGAGCCCCTGACGTCGGTGACCATGGCGTGCTGCCGGTGATCGGTACGAAGGAACTCGTCGCCTGGCTGCCGACGTTGCTCGGACTGGGTTCCGGCGACACGGTCGTCATCCCGGCCACGGCGTATCCCACGTACGCCGTGGGCGCCGCGATGGTCGGCGCCCGGGTGGTCACGGCCGACTCTCCCGACGACGTCGAGCACGAGCAACCTCGGTTGGTGTGGACGAACTCCCCGTCGAATCCCACGGGACGGGTCGACTCCGCGGCGCAGACGCTGGCGTGGATCGACTACGCGCGGTCTCGCGGGGCCCTGCTGGCTGCGGACGAGTGCTACGGCGAGTTCGGGTGGGAGGCCACCCCCGTCTCGGTCTTGGACGCCTCACTCAACGGTGGTGATCCCACGGGTCTGGTCGGGGCGTACTCCCTGTCGAAGCGTTCGAACCTGGCCGGGTATCGAGCCGGGTTCGTCGCCGGCGACTCGGCCGTCGTCTCCCAGTTGTTGTCGGTGCGCAAACACCTGGGGATGATGGTTCCGACGCCCGTGCAGGCCGCCATGACGGTGCTGCTCGGAGATCAAGGGCACGTGGACCTGCAGCGGGAGCGCTATGCCGCTCGCCGCCGGATCCTGGCCGACGCCCTGACGGTGGCCGGATTCAGGATCGACCATTCCGAGGCAGGCCTCTACCTCTGGGCGACGCGCGGAGAATCAGGCCGGGCGACCTGTGAGTGGCTCGCGACTCTGGGCATCCTCGTCGCGCCGGGGGACTTCTACGGCGAAGCCGGGGCTGCGCACGTACGGGTGGCGCTCACGGCGACGAACGAACGCATTTCCGCCGCGGCAGCACGGTTGGTGTCGGCGGCCGCGGAGTGACACCGGGCGTGGGTACGGCCGCCTCCTGAGCGCAGGATCAGTCGATCATCGCGTCGAGTTCGACCTCGACCAGCCAGCGATGATCGAGCAGCGCGTCGACGATGACCATCGTGGAAGCTGGCTTGACGTCGCCGAACACCTGCCGGTGCGCCTCACTGACCGCGTCGACATGGCGGGCGTTGACGAGGTACTGCCGCGTGCGGATCACGTGGTCGACCCGGCCACCCAGCCGCGACAGGGCGTCGAGCGCGATATCCCAGCACTGCAGTGCCTGCACCCGAGGGTCGGGATCGACGTGCCCGTCGGGCCAGACCGGAGCCGTACCCGAGACCGCCACGTAGGAGCCGTGCCGCACTGCTCTGCTGAACCCGATGGACTCTTCGTAGGGCGACTTGGATCGGACGGAGCGGCGGGCCATGTGCGCGACACTACGCCTGATCACGACAGCATTTGGCCTTGTTGAAGCACAAACTCCGTGGGGGCTAGGTGTGGTCGACGGCCGGATAAGGTGGGGCGGTGACCGAGGCGCACGACGAGGAATCTGAGGGCCCTGTGGCGCGCCAGATGCCGAAGCTGAAGGCGTACTGCGTGCTCCTCGCCGGCACCTCGCACTTGGTCTGGCGGGGGCACGACGCGACCAGTCACCCCACCGCTTTCCACCGCCTGCTGGGCGGTCACGTGGAGTACGGCGAATACACCAGGGCGACGGTTGTGCGCGAAATGGCCGAGGAGGTGGGTCTGGACCTCGACGGCGACTCACTGACCCTGCTGTCCGTGGTCGAGAACATCTTCGTCTACAACGGTGATCTCGGGCACGAGGTGGTGTTCGTCTACCTGGCTCGGCTAGCGCCACCTCTGCCGGTTCCCGCCGAGGGTGGGTTCCTGAACGACGACGGGATCGACATCTGGTGCGAGTGGCGCCCGATCATCGACGAAGGGATGATTCCGTTGTATCCGGAGGGCTTGTCGGAGGCGCTCCGGCAGTTCGTTTCGGCCGAACCGCCTGCCTGATCAGAACCCGATGCGTACGGCCCGGTCAGGCCCTGGCGTCGCGGTCGCCCACGGCCCCAAGGTCGATCCGGAGACCACCCAGGTGCGGTTGCCGACCGAGACCTGACGGATGCCGTGGTACGACGCCCACGCCTGGGCTGCGGCGGCGACCGCCCATGTGGTGCGGTCGCTGGCCGTCGTGACGGTGATGGTCTGACCGCTGGTGGTCGCAGGAGCGGTGCCGCCGTACGTCGCCTTGACCAGGTCGGCGAACGTGGCCGGGTCGGCCGTACCCGTGCCTCGGATCAGGCAGGAGAACGCCGCCGGGGTCTCGCCGGACAAGGCACTGCCCAGAATCTTCGCGCGCTCGATGTGCTTGCGGTAGCCGTCGGGAACGCCGCTGCGCTGCACGGCCTGAGCCACGTCGTTGATGTCGCCGTTCTGCCAGTCGGGGATCTTGACCAGGGCGTCGTAGAACTTTCCGGCCGAGTACTGGGGGTTCATGATCTGCTCGACCGTGCCCCAGCCCTGAGACGGTCGCTGTTGGAACAGGCCGATCGAGTCTCGGTCGCCGTAGTCGATGTTGCGCAGACCCGACTCCTGGAGGGCGGTCGCGAGGGCGATCGAGACGGCGCGCGGGGGAAGCCCTCGCTGGTTGGCGACGCCGGCGATGATCGCGGCGTAGTACGCCTGCTCCAGTTCGAGATCGGCTGTCTGATCGCCGACCGTCGCGACGCACCGCTCCCGCGGCGGAATCGGCGGCGGCGTGTTCTGCCCCCACAGACGGCCCACCACGAAGGCCAAGGTCCCCAAGACCAGGACCGCGACCGCGATGCCGATCAAGGCGGTTCGCGTGCCGCGGTCGAGCCGATTGGGGTCAGGCATCAGTTCGCGTGCAGGGCCGCGTTGAGTTCGACAACCCCCCCGTTGCGGCTCCTGGCCTGGACCTGTCCGGTGACCGAATGGCGCAGGAACAGCAGGTTCGACGCGCCGGAAAGTTCGCGGGCGGCCACCACACGACCGTCGGGCACCGTGACCTTGGTGCCGGCCGTGACATAGAGACCCGCCTCCACCACACAGTCGTCGCCGAGCGAGATGCCGACGCCCGATTCGGCACCCAACAAGCACCGTTCGCCGATCGTGATGACTTCCTGGCCGCCGCCCGACAACGTGCCCATGATCGACGCGCCACCGCCGACGTCGGTGCCGTCACCGACCACCACACCGGCTGAGATCCGCCCCTCGACCATCGACGCGCCCAGCGTTCCGGCGTTGAAGTTGACGAATCCTTCGTGCATGACCGTCGTGCCGGGCGCCAAGTGGGCGCCGAGCCGAACCCGGTCGGCGTCGGCGACCCGGACTCCGCTCGGCAGGACGTAGTCGAGCATGCGAGGGAACTTGTCCACCCCGTACACGCTGAGCTGCCGGCCCGCTCCCCGGAAGCGAAGCCGTACCTCGTCGAAACCGTCGACCGCGCACGGACCTGCCGACGTCCAGACCACGTTCGGGAGGACGCCGAAGATGCCCGTCAGATCAAGGCCGCGCGGTGCGACCAGGCGGGTGCTGAGCAGGTGCAAACGCAGGTAGGCGTCGGCGGTGGAGGCCGGCGGCGCATCGAGGTCGATCTCGACCCTCACGACCTGCCCGGTGACGTGACGTCCCTCGTCGGCTTCGAAACCGAGTCCCTGCGGCCAGGGCGAGTCGTCGTACGCGCCCAGTTTCGGGTCGGGGTACCACGTGTCGAGCACCTGCCCGGACTCGTGTACCGTCGCCAGACCCCAGCCCCATGCCTTCCGCTCTGCCATGCGGGCCAGAGTAGCGGGGGAGTGTGACAGGCCCGGGCGCTCGGCTGCTCGGCGATAGGTTGACGGCATGCTGGATGTGCAGACCGACCTGGTCACCCTTCTGCGAACGATCACCGACATCGAGTCGGTCAGCGGGAACGAACGCGCGCTGGCCGACGAGGTCGAGGAGACGTTGCGAGCCACACCTCACCTGCAGGTCGAACGCAACGGCGACGCCGTGATCGCGAGGACCGAACTCGGACGGACCGAACGAGTCGTGATCGCCGGGCACCTCGACACGGTCCCGGTCGCGGGCAATCTCCCGTCGTGGGTGGAGACGGTCGATGGTCAGGAGCGCGTGTACGGCCGTGGCACCTGCGACATGAAGGGCGGGGTTGCCGTCGCGCTTGCCGTGGCTGCCTCGGTGGCCGAACCATCCCGCGACGTCACCTGGATCTTCTACGACCACGAGGAAGTCGACGCCGACCGGAACGGGCTCAACCGGCTGTCGCGGGAGCGGCCGGACCTGCTCGCCGGTGATTTCGCAGTGCTCATGGAGCCCACGGGGGCGGCGATCGAAGGTGGTTGCCAGGGGACATTGCGCGTCGCCGTCAGCACGTACGGCAAGGCTGCCCACTCGGCGCGCAGTTGGCGAGGCAGCAATGCCGTCCACGCGATGGGCGAGGCATTGCGGCGGCTGGAGTCGTACGAAGCCCAGCGCGTCGTCGTAGACGGGCTCGAGTACCGCGAGGGCATGAACGCGGTCGGCATCTCTGGCGGAATCGCCGGCAACGTGATCCCCGATCGGTGCGAGGTGCTGGTGAACTACCGGTTCGCCCCGGACAAGGACGCCGACGCGGCGCTGGCCGAGGTGACCAGGCTGTTCGACGGGTACGACGTACGCCTCCTCGACCTCGCGGTCGGGGCCCGGCCAGGTCTGGACCAGCCGGCCGCCGCAGAGTTCGTGGCAGCGGTCGGCGGAGAGCCTCGGCCGAAGTTCGGCTGGACCGACGTGGCGCGCTTCTCAGCGCTCGGGATCCCGGCTGTGAACTACGGCCCGGCCGACCCGAACCTGGCCCATGCTGACGACGAGTATTGCCCGGCTGTCGATCTCGACGCCTGCCGAGCAGCGCTGGTGGCCTGGCTGACCAGCTGAGGGAGCCGCGGGCGCGTCGTCGTCGGGCAGGGACTGGCGAGCGACAGCCAGGAACGGAATAGTGGTCGCTCGTGGCGAAACGATTCCGCGACGAAACACAGAACCAGGGCCCGGTTATCCGGCGCAAGGCCGATCGACTGCCCACCACCACCGACCAACGCCTGCTGACCAGCCGTGGGTCCAACGACTGGGTGCACACCGACCCGTGGCGGGTCCTTCGCATCCAGAGTGAGTTCGTCGAAGGTTTCGGCACGCTCGCCGAACTCGGCCCGGCGATCAGTGTGTTCGGGTCGGCCAGGACGAAGCGGACCCACCCGCACTACGCGCTTGCTCAAGCGGTCGGCGCGTCGCTGGTGGAGGCCGGGTACGCGGTGATCACCGGCGGCGGCCCGGGCATCATGGAGGCCGCCAACAAGGGCGCCAGCGCGGCCGGGGGCACGTCGGTCGGTCTCGGGATTGAGCTGCCGTTCGAACAGTCGCTGAACAAGTACGTCACCCTCGGGATCAACTTCCGCTACTTCTTCGCCCGCAAGACGATGTTCGTCAAGTACTCCCAAGGCTTCGTCGTCATGCCCGGCGGGTTCGGGACCTTCGACGAGATGTTCGAGGCACTCACGCTGACTCAGACCCACAAGGTCGATCACTTCCCCGTCGCTCTGGTCGGCAGCGAGTATTGGTCGCCGATGATCGAGTGGCTGCGAACGACCGTCCTTCCCGCCGGGTACGTCTCTGCCGCCGACCTCGATCTCCTGCAAGTCGTCGATACGGTCGACGAGGTCGTCGCTGCCATGACCGGACCCATGTCGAAGCCGACGCCGAAGGACCCCAACTAGCCAAGTGACGGCCGACCTCCAACGACTAGGCTGACCGGATGGAGTGGTTCATCGCGGCGCTGGCGGTCGCGGTCATCGGAGTCGCGGCGGTCGCGGCGACGGGCAGGCTAGGCGAGCTGCCCGATGTCGTCGACGATCGGGTGGCGCCGGAGATGCCCGACGGAGCGCTGTCGTCAGCCGATGTGCGTGACGTCGAGTTCGCCGTCGTTCCGCGGGGTTACTCGATGGAACAGGTCGA
>JBDHZQ010000138.1:0-6504 GCA_039811945.1 Propionibacteriaceae bacterium
CGAGAGCAGGAGACTCTCCATTCGCGGCACCGGCTGATTGAAGCGGAGTGGTTGGCCAGCCATGTCCGTGGCAGCTCCGCCTGCTTCCCGCACGATCACATCGAGCGCCGCCATGTCGTGAAGGGCCAGATCGGGCTCGACAGATAGGTCCACGCCTCCGTCGGCCACGAGCATGTGAGACCAGAAGTCTCCGAACGCGCGCGTGCGCCAGACCGAGCGCATGAGGTCGCCGAACTGTAAGCCGCGGCCGGCTTCGACCCAGCCGTGAAGGGAGGAGTACGACAGGAAGGCGTCGGACAACGTGGCAACGGCGGACACCTGCATCCGGGTCGCCTGCATGAGACTGCGGCCCGTGTAGGAGCCACCCCCCGTGCACGCCCACCAGCGGCGGCCCAACTGCGGGGCACTCACGAGGCCCACCTCGACCCGATCCTCGACCATCAACGCGATCAGCGTGGCCCACACCGGAACGCCACGCACGAAGTTCGCCGTACCGTCGATCGGGTCGATGATCCACCGCCTGGGCCCCCAGCCGGTGTCGGCGCCTTCCTCGCCATGGACGGCGTCACGCGGGCGGGTGCGCGAGAGGGTACGGCGGATGGCCTCCTCGACTTCGGTGTCGGCGTCGCTCACGTAAGTGAGATCCGGCTTGCTCCGCACCTGCAGATCCTGTGCCCGGAACCTGCTCGTCGTGATCGAGTCGGCATTGTCGGCCAGCACATGCGCCAGCCTGAGGTCGTCGGTGAGGTCTTTCGCGAGGGCCATGGGCGGCACGTTACCGCTCCGGCCGATCGATGCTGGTCAGCCGGCGCTGCGGCGAAGTACGCGTCGGATTGCTCACCCCACGCTCGCCCCGAGACTCGCCCTCACTGGGCGATCCTGCCAAGTCCTGCATCCGTCCCTTCAGCGCCACACCCGAATCGAATCTTCCCGCAGGCGGATATTTGAACGTTCCAATTCAATCCGGCCCCAATTCGCGGGCAGTTTTGGTACCGGAGAGGGTGTTCCATTCGAGTCTCGGACGCAGCCCCATCTCGCGCCGAACAGCACGGAACCCAGCCGCAGCGGCGCTCCGTGCCGTCACCACCGGCAGGACGACGTCATGCGACACGCCGCGATCAGGATCGAAGCTTCGGCACCGCGGCCAGGAGGCTTTTGGTGTAGGAGGAGGAGGGGTCGGTATACACCTGCTCGGCGGGACCGTATTCCTCGATCCGTCCGTTCTTCATCACCGCAACGGTGTCGCAGACGTGCCGTACGACCGCGAGATCGTGACTCACCATGATCAAGGTCAACCCATGGGCAGCGACCAGGTCGGTGACCAGGTTGAGAACCTGAGCCCTGACGGAAACATCCAGGGCGCTCACCGGTTCGTCGGCGACCAGGACCTCGGGCTTGGGAGCCAGCGCCCGGGCGATCGCGATGCGCTGCCGCTGGCCTCCCGAGAACTCGTGGGGATACCGACTCGCCGCGTCCAACGGCAGATCGACGGCCGTCATGACCTCCCCCAATCGGCCTCCTACGTCTGTCGGTACGTCCGAACGTCGCCTCAAGAGGGCCGATCGAAGCGGCTCGGTGATGATGTCTCGAACGCGCATCCTCGGGTTGAGAGATGACCGTGGATCCTGAAACACCAACTGCACTTTGGATCTCAGTTCGCCCAGATCGCGTTCCTGACGGTGACTGACGATCTGACCGTGGAATCTGACGATCCCGGCGGTCGGCTGATCGAGCGCGGTCATCATCCGGATCAGCGTCGACTTGCCAGAGCCTGACTCTCCCACGATGCCCAGCCGCTGACCGGCCTCGACGGTCAACGACACGTCGTCAACCGCCAGGACCGCGCCTGACGCGCCCTCGCGCCCGTAACGCCGCTTGACGTGGTCGACCTCGTACAGACTCATCGCGCCGCCTCCCGCGCGTATAAGTCCTCGATCGTCGGCAACCGTTCCCCCGGCTTGACGAGGTCGATCCGGGCTGTCGCGACGAGACCACGGGCGTACGGATGCACCGGCGTGGTGAACACGTCGCTCACCGTGCCCGCCTCCACGATCTCGCCGTCGAGCATGACCAACACCCGTTCGCAGACCCGCGACACGACGGCCAGGTCATGGCTGATGAACAGGCACGATGCTTCGACCGCGTCGAGTTCACTGTCGAGCAAGGTCAGCACGCGATCCTGCACGGTGACGTCCAAGGCAGTGGTGGGCTCGTCGCAGATGACGAGGTCCGGTCGGTTGACCAACGCCATCGCGAGCACGACTCGCTGCCGCTGGCCGCCAGACAACTCGTGCGGGTAGGCGTCGGCGACTCGCTCGGGATCGACCAGGCCGGCCTCCCGGAGCGTCTCCACGACCCGACCACGGGCGGAGCCAGGCGTCACCTCCTGATGCAGCAACAGCACCTCGGCCACCTGCCGCCCCACCGGCATCGTCGGGTCGAGCGCCGTCATGGGCTCCTGAAACACCATCGTCATCAGGTCGCCGCGCATCGGTGCCAGGTCCCGATCCCTCAGGCCGACCAATTCTCGCCCCGCGAGTTTGATCGAGCCGGTGACGTGGGCGGACTCGTCGAGCAGTCCCATGACGGCCAAAGCCGTCACCGATTTGCCCGACCCCGACTCCCCGATCAGGCCGACACGTTCGCCGTACCCCACCGTGAAACTGATCCCGCGGATCACCTGCCGCCGCGACCGGCCGAACGACACCTGGAGGTTGGCGACCTCGAGCAGAGCACTCATGGCGTCTCCCGCAGCCTGGGGTCGAGGTAGTCGCGCAGCCCGTCGCCGAGCAGGTTGAGGCCGAGTACGGCGATACCGATCGCGAGGCCCGGCCACAAAGCTTGTTCCGGGTTCGTGAAGATGTACGACTGAGCGTCGCGCAGCATCCGTCCCCAGGTCGGGGTGGGTGGCGGCGTGGCGAGTCCGAGGTACGACAGGGCCGCCTCGGCGAGGATCGCGATCCCGAACGACACCGAGGCCTGCACCCCCACGACCGCACCGATATTCGGGAGGATGTGCCGTACGGCCGCAGCCGCGCGCGAGGTCCCTGACGCCTTGGCAGCCAGGATGTAGTCCTGCGTCATCACGAGCAACGTGGCCGCCCGGGCAACGCGGGCAAACGCGGGAATCGACGCCAGCCCGATGGCGACCATCGCCGTACCCGTCGATGCTCCGAGCGTGGCCGCCAACAGGATCGCCAGCAGCAGAGCCGGGAAGGCGTACATGACGTCGCTGACCCGCAACACCAGCTCCGAGACCCACCCGCCGACCATGCCGGCCAGTACGCCGAGCGGGACCCCGCCGACGAGAGCGAGCGACACCGCGATGACGCCGACGGAGACGGTCGTGCGGGCGCCGACCAGCAGCCGGGAGAGCACGTCGATGCCGAAGCCGTCGGTGCCGAGCGGGTGGGCCAGGGTCGACGGCAGCAGGGCCTGGGTGGGTTGGATGGAGACGGGGTCGTACGGCGTCCAGAACACACTGAGCAAGGCCCCGACCAGCACCACACCCACGAGGGCGATCCCGGCGACCAGGCCGGCGCGTTTCATCGGGCGTCCTTGGCGCGGAGTCGGGGATCGATCACGACGTAGGCGAGGTCGGTGAGAGTGTTGATCACCAACACGGCCGCGACCAGCACCATGACGATCCCTTGCACGATCTGCAGGTCACGGTTGGACACCGCCTGGAGCAGTGCCGTACCGAGCCCGGGCAGCCTGAAGACCTGCTCCACCACGATCGCGCCGACCAGCATCGTCGACAGTTGGAGACCCATCACGGTGATCACCGAGATCGCCGCGTTGCGCAGGCCGTGGCGCCACAAGGCACGCCATCGGGTCCAGCCGACGGCTCTGGCCGTCCGGAAGTAGTCCTCGGTGAGGACTTCGACGAAAGCGCTGCGGACGTACCGGGTGAGCACCGACGCCTGCACGATGACCAGGGATGCCACGGGCAGCACCAGATGCCGTACCCACTCCACCACGTCGAGCCGACCGGCGTCGACGAGCGGCGCGTATCCATTGGCGGGCAGCCAGCGGAGCTCGACGGCGAACACGACCACGAGCAGGATTCCGGCATAGAAGGCCGGGATCGACAAGCCGACCTGCGATCCGGCCGACGCGAGCAGGCCCTGCCAGTTCCGGCGCTTCATGGCCGCGACCATGCCCTGCGGCAAGGCGATCACCGGGGCGAGCAGGATCGCGATCCCGCAGAGCCACGAGGTGACCGCGATTCTCGGCGCCACTAGGGCTGTCACCGGTTCGCCGGTGAGGTACGACGTACCCAGATTTCCCGTCAAGAGACCGCCGAGCCATTCGACATAGCGGACGTACCCGGGTCGATCGAGCCCGAGCTTGTGCCGCAGCGCCGCAACGGAAGCGTCGTCGGCGCCGAGTCCGAGCATGGACCGAGCGACGTCCCCCGGCAGAGCCTGGACGAGCACGAAGATGACGACCGAGGCGACCAGCAAGCTGGCAGCAAACACCGCCAGGCGAAGCAGGACGGATCGCAGCACGGTCACCCGTGCGAGGTTAGCGGGAAGCGATCGTGGTCAGGTCGAAGCTGAGGGACGTGGCGTTGGCGCTGATGCCGCTGACGGTGTTCTTGGTGACCACCAGATTCGGCAGCAGGAACAGCCAGTCGGCGGCCGCATCCTTCGCGAGCAGTTCGCCGGCCTGCTTCATGAGGGTGACGTACTGGACTGGCGACGCAGCATCGGCTTCCTTGACCAAGGCCTGGAACTCCGGGTTGTTGTAGTGCCAGTAGTAATCCGGGTTGGCGAACTTGACCATGTCACGCGGTTCGACGTGGGCCACGATCGTCATGTCGTAGTCGGCCTTCTGGAACACCTCGGTCAACCAGCGCGGGAACTCGAGTTCCTCGATCGTCGTCGTGATGCCGACGGCCTGCAACTGGCTCGCGATGAACCGGGCCGAATCGGTGGCGTACTTGGTGACCGGCACCCGGAAGCGCAGGTTGAGCGACGTGATCTGGGCCTCCGCGAGCAGTGCCTTCGCCTTGGCGGGGTCGTACGGGTAGGTGTTGGACAGGTCCTCGTAGTAGGGTTCGGTCGGCGAGGCCATCGAGCCGATCAACATGCCGTGTCCGGCCCACACCGTTTGCAGCAGGGCCTGCCGGTCGATGGCATGGCAGATGGCCTGACGTACGGCGAGTTGCTTCAGCGCGGGGTTGGTGTGGTTGAAGCCGAGTGTGACTTCACCGGTCGTCGTGCCGTCGATGATCGTGAACCGGTTGGTGTCGGAAAACTGCGACAGCGTCTGCGGCGACTGGAGATTCGAGATGATGTCGAGATCTCCGGCCAGCATGGCGGCCACCATCGCATTGGGTTCGACGTAGTAGCGGAAGGCGACCTCGTCGAAACGTCCGGGGGTACCCCAGTAGTTGGTGTTCTTCGTGAGCGTGATGCGGTCGCCCTTGACCCAGGAGCCGAACGCGAACGGGCCCGACCCCATGGGGTGGGTCGCCATATCGGTCACGGCTGGGTCGACGACGATGCCCGGCGTCGACGTCATCGCATAGAGCCACTCGTTGCTCGGATGCGACAGGGTCACGGTGACCGTCGACCCGTCGGTCGCTTCGGCCCGGGACACGGCTGACAACTGGCTCTTGATCGTGGCCGAGGTGCTGGTCCGCAGACGGTCGATCGAGGCGACCACAGCGGCTGCGTTGACCGGGGCGCCGGAGGCGAACTTGGCTCCGCGATCGAGGGCGAAGGTGTAGGTGAGACCGTCGGTCGAGACGTCCCACCGCTGGGCGAGCAACGGGCGGATCTTGCCGTCGCCGTCCATCTTCACGAGCGTCTCGTAGACGTTGTAGAGCAGCAACTGGGGAATCGAAGCGGCGTCGGAGAGGGTCGGATCCAGGGTGGGTGGTTCGAGGGTGGCGCCGACGCTGAGGGTCTTGCGCTGAGCAGCCGGCGGCGTGGATGTCGCACTCGTGCACCCGGCCAAGCCGGCGACCGCCAACGTGGCCAATGCGGCACCACCTCCGAGGAGGACGCGGCGGGAGATACGGTCAGCCACCATCGCGGTCAACCTTTCCTTCGGACGACCGTGCCGGTCGGCAGGACTGTTCGCGGAAAGTGTAGGGGACCGCCCCATACCGACTTTCGACTGTTCAGATCAGTCCGTTCGGGGGTGGCGCCTGCGCGATTTGGGATGCCTTCGCCGATCAGGTAACGTTGTTCGAGCGACGCGGGGTGGAGCAGCTCGGTAGCTCGCTGGGCTCATAACCCAGAGGTCATAGGTTCAAATCCTATCCCCGCTACGAAGAAAGTCCAGGTCAGCCCATGGTTGACCTGGACTTTCGCTTGGGGGCGAGATGCGATCCCATCGTTTCCCCATCACCTTGACCGTTGCACAGCGCCGACCGGGCGGGTGTCATCGCCATCGGTTCCGGTTGCCTCGGGGGTGCTCGGTTCGGCTCGCACACCTGATGGGCATGATCGCCACAGAACTGGGGCTGCAGCCCCTCATCGGGGTCGAGGA
>JBDHZQ010000139.1:0-6499 GCA_039811945.1 Propionibacteriaceae bacterium
CTCTTCGGTACGGCTTACCCCGCCTACACGCTCAGCGCCTCGATCTCCGACGTACAGCAGGGGCAACGGCTGCGGCTCGCCAGCGCCGCGGTCGCCGAGGCCGACCAGATCGCGGCCGACGCATTCCTCGATCCCCCGGCCGCGGCAGGTGAGTTGAGCCAGTTCCAGACCCGCCTCGACCAGGCGACTCACATGCTGATCGAGGCCGCCGCGGCATCGCCGGCCGACGCGTCCCGGCTCGGCGACGTGCAACAACAGGTGAGCGACTACCGGCGCGCCGTGGAGTCGGCCTGGGCCCAGGCCGCAACAGGCCAGTCGGGCGCGAGTTCCTTCATCGCAGCAGGGGACCGGCTGAAGGAACCCGAGACGACGTTGTCCGCGTTGGCAGCAGACGCGGATTCGCGCGTGACCACGGGGTTGTCCGGCCGATTCGGCGATTGGGCGGTCGTCGCCGGCTGGGTGGCGCTCGTGGCGCTGATCGGCGCGTGCGTGGTCATGGCTCAACGAACCCGGCGCGTCGTCAACCTCGGCCTCGCAGCAGCAGTCGGTCTCGTGCTGATCGGGGTGTTGGTGGTTGGCGCGCAGAACGACACTGTGGCCAAGAACACCACGATGGTCACCAGCACGACGCTGCTGAGCGGCCGGGCGGCCGCCGAAGCCCAGACCTCGGCCTTCCAGGCGAAAGCGGCCGAAAGCCGTACCTATCTCGGCTCGACGACTGGCGCCGCCGACTGGAGCTCGGCCGACCAGCGTGTGAAGAACAGTCTGACGATGCTGACGTACTCGCTGTCCTCGACGCCCTCCACCCAGTGGGCTGCCTACACCGCTGCTCACGCGGCGATCCAGCCGAGCAACCCGAATGCCAAGGCGCTGGGCCGTTCCACTGGAGCCGGCGGCACGCTCGGACCGCTTCGCACGTTCACCTCGACCATGGGCCAGCTGGCCGATTCACAAGCTGCCGATGCGGTGTCGAGCCTGCGTACGGCCCGCTCCCCCTTGGCCGGAATCGCCTGGGTCTCGACGCTCGCCGGGCTGCTCGCCGCCGCAGCCGCGACGATGGGGATCACCCGCCGCCTATCCGAATACCGCTGAGGACCCGCCAATGAGCAACGCACCTGCAGCCCCCGGACGTCTGGGACAACCTCTCGAAGTCTCCGACGCACTGACCTACCTCACGGCGCTCGGCTCGTGGATCACCGAGCGACGGGCCGAGCTCGACCAACTCGACCAGGCGATCCTGGCCTCTCCCGACCGGGCCCAGTTGACCAACGACATGGTCTTGTCGTTGTCGGTCTGGCAGGCGATCAAGAACCGGTACGACGTGCTGGCCGCGACCTGGGACTCCGGTCGGGTCGGCCCGGCTGAGCGCGAGAAGCTGGCCGCGTTGATCTGGGGCAGGCTCGACGACGTCACGCCCGGCGGACAGGCGTCGCCCGGCATCAACGGTCTGTCGGTGTCGCTGCCCGAGGCGTGCCGCCTCTCCGACGCGCTGGCCGGGCAGCTGCGCAGCCGGCTGCAGCGCAACCCCCAAACCGATCAGATCATCGGCCGGATCAGAGACGTCCGGGCCCAGATCGAACGGGTCCGGGACCAGGCCAAGCTCGAGCCGCCGGTGTCGCAGGCGAGGCTGATGCAAGCCGTCGACGACATGGCCGCCCGGGCCGCCGACATGGCCGCGCGCGCCGCCCGAGGCGCCGATGTCGGGGGACTCGTCGGACCCCTGGAAATCCAGGCGGCGACGATGGAGCGTGACCTGATCGTCGGCAACACGAAGCGCCGGCAGGCCAAGGACACTCTCGACCGGGCGCGGGCGACCCGTGAGTCGTTGGTGACCCGCGAGGCGGACCTGCAGGGTCTCGTCGCCCAGGTGGTTCGAACGGTGACTCCGGCACCGAAGTACGCCGTACCTCAGGTCGAGGCCCTGGGGCCGGTGCCGAGCAGTGCGTCGCAACTCGACGGCTATGTGGCCAAGCTCACTCAGGTTTCCTCTGCCATGCAGGTGGTGCAGGACGCCTACACCAGGGCCTTGGCGTCACACACCATGCTGGTGTCTGAGTTGGAGGTGCAGATGGCTCGGGCGAAGGCGCTCGGTGTCGCCGACGACGCGGACCTGTCCGCTCTGGGCTCGCTCGTGGGCTCGGTGCTGGCCCGTCAGCCATCGCCGGTCGACGTGGCCAGGCGTCTCATGGCCGCCTACGCCGAACTCGCGGCGTCCCTCGGGCCGGCAAGAGGACGAGCGTGAACTGCGTGCAGCCGGGGTGCCCCGGCACGATCGTCGACGGCTACTGCGACGTCTGCGGCATGCCTGCTCCCGGCGGTGCGCACTCGATGGCCGCCGCTTCGGTGGGCGGCCCGGGCATTCCGGCCCCCGCACCCGCCGTACCCCGTTCGCCCGGGGGATCCCCACC
This sequence comes from Propionibacteriaceae bacterium, assembly GCA_039811945.1. Lineage (GTDB taxonomy): Bacteria > Actinomycetota > Actinomycetes > Propionibacteriales > Propionibacteriaceae > Fen-668. Next base: position 2,409 of record JBDHZQ010000139.1, read on the forward strand.
CAAGCAGGCCACGAGCAACCCAGCCGCCCCGGCTTCGGCCGGCCCGATCCCCGTCGGCCGCGGCGTCGCCGGCGCCCCGCCTGCGAAGGTCGCCACCGGCAAGTGCCGAATGCCGGGCTGCACCGGCAGCATCATCGACGGCTACTGCGATGTCTGCGGTGCCCCCGCCGGGTCCACCGAGGCCTCCGAAGCGGCTGCGGCGCGCCAGTCGGGCGGCACCTCGGTGACTCGAGCGTCGAACTTGATCGGGGCCACAGCTCTGGGTACGGCACGAGCCGGCGGTGCGGTCACCCGGTCGGCCCGAAAGATCCGCGAGGCAGCTCAGCGATTGCGCGCCGCCCGCCTCGGCGCTGGCCTCACCCACGTGCCGCCGGCCCCGTACGTCGATCCCGAGACCGCGGTCATGGCCGATCCCGTGATCCCCGAGGACAAGCGAAACTGTCCCTCCTGTGGATCACCCGTGGGGAGATCGGTCGACGGCGCCGAGGGACGGTTGGAGGGGTTCTGCCCCAAGTGCAGGCGGCCGTACTCCTTCACCCCCAAGCTCAAGAAGGGCGACTTGGTCGCCGGACAATACGAGGTCGCCGGCTGCCTCGCCCACGGGGGCATGGGCTGGATCTACCTGGCCCGCGACAAGAACGTCTCCGACCGCTGGGTCGTGCTCAAGGGCCTGCTGAACCTCGGTGACGCCGACGCGCTGGCCTCGACGATCGCCGAGCAGCAGTTCCTCGCCCAGGTCGAGCACCCGTTGATCGTGGAGATCTACAACTTCGTGACCCACGAAGGCGCCGGGTACATCGTCATGGAGTACGTCGGCGGCCGGTCCCTCAAGGAACTGCTCAAGCAGCGGATGGCGGCCAACGGCGGTGAGTACGACGCGCTGCCCGTCGACTGGGCGATCGCCTACATCCTCGAGGTTCTGCCGGCCTTCAGCTACCTGCACGACCATCACCTGCTCTACTGCGACTTCAAGCCCGACAACGTGATCCAGGTCGACGACTCGATCAAGCTGATCGACCTCGGTGGGGTGCGGAGGATGGACGACGACGAATCGCCGATCTTCGGGACGGTCGGCTACCAGGCCCCCGAAGTCGCGTCCATTGGGCCGTCGGTCGCCAGCGATCTGTACACGATCGGCCGCACGTTGCTCGTCCTGTGCGCCGAATTCCGCGGGTACCAGTCCACGTACGAGTTCACGCTGCCACCCGTCGACCAGATGCCGCTGTTCGCCGACTACGACTCTCTCTACCGCTTGTTGCTCAAGGTCTGCGCCCCGGATCCGGCCGATCGCTTCGTGTCGGCCGACGAACTGCGGGTCCAGCTGCTCGGCGTGCTGCGGGAGGTGGTGGGGGCGGCCCAGCCCGGCATCGCCCAAAGCTCGGCGTCGTCGCTGCTGTTCGACCCACCCGTGGTGACCAGTAACAGTTTCGACTGGACCCAGCTGCCTCGGTTACGGCCGGATTCGGCCGACCCGCAATTCGCGTGGTTGAGCTCGCTCGACCTGCCCGACCCGGTGGAACGGCTCGCCACGCTCGACGCCGCCCCTCAGGCATCGATCGAGGTCATGATCGCCAAGTGCATGGCGGCCCTCGAGATGGACAATGCTCGATTGCTACGCCAGTACGTCAACGAGATTCTCGCCGCCGACCCTTGGGAGTGGCGGGCCGTGTGGATGGCAGGGATGGGCTCGCTGCGGGCGGGCGATTGGCGTACGGCTCAATCCAGCTTCAATGCGGTGTACGGCCAAGTGCCGGGTGAACTCGCTCCCAAGCTGGCGCTGGCGGTGGCCTGCGAACTGGGCGGCGAGCCGGCCGTCGCCGAGAACCTCTACCTCATCTGCGCGTCGACCGACGCCAACTACGTCACGCCGGCTGCGTTCGGGTTGGCCCGGTTGAGAGCCCAACGCAAGGACCTCAAGGGCACACTGGACGCGCTCGACATGGTGCCGTCGACATCGCGCGGCTACATGGAGTCCCGACGGCTCAAGGCCGAACACCTGCTGGCGTTCGGCAGCGGTCTCGGCGACCTGCAGCAGGCCATCGCATCGACCCACACGGCGAAGCTCGACCCACTGACGCAAGCCCGAATCGACGTCGATATCTACGAGCGCGCGCTGGCGGACGTCCGGGCGCACGGCGCGAAGGCGACGACCCTGATCGGTGACGTGCCGGCGACTCACATCGCCCTTCGCGACCAGCTCGAAAAGGCCTACCTACGGCAGGCCTCGTTGGAGAGTGACTCCGCCGTACGTGTCGGCCTGGTCGACAGTGCGAACCAAACCCGAAGGTGGAGCCTGTTGTGAGCGACTCTGAGCGGAAATGGACCAACTTCCTGCCCGACGGGTTGGAGCGTTGGCTCCGAGGCAAGGACAAGGACGAGGACCGCGAACCGGAGCCCGTTCCGGCGCCCGGGGTGGAATGGCGACTCGACGAACACAGTGCTCCGCCTGGAGTCTCCTCGGTTCCGGTCGCGCCGCCCGGGGTGGAGTGGACTCCGGATGCGACTCGCGAGTCCTTTCGGGGGAACTCGGGGGCAGAGCCCCCGAGGGCGGAGTGGGCTCCTGGCGCCGCGGCACGCGAATCCGACACCGTGCATCTGCCACCGCGGCCGTGCGCCCATTGTGGCGGCGAGGTCGATGTCGACGGGTACTGCACACTCTGCGGAGCCAAGGCCACGAAGGAACGCGACCACTATCGCGAGGAGCCAGCCGGCTGGGTGGTCGGCGTCTGCGACCGGGGGATCAGGCATACCCGCAACGAAGACGCCATGGCTCTGGCAGCCAGCCAGACCCCCGGAGAACGCGCGGTTCTGATCGTGTGCGACGGCGTCTCCAGTTCCGAGGATTCGGACGTCGCTTCGCTCGCCGGCGCGATCGCGGCCCGGGACGTGCTCTGGGCGAATCAACCCAAAGGCGTGGGTACGGCGGAGTCACGCTCAGCGGCCATGCGCCTGGCACTCGAGCAGGCGGTCGAGGCGGCCAACACCGCCGTCGTGGACAACACCGCGCTCGACAGCGCGAATGCCGCCTCCGCCACGTTCGCGGCTGCTGTCATCTCCGACAACGTGGTGTTCCACGCCAACCTGGGTGACTCACGCATCTACTGGGTGCCCGACGGTGCGGCTGGTCGGCAACTCAGCGTCGACGACTCGGTCGCCCAACTGCGCATGGCCGAGGGAGTGTCGCGCGAGGAGGCCGAAACCGGCGAGGGCGCCCACGCGATCACGAAGTGGCTCGGGCGGGACGCTCCCGACCTGACCCCGAATGTCGGCGAGCTCGCCGTGGACGGCCACGGCTGGGTGCTGGTCTGCAGCGACGGTCTCTGGAACTACGCCTCTACGCCCGACGAACTCGGGGCAGTGCTGTCGGAGGCTGTCCGCGCCGAACCTCCCCTCACGGGGCTGGTGGACGTCGCGGATCGCCTGGTCGCCTGGGCCAACCAGCAAGGCGGGAAGGACAACATCACCGTCGCCTTGGCCCGTCTGGGTGAACAAGTCGCGGTCGTACCACCGGTGACCGAAGAACCGCAGATCGCCGATCCGCGGCACGTTCCCGCCGGTGCCGACGGGCTGCCCACCGCCGACGTGTCGACGTCCCCAGCGCAGGTTCCCGACCAAGCGCCCGAGACATCAGCGCCGATCGGTGAGAGGCCGACGCCGACCGTCGAGGTGCCCGACGACACGTCGGCCGACCCGACCACGCCGACCGCCCTCGAAGGTGGTTCGGAACCTGCCGTCCCGGGGCAGGAAGCCGTACCCACGCAGCCAGGGGTGTCGCTCCCGGGGCAGGAAGCCGTACCCCCGCAGCCGGCGGAGACGGCCGATCCCGGTGAACCCGAGGAGCCGTTCGATCCGACCGCGCCGACGGTGCGCACGACGCGAATCGCGTTCCCGGGCGCTCCGTCGCCTGATGCAGGTCAGAGCGGGTCGGGAGTAGGCTCGTTCGACGCGCCTCGTCACGACTCCTGACCCGGCCCCCGCCACTCCACAGCAGGACTGAGAGAATCGATCAATGGCCCAGTTCACCTCGACCGTGTACCAGAACGAGTTCCTGACCGACGGCGGAACCGACGTCAACGCGATCGTGACCATCG
>JBDHZQ010000140.1:0-6421 GCA_039811945.1 Propionibacteriaceae bacterium
GCCGACCTGGAGGACGCCGGCCTCGATTGGGCGGCGAAGATCTGCGCGAAATCCCCGACCGCGATCCGCATGCTCAAGTACGCGTTCAATGCCGTCGACGACGGCCTCGTCGGGCAGCAGCTGTTCGCCGGCGAAACCACCCGCCTTGCCTACATGACCGACGAGGCCGTCGAGGGTCGCGATTCCTTCCTCGAGAAGCGCCGGCCCGACTGGTCGAAGTTTCCGTACTACTACTGATCCTGGCCCTGGCTGCCCGCACCCGGCCAGACCTCTGAACCGCGCTGCTCCACGCCGGATCCCACCGACCCCTCGCTGAGAGCCTTCCTCTGTCGACGAGAACCTCGGCCGATCGTGGCCGAAGCAGCCGCCAGTTCGACTTCCATCAGGGACTCGGAATGAAGAGCGGCGTGATGGGCCGCGGCGCCGCCGCGGGCGCCGAAGAGGCGTTTCGTCAGCACCAGGTAGGCCACCAGGAACAGGTTCACGACCAGCGCCAATACCTTGAATACCGATGGTTGGTGGACGATCTCGTAGACCTCGAGCGGCAGGAACAGCGACGTCCCCACGACGGCGACGTACTCTCCCCACCTCTTCATGAGCCAAAGACCGACGGCTTCGACGAGTTGGAGGGTGCCGTACAACCCCACCGCAACTGCGACTCCGAGGATCGTGGTCTGTTTGGCGGCCAGCGCGATCTCGATCCAGTGCACGAACGTGAGGTCTTGGAGTTGCCACCCGAGCTGGTCGGCCAGGGGTTTGAGCAGCGGCAGGTACGTCTCGACCGTGTGCCTCAGCCAGTCCCGCGAACCGCTGAACCGCCAGACCCCGACGGCCACGGCGAGCAGGAAGATCCCGCGAATTCCCTTGTCGACCGCGAGAATCCGCAGGATCAGGGCGTCCCGCAGGGCGGGTCCGCGCAGCACGATCGGTGCTCCCTCGGCAGGTCCGTGGTTCGACACCGGTCCCAACACGTAGTCGCCGCAGCGCAGACACCGCCACGCCTCACCCCAGGGCGTCTCGACCGACAACCGCTCGGCGAGTGCGGGCTCGTCGGGACGATACGTGGCGTGCCCTTGCCGTCCGCACGAGAGAAGGTCCCAACTCAGACCCGCGAATGGAGACCAAGACACGCGCGAAGTGTGGCAGACAGGAGGCCCGAACGCATTCGGCAGCGGGCATCATGGCTCAGGGGCTTGACCCCGATTCGGGATAGAAAGGGTCCACTGTCGGCCCAGGAAGGAGTGCGCCATGTCGTCGTTCTCCGAATGGATGGCGTCCGACACCTCGGCCAGCGCCGTGATGGGACTCGACGATCCGTACCTCCCCTCCCGCACTGCCGAGCTCAAGCACCGGCAGGAGACCCTTCTCGCCGAGTCCCGGCGCCTCGACCGCATGATCGCCGAGGCCAACCGCGTCGTGGCCGAAGCACGTGGCACCGGCACCTCGGAACGTGGTGCGGTCACCGTCGTCGTCGACGCCCAGAACCGGGTCGTCGACATCCAGCTCACACCCCGCGCTCTCCGATTCGCTTCCACCGACCGCCTGCGCGAGGCTCTGCTCGAAGCTTGCGATGCCGCGTTGGTCGACGTGGGTCGGCAGATGGCCGAGGCGATCGGGGTCGACCCGGCGGGGGACCCCCTCGCGGCCATGATCAGTTCGCTCCCGGGCCTGAGCGACGTGCTGCCCCCGATCACGACACTCCCGGCCCGCGCCCCGCGCCCCTCCGAGGAGAGCCGGTGAGCGACTACCAGACCCGCGTCAGCGCCGAGGGCGTTGCTGGAGTCGGCGGTTGGTTCATGAGCCTCGCCACGACCGCGATGGCTGCGTACGACACCCTCACCCAGGGCTTCACCGAGCTCGGGGCCGCGTGGGGCGGCGACGCGCCTGGCAGTGCTTTCTGGAGCGTGTACGAGTCTGCCGCCACCCAGGCCATGGACAACGTGCTGCAGGTGCCGTACCAGATCAAAGACGTCGCCGCCCGGGTCGTCACGACCTCGCACGGCTACGCCGCGACCGAAGAACACAATGCCCAGGCGACGCCGGGAGTCTGGGCGTGATCACGGTCTACACCTCCGACTTCGTCCCCCCGTGGATCGCGGCCGGCTTGTTCCCCGAGGCAGACGAGGTACGGCTCTCCCAGCTCGCGACGCACTGGCAAAGCGTGGGTGCCCAGACCAGCGACGACGGCACGAGCGTGGGCTCGTTGAGTCAGCGGCTGACCGGCACGTGGGAGGGAACCTCGGCCGACCAGGCCATCCCGCGCGTCCGGGCCGTTTCGACCTGGGCCTCGTCGATCTCGGCCACGACCGATTCGCTGGCGCAGGGATGTGGTCAGGCCAGTTCTTACACCGAACATGTCAAGCTCGGGATGAACACGACGCTGATCAGTCTCGACAATTCCATGAAGTCGGCCGCCATGCTCGCCTCCATGTGCCCGGTTGCCATACCGGCGGTGGCGGCGTACGCCGCTCAGGCTCAGGTGTGGGCCCGCGCCAACCTGCAACAGATGAACACGGCGCTCACCCAGGCCATGGGCGACATCACGTTCGAGAACACGATTCAGCCGAACTTGAGTTCAGGAGCGCCTCAGGCCCCTGGCAAGTCGGGATCGGCGCCTGGCCATCCCGGCCCCGGGGCGTCCCCGTTGGTCCGCATCGCACCGGTCACGGACCCAGCCCAGGTGGTGGGCAAGGGGGCCAACGAGACCGCCCAGAACGCCGTCGACCCGAAGGCCCAGCCTCAGATGCCACCTGCTCTGTTGCCGTTCGCACCGACTGACCAGGGCACCCAGGAGGCCGGTGCCGCGGCCAAGAACGTGCTGGACCAGGGCGCCGATCCGTCGCTGAACCTGACCCAGTTCGGCACCTCTGCGGTCGCGAACGTCACGGGCGATCCCAGCTCGGTCAAGCTCTCGGATGTGATCAGCGACAACGCCATGGCGCAGGTGGCGGGAGCAGCGCCAGGGTCGTTGCCGCCCGGGTACCCGCCGACCTCGCCACGGCCCGCAGTCGACGATCCGGTCAGCGTCCCCCCCGGATCGCCGGGCGACTCCTCATCCGGATCGACCCATCAGGTCCGGACGACCTACACCACCACCACGGTCTCCGCCGACACGGCGGCGGGCGGCGGGCCCTCGGGAGGTGGCACGGTCTACCAGGCCTTCTCGGCGGGAATGTCCGCCGGCGGCACCACGGAGAGCGGCGCCGCTCAGACACCGACGACCACCACGACCACGACGCCGTCGACCACCTGGACTCAGACCACGAACGGAACCGCGCCGACCTGGGTGCCGGCGCCCACGTCGGGAACCGGCGCGGCAGGGGTCGGCACGGTGGATGCGCCGTACGCCCCTCAAGCCCCTGCCCCCACTCACCCAGGGCTCGGCGCTCCGACCGGGGGCGGGTCGCAGCCCCCCGGGCTGACCGCCCCGGGCCCGACCGCCGGCGGCCAGACGAGCGGGTTCGGTGGAGCGATCGGCGGCATGGGCGGTCCGGCCGTGACAGGGATTCCCACCTCCCCGATGGTGGGCGGCGCCGCGCCGAGTATGCCGACCGCTCCGCTGCTCGGGGCAGGCACACTCCCGCCGACCGGTGTCACCGCACCGATCGGGTCGTCAGGCCAGGTACCTCCCCCCGCCGCAGCGGCCCCGGTGGCCGCCGCGCCCCAAGCTCAACAATCCGGCCCCGGTCAGACCGGTTCCGGTCAACCCGGTGCTGGCGCTCCGGGCTCCCAACAGCCCGGACCATTGCGACTGGACCCTGCCAAGCCCGGGATGAGCGTGAGCGACGCGGGCCCGATCTACACGGTCGGAGGGGCGATCAGTGCGCTGGGCCTCGCTGGCGGAGCGGCCGTACATTTCGCGCGGATGTGGGACGACCTCAACGCCGGATCTGTCACCGGCGCGCGCGGAACCGTGCTGCCGACCCAGTTCGGCCCCGATGACAGTCAACTCGCCTCCATGCCGCTGGGCCTGGAAACGGCGTACCAGAAAGTCCTGGTGCCCGGCGAGACCGACGCCCTGTTCGACGGTGAGGTGTCGACGCTGCGCGGGTTGGTGTATCCGCTCCATGCGGTGCGCGGGTACGGCAGGCCCGCCGAACTGTTCGACGCACTCGGCCTCGGTTTCGCCGTACACGGACCGGCCGGGCCGGACACGCTCGCGTTCAGCCGGGCCGCGGATTCGGTCGACGTGCTCCGGTTCGCCGGGGTACGGACCGACGACCTGGTGACCCCGACCGACGAGGGGGTACGGCTGGCGCCCGACCACGTGCCCGTCCCTCTCACGCGGCACCACGCTCGGCCCTGGATCGGCACCGGCGAGGCACCAGGCTCGACGTCATCGCATGTCATCGAGGAATACGAGGTCCTCGGTTATGCCAGCGTCGCCATCCCTCACCTCGCCGAGATCTGGCGGTTGCATCGGGACGGCACGCAGGAGTACGTCTCGACCTTCAACCAGCGCAACGGCCAGTGGCTGTTCGATCTCAGCCCCGGCCGCCAGTTGGCCGGGCGGCGGATCGAGAACGGCGCCTACGCGACGCTTCGAGACAGCACGGTGTTCCGTACGGTCACGTTGACCGACCGGCACAGCGTGTTGATCGCGTACGGCGTCAGCGCACCCGAGCACTTCGAACTCGTGCACGACGGCACGTTCAGGCTGAGCATCGAGAACCCGCAGATCAGGTCACTGACCGGGGTGACGACGATCGGCACCTGGCAGGGCATGCCCGTGCACTTGCTCCATCGTCACGGGTTGGCGATCCTCGTGGACTATGCGGGCGACGACTCGGGCCAGGCGGCGTCGGCCGGGTTCGTCCAGTTGAACCAAGGTCAATGGGTTCCTCGCTGGGTCGACCACACCGAGGTGAGCGGCGTTCAGGAACTCGAACGGCCTTATTCCCTCCCCATTCCCGGCCCGCGGAAGGATCCGAGCGAGCCTCCATCGCCGTAGGCGGGGTCGGACGGGTCCGACCGCGCACCTGGCGTACCGAACGACGGCAGAAACGGCCCTCACTGCGATTATTCGCAGTGAGGGCCGTTTCTGCCGTCGTTCGTGCCACCTCCCCCACCGGGGTCGGTCAGAGCAACGCCAGAGCCCGATCCGGGTAGTTGGTGATCGCCGCGTCGATGCCGAGGTCGATGAGCCGCCGCAGGTCGGCAGTGTCGTTGAGGGTCCAGGCGTTGACGGCGAGCCCGGCGTCGTGGCATTGGTCGACGGTGTCGGGAACCGCATCCAGGTAGGCGAACGGCGGATGGAGGGCCTGGACGCCGATCCCCGCCCCGTACCGCCACGGCTCGAACAACACGTCGCCGAACAACATCCCCACGTCGCAGGCCCCGAGGCCCACGAGCGCGGCGAGGCTGAGGTGGTTGAACGTCGACAGCACGACGCCGGTGGCAGGGACCAACGCCAGCACCGCCTCCTCGAGGCCGGGGTAGGCGACGACGCTGTTCTTCAATTCGACGTTCACGACCATCCCCGACCCGTCGAGAAGCTCGAACACCTCATCCAAGGTTGGAATCTTCTCCCCCGAGAAGGGGATCATCCCGGCGCTCGCGTCCAGGGCCTTCAACTCGTCGAGGGTGTGCCAGCCGACCGGCCCGGTGCCGTCGGTGGTCCTGTCCAGCGTCTCGTCGTGGATCACGACGATCCTGCCGTCGGCTGTCATCTGCACGTCGAGTTCCACCCCGTGCGCACCCATCTCACGAGCCAGTGCGAACGCCGCCAACGTGTTCTCCGGCGCGTACGCGCTTGCCCCCCGATGTGCCCAGATCCTCGTCATGCCACGATTCTCTCCCGTCCAGGTGGCCCGAGGGACCGCGGCGCTTGCCCCATGCCGACCAGGTGCTCAGCAGACGAAGACGACCTGCGGACTGGTGTACCGCGCCAGGATCTTGTCGACCTTGCCGATGTCGGCGTCGCTCCAATCGCCCACGAAGACCAGTTCACGATCGCCGGACACGACGATCGGCATCGACTTCGGCCCGTCGACGGTGGCCTTCTGCGCCATGACGAGCTGTTCGCCGTACCCCTGCCTCAGTTGGGCCATCGAGTCGCCGACCTTGGCACCGGTTTCGGTGGTGAACGCGGACGATTCGACGACGATCATCCCGAGGGTGGCATCGGAGTCGCTGCGTTCGAACAGGCGCACTCCCGAGCCTGTGAGTTTCGGAGCGGTGCTCTGCCCCCAACACGATCCCTCACTGTGCTTCACAGCCCAGCCGGCGCTTCTCAGCGCCTCGAAGCTGGTACCCAACTTCAGCGGCCCCAACCCGTCGAATGTGATCCGCGCCCCTGCGAGCGCCGGATCGACCGCGGGCGAGGAGTTACCTGCGGAGACGGCGGAACCGCTCGTACCCGCACCGTCGGAGGGGCTCACCGCTGGCGACCCCGGACTCGTGGCGGGCGATGTCGTACACG
>JBDHZQ010000141.1:0-6378 GCA_039811945.1 Propionibacteriaceae bacterium
GCACGGCCGGCTTCTGCCGGGTGAGGCGGCCCTCGCCGGAATTCCGGGTGTACTTACCGGTCAGGAGTCCGTTGAAGAGTGGGAAGTACGGCAGGAAACCGAGTCCTAGGCTCAGCACGGTCGGCAGAATCTCGGCCTCGACGCGGCGTTCGAGCAGCGAATATTCGTCTTGCGCGGAGACGAACCTGGGCACTCCGAGATCGGCGGCCACGACATCGGCTTCGCGGATCTGGTCGGCCGACAGATTCGAGTGTCCGACGAACCTGACCTTGCCGGCCTGGATCTGCTTCGACAGGGCTTCCAGCGTCTCGCCGATCGGCGTCGACTCGTCGGGGGTGTGCAGTTGGAAGAGGTCGATGTAGTCGGTCCGCAGCCGCCTCAGGGAACTGTCCACCGCGCGCGCTACGTAGCTGGAGCTGCCCCGCGCACCCCACTCCCTGGTTTCGTCCGGGCCGCCTGCTTCATGGCCGAACTTCGTCGCCAATACCACCTGGTCACGACGACCCTCGAGCGCTTCGCCCATGAAGGTCTCGCTTAGACCGTGCGGGGTGCCGTACAAGGCCGCCGTGTCGAGGAACGTGACGCCGTGCTCGATCGCCGCGTCGAGCACCGACTTGGTCGCCTCGACGGTGACGGTCGGCGTGCCCGGCCGACCGAAGTTGTTGCAGCCGAGACCGACTGCGCTGACCATGAGCCCGGACGACCCGAGCGATCGAGTGGCGTTCATATCGACAGACTATTCGGCCGATTCGACCACCCTCGGCCGAGACAGCGCCTTCGCGAGGTCTGCGGCCTCGGCCGCCGTCGGGGTCTCGCCCAGGTAGTAGACCCGGAAGATCAGGGCGCCGATGACGGAATCGACGAGAAGTGCGGGATCGAGGTTGGTGTGGCCCGCATCGACCGCGCGTTGGGCGGCTTCGATCGATGCGGCCCGCATCGGACCGATCACCCGATCCCGGTACGCCTGAGCTGCCTCAGGTCGCTGCAGGATCTCGGTCGCCAGGAGTTGGAGGCCGATTCCGAACTTCGACGAGACCAGGGCTTGGTGAGCGAAGGAGAGGAGCGAGCGCAGGTCCGCTTCCGGGTCGTCGGTGGGGGTGAAGACCAGCGGGCCCACCACGTTGGCCACCGAGTCGACCGCCAAATCCACCAGCGAGGGCCATCGCCGATAGATGGTCGACTTAGGCACTCCTGCCCTTTCGGAAATCGTGTCGATCCGTAGCGCCTTCAGTCCATCGGTGGCCAACAGCTCCGCGGTGACCGCGAGGACCCGACCTGCGATCGCCTCGTCCCGGGGACGACCGACAGGCCTGGGCGAAGTCATGCGCGCGACTGTACAAGCCACGCGTCACTCTGCCCAGGCCTGACCTCCTGGCCACGTCGAACTACAGCAGGTCCACCATCGCCGGGTTGGCCAGCGCCGTCACTGCCTCCTTGGCGGCGCGCGCGTTCGGCGCGTCGATGGCGTACGCCGCCATCTGCAGGCACGTGGGGAAGTCGTGCAGCCGCAACGCCGCCCTCACCGCGTTGACCTTGCCGGGGGCCATGGACAGCGACTGGACTCCGAGGCCGGTCAACACCAGCGCCAGCAGAGGATCCCCGCCCGCCTCGCCGCAGACGCCGACTGGCTTGCCGGTTGCACGGCCTCCCTCACAGGTGAGCTTGACGAGTTGCAGCATCGCCGGCTGCCACGGGCTGAGCAGATCGGCCAACTGGCCCTGCATTCGATCGGCGGCCATCGTGTACTGGGACAGGTCGTTCGTGCCGATCGACGCGAAATCGGCGATTCCGAGAATGTGATCGGCTCGCAACGCGGCCGCCGGCACCTCGACCATGACGCCGGCCTTCGGCAGGCCAACGGCACGCACCTTGTCGCAGAACCACCTGGTCTCGTCGATCGTCGCCACCATCGGTGCCATGACCCGAACGTCTGCGCCGGTGGCTTCGTACGCCGCAGCCAACGCCTGCAACTGGGTGTCGAGGAGGTCTTCCCTGGCCTGGCTCAGCCGCAAGCCGCGACGACCCAGGGCGGGGTTCTCCTCCTCGCCGAGATCAGCGAAGGAGAGCGGCTTGTCGGCGCCCGCATCGAGCGTGCGGACCACGACCCGGCGGGTGCCGAACGCCTTGAAGACTGCCGTGTAGGTGGCCGTCTGCTCCTCCAGCGTCGGAGCTGAATCCCGGTCCAGGAAGAGGAACTCGGTGCGGAACAGCCCCGAGCCCTCCAGATCGTAGGCGGCAGCCTTGACCGCGTCGTCCTCGGTCCCGATGTTGGCCAGCAGGGCCACCTTCTGACCGTCACGGGTCGCACCTTCGCCGCTCGAACCGGCCAACGCGGCCGCGCGGCGACGAGAACGCTCGGCGAGCAGGTCGATCTCTTCCTGGGTCGGCGACACGATGACCTCACCGACGCCGCCGTCGAGGGCCACCTGATCTCCGTCTGTGACGGACAGGATTCCGGCGACCTGGACGACGGCAGGGATCCCCAGCTGCGCAGCCAAGATCGCCGTATGGCTGGTCGGGCCACCCGCTTCGGTCAGGATGCCCAGCACGGTGTCAGGCGAGAGCGTCGCCGTCTCGGCCGGGGCCAGGTCGTGCGCGACGATCACCGACGGGATGACGAGGGTCGGAACCCCGGGCGCGGGGACGCCTCGAAGTTCACAGATGGTCCGGTCCCGGATATCGAACAGATCGGTCACCCGCTCGGCCATGTAGCCGCCCAGGTTCTCCAGCATCGTGGCGTACTCCGCGACGGCATCGTGGACCGCCTGGGTGACGCCGGTGCCCTTCTTGAGTTGCTTGTCGACTCCCTTCGCCAGGCCACGGTCTCGAGCCAGCTGCGCCGTTGCCTGCAGGATCGGCTGCGCCTTCGCGCTGGCCGTGGCCGCGCGGGCCTCGAGTCCGTCGGACACGGCCTTCATCGCTGCACGAACTCGCTCTCCGGCGGCCACCGCATCGGTGGTCGCCGGTTCGGCGGTGTCGACGCCAGGCGCCGGCCGTACGACCGCTGCCGGACCCATCGACGTACCCGCCGAAACACCGATGCCGTGCAGCACTGTGTGTTCTGCTGCCATGGGAAATCCCTTCTCGGATCTGACGCCGGTCAGGCGTCGAGGTCGGATTCGAGGAGTGTGACGAGCTGGTCGAGCACGGGCCCGGCGGTGTCGTCGTCGGACGACAGGGTGACGACGTCGCCGTGCTTGGCGCCGAGGGTCATGACTTCGAGGATGCTGCCGGCGTCGACGGCCTCGTCGTCACCGAGCGCGATGCCTACGTCGATACCGGTGTCGGCTGCGGCGCTGGCGAAAATGGCGGCCGGCCGAGCGTGGAGGCCGACGGAGGAACCGATGGTGGCGGTGCGAGTGATCATGGGAGGGTCCTTTCGGGTGATGGGTGGTTAGGTCGGATCCGAGGCGACGCGAGCAACGTGAAGTGCCAGGTACGACACTTCGTCTTCGGTGAGCGGAGAGCCGAGGCGCAGTTCCAAGATCGCCGAGAGCCGGAGGGCTGTCTCGACAGCCTGTGGGTACGCCTCACGGATCGCGATCCCGACGATCGAGTGCTGCTGGTCGAGTTGTTTGTGCTGGTGAATACGGACGAACAGATAACGCAGGTGGGTGATGAACCGACCGACACTCACCGAGGCGGTGTCGAGGGCCAACCCGAAGCTCTGACCGATGACGTCCAACATCTGCTGGATCACGCCGGTCATCGTGTAGGTGTATGACAAGTCGCCGGTTGCGAATCCCGCGTTGACGAGGTGCAACGCCATGGCTTGCGCCTCGTTCACTGGCAGCGGTGTCGCCACATGGCGGTTGATCGCTGCGAGCAGTGCGAGCGCTTGGTCGTACTCGTCGGAGTAGAGATGCTTGATCTCTGCCATGAGCGGGTACTCCAACTCCATCCCCATGTCGAGCCGACGGAGGGCGAAGCTGACGTGATCGGCCAAGGCCACGACCAAGGCGGGATTGCGGAACGCGGTGGCATCGAGTCCCACCTCTGCCAGCGCGTTGCCGACGAGTGCGACGTGCTCGGGTGGGATCGCGGCCAGCAGGCCGGCGAGGTGGTCTGGATCGCGGCCGTCGACCGGTACGAAGGTACGGACGACCTTCGCACGATCGACCGGCTGCCCCGGCCGGGCCTGGAACCCCAGGCCCCGGCCGGTCAGGATCACCTCGCCGCCTGCCTCGTCGAGGGCGAGGACGACGTTGTTGTTGAAGACACGGAGAATCTCCAGCTCAGACAAGGCCGACCTCGCTCATGGCGGTTGCCTTTCAGACGGTGACGTCGATGACGGGGGCGCCGACAACGACATCCTCGCCGACCAGCGGCGTCACCGCTGTCAGTGCCTTGGTATTCGTGACCGTGACGAGCGTGGTGGTCTCGTAGCCTGCCTCGCGGATCGCAGCCAAGTCGACCTGAGCCAGCAGGTCACCGGCTTCGACCCGTTGGGCCTTGGCAACCTTGACATCGAACCCGTTTCCGCCGAGCCGTACCGTGTCGATGCCCACGTGCACAAGCACCTCGACCCCGTCGTCGGTCTTGACGCCGAACGCGTGGCCCGTCTTGGCGACCGTGACCAGGATCCCCGACACCGGAGCGACGACTCTCCCGTCGATGGGCTGGATGCCGACACCGTCACCCAAGGCGCGAGACGAGAACACCGGGTCTGAGACGTCGTCCAAGCTCACCACGTGTCCCGAGATGGGGGCGACGACCTGCTTGGTCTGTACGGCAACCCGCTCAGCCAGGGCCGTGGCCGTACCACCAGTTCCGGCGAGCGCCGGGGCGGGAGTGGCGGCCAGAGCAGCCTCGAGGGCCATGTCCTCTTCGGCCTGCTGGCGCAGTTCGGCCGCCTCGGCCTTCTGCTCAGGGGTGCGGTAGTCGGACATCAACACGAGCACGAACGCCGTGGTGAAGGCGGCCGCGATCGAGATGGCGTACAGGGCCATCGGGGAGAAGACCGGGATCGTCAACAGGGAGGTGAACGCGAAGACCTTGGTCGTGACGCCACCGAAGATGCCGGTGATGAGACCGCCGGCGAGGCAGCCGACCAGCATGCGCGGGTAGATGCGCTTGAACCGCAGGTGGATGCCGTACAGGCTCGGCTCGGAGATGCCACCGAGCAGGCCGGCCGCCAACGCACCCGTGGCGGTCTGACGCATCGTGTAGTCCTTTTCGCGAGCCGAGATCACCAGGACGGCAGCGGTCGCGCCGAAGCAGGCGAAGTTCCACGAGCCCATGGGGCCCTGGATGAAGTCGTACCCGAGCGTGTTGATGTTGGCGAGCATGAGCGCGTTGAGCGGCCAGTGCAGACCCAGCGGCACGAGGAACGGGTACAGCAGCGGGATGAGGATCGCGAAGACGATCGGGGCATTGCCGTTGAGCCAGGCGAGGCCCGAGCCGATGCCCGTACCCAGCCAGATGCCCAGCGGGCCGATGAGGAACGCGGTGACGGGGATCATGATGAGCATCGAGAAGAACGGGACGAAGACCATCTGAATGTTCTCCGGGAAGATCCGCTTGAGCGCCTTGTAGACCAGGGCGAGCACCGCAACCATGATCAGGGGCACGAAGACCTGGCCGCCGTACCCGTTCAGCTGCATCGGAAGGCCGAAGACGTTGGCCACGCACGATTCGGTGCCCAAGGTGGGATTCTTCGTACACACCGTGTCGGCGAATTGCTGGACCTGATGGTAGAGACCACTGCCCGCGGCAGTCTCGACGTACTTCGACGCGCCGAGGCTGATGAACTCGGGGGTGAACAGCGCGGCCATGATCGTGGCACCGAGCCACGGGTCGACGTTCAGCTTCTTTGCGGCGTTGTAGGCGACCATGATCGGCAGGAAGTACAGAACCGCGCGCCACATGGCATCGACGAAGACCCAGGCCGCCGGCTTGTCCGCGGCGCGGAAGTCGACGATCCCGAAGGCGTCGAGCACTGCCGCGCCGGCGATGATGAGCGAACCGCCGAGCAGAACGCCCAGCAACGGCCGGAACGAGTCGGAGAGGTACTCGAAGAAGCTGTCGATCCAGGCCACTTTGCCGCGGGCCTTGCTGCGCGCGGCCGCCTTGACGTCGGCGTCGCTGAGTCCGGCGCCTACGCCCTTCATCGAGGGGAGGTTCGTGATCTGGTTGAAGACGGTCTGCACGCCGCCGCCGATCACCACCTGGTAACGGTCACCGGACTGGGGCACCACGCCCATCACACCCGGGATCGCCGCGACGGCATCCTGCTTGACGCCGGAAGCGTCCTTGAGCTCGAACCGCAGGCGCGTCGCGCAGTGCGTCAGGCTCATGATGTTGCTCGGGCCACCGAGCTTCTCCACGATCTGTTCGGCCGTGGAAGCCGTTGTCTGGGCCATGCCCTTCCTTTCCGTG
>JBDHZQ010000142.1:0-6299 GCA_039811945.1 Propionibacteriaceae bacterium
ACCCGGTGACGTCGTGACCCCACGCAGACAGACCGGGGCGATCATGCGGCTGCCACCACTGTTGAAGGGCCTCGCTCAGCCATGTTTCGACCGAGGCGTACTCAGGATTCCCGACCAGGTTGTGTTGCTCGTCGGGGTCGGCGGCGCGGTCGTACAACTCGTCGGGGCCGTCGCGTCGGGTGACGTACACCCAGCTTCCGTCGGTGATCATGCGGCCAAGCCGTACTCGGATCCGACGACCACCAGGGCTGCGCCGGTCGTTTCGTCTCCTCGCAGAACGGGCGCGATCGAACGACCCGAGCCCCACGCGTCCGGGGGCAGCGACACCCCGGCCAGGTCACAGATGGTCGCGTGGAGCGAGGTAGCCGACACGAGTGCCTCGGACCGCCCGGTCGCGCCGCCGGGGACGCGCACGATGGCCGGGACGCGGACCGAGGTGTCCCAGAAGTTGAGTGGCCAGCTGCCGTTGCCCTTGCCCCACAGGCCGTGGTGGCCGCATGCGAAGCCGTTGTCCGACATGAACACCACGACCGTGCGGTCGAGTTCGTCGATCGATTCCAGCTCGTCCAGGAGGGTCCCGAACCCCTCGTCGACCGCGGTGAGGGAGGCGCAATAGCCGACCAGGCGGGGCTCAGGCTGGGCGAATGCCTCGTCGAAGTCGGATCGAGCCTGGCTCCACGGGTGTCGTTCCGTTCTGGGTACGGACGGGAATTCGCAGTCGTCGTAGAGCTCGGTGTAGCGGGTGGGGTGCCCGGTCAGCCACGGATCGTGCGGAGCGGTGTAGTTCACCTGGAGGTAGAAGGGCCGGTCGGCTGCCCGGTCCGGATGAAGCTGAGGGCTTCCTCCGTGATGGCATGCGTGAGGTAGCGGCCTTCTGAGACCGCTTCTCCGTCGCGCCAGACCGGCGCGTCCACGTACGGGCCGCCGCCGTAACGGTGGGCGTACCAACCGGTAAACCCGGGAGCGGGCCATTGAGCGTCGCCGACATGCCATTTGCCGCTCATCCAGCATTGGTAGCCGGCGCGGGCCAGGGTCTCGGGGGTCGTGGGTTGCCCGTCCAGGTAGGTGTCGGGGAAGGCGTCAGGAGAGCGGCCGCCGACCAGCCAGTCGTGGATACCGTGGGCCGAGGGCATCCGTCCGGTGAGGATCGACGCTCGGGCGGGGGAACACACGGGAGACGCGCAGTAGAAGTGGGTGAGTTGGAGAGCATCCGCAGCGAAGCCATCCAGACGCGGCATCTGCAGCTCCGGCATCAGCCAGGGGGTCGCCCAGGAGCCTTGGTCGTCGGTCATGACCACGAGGAAAGTTGAACTGCCCGGAGCGGCTCATGCCATTGCCCGGTCTTTCGTGGGCCAGCGCGGCTGTGGACGCTGGCTGGGCGGCGGGAAAGGGAGTCGTCGGCCTGGTTTCCGCCCTGGCGGTCTGGTTTTCGGTACGGCCGAACCACGCCCAGGTTCGTACGCCGTTGGCTCAGTCACCGGGGACCCTCAGGCTCGTGGTCCAGGCCTCGTGACGACCGGTGAGGTCAGCCACGACGTCCGGGCGATCGGCGGCGAGGTTGCGCGTCTCCGAAACGTCGGAGCTCAGGTCGGCCAGGAAGGCTCCGCTCCCGATCGGCGCGTGCTCGACCCTTCGGGTCTCTGCGGCAACCGTCGAATCCGGGTCGACCCACGACAGCTTCCATGGCCCCGACCTGACGGCCCACGACCAGCCGGTCGTCCAGTGCAACGCTTCATGTCCGCCGCGGCCGCCGCGGATCAGCGGCCACTGGTCCAGGCCGTCGGTGGCGCCGCCCCACGGCGCGCCGGTTGCGCTCAGGAGCGTCGGCAGCAGGTCCAGGCTCGAGACCAGACCTTGCCGTACCTGCCCCGCCGGTACGGCGCCAGCCGGCCACCGCACCACGAACGGCACCCGGATGCCGCCCTCCCACAAGGTGTACTTGGTTCCGCGGAGTGGGGTGTTGTCGCCGTAGTTGCAGGTCGATCCGCCGTTGTCGGTGAGGTAGACGACGATCGTGTTGTCGGCCAACTCGACCTCGTCGAGCCGGCCCATGAGTCGCCCGATCGCCGAGTCCATGAGTTCCAGTTGAGCCAAGTAGAAGTCGCGGCCGTGCTCCAGGTTCGGCCAGATGGCATCGTCGTACCAGAGCTCGTACGGCAGTTCACCGGGGTCCCAGTCCGGCAGCCGGGGTAGGCCTCGACGCTCCAACTCGTCGTCGGGGAGCTGCCAGCAGAAGTTGTGGACGGCATTGAACGCGAGCATGCAGAACCACGGCTGGTCGGCGTGATCCACGATGAACCGGTCGGCGCGATCGGCGAGGAGGTCGGTCAGGAAACCCTGCGGTGCCACTTCGGTCTCGCCGTCCCACGGGGTCCCGACGCCCATCACGCCTGCGGCGGTGCCGTACGCCTCTGCAGCCTGTGGGCCGCGGTGCAGGTAGTTGAGGCGTCCCAAGTGGAAGTGCGACAACCCGTACAGGGACTCGTCGAAACCGTGCCGCGGGGGACAGGCCGGCGAGCCGGGCGCGTCCGATGTGCCGTAGTGGACCTTTCCGAAGTAACCCGTGACGTACCCACGATCCTTCAGCGCCGACGCCAGGGTCGGGCCTCCCTCGGGCACGAACGACGCCGAGTCGAACCAGGTCGCCCCCCAACGGGCCTGGTGACGACCCGTGATCAAACCCGCCCGCGACGGGCTGCAGATCGGTGCCGACATGTACGCCTCGTCGCACGTCGCCCCCTCGGCGGCCAACCGGTCCAGCGCCGGCGTCGCCACTGCCTCCGACCGGGAACCACGATCGGCGAACCCATGGTCGTCCGACAGGATCAGCAGGATGTTCGGGGGACGGCCCATGTCGACGAACTTAGCCCTCGCCGTCGGTGCCGCGGCACTGTCGCGCGTGCTGTCCGGGCAACGCTGACGTGGCCCTGTCGACCCACGTTCCTGATCTCGCCAGGCTGAGGGGTCGCCGAAGATGCCCTGGGTGCGCTGGAATAACCATGACAAGACCCCCCACGAAAGAGTGCTCATGTCCGATCCCCGCATTCCGCTCGCCGCGGTCCTCGACCAGGCGGGCGCTTTGATCACCACGACCGACCCCGCCGACGCCGGCCTCGCCACCCCGTGTGAGGAGTTCGACGTGGCTCACTTGATCGACCACATGGTGGCGATTCCGTTCCGGATCGCCCACGTCGCCGAGGGCGGGCTGGGTACGGACGTGCCGTCCAGCCTCGACGTCGCTCCCTCCGATTGGGCCTCGCAATGGGCTCAGGGTCGGGCTCGGGTGGACGCCGCGCTGGCCGACGACGGTGTGTTGACGCGTGAGTTCAAGGCGCCGTTCGGCAACGTTCCCGGCGCAGTGGCCCTCAACATGTACGTCACCGAGTTTCTCGTCCATGGCTGGGATCTCGCCAAAGCGACGGGCCGGTTGGGCCAACTCAACGCAACGCTCGGTGACGCAGTTGCCACTGCTGCCTTGCCGAACGTACGACGCGCCATCCCCGCCGACGCCCGCGGCACGATCCCGTTCGCCGAGGTTGTCGAGGTCGGCGACGACGCGTCGCCGTTCGACCAGTTGCTGGGCTGGTACGGCCGCGACCCGCGCTGACAGTTCCCAGCCAGCCCAAGGCACGCGTCAGAATCGAGGACACACACAATCTGAACGCCGCCGCCCAGGCGAGCGGACGCCGAAGCCTGATCTCTCAGTCTCGCGTGGTCGCTGCCGCGCTAGACGCAACGACCGGGGTCATCAGGATCGTGGACCAGTGATCGCGGCCGGGTAGTTCACCCATCCGCCTGGCCCGACCACCGCGCCCGAACTCATCTGAGCCATCTCGACGTGGTCATGGCCGAGGATGTGCCGTACGTCTTCTCCGTGGGCCAGCAGGTGGTCGGCGATGATCCTGCGATGGCACCGCCACCAGACAGATTCGGCGCACATGAGGGCGGCAGGGGAGGTGCGGCCGAGGTCGCGCAGTTCCCCGAAAGCGTGGGCAAAGTCCGCAGTCAGGGCGTAGTCGGCGTAGTTGTGGAAGCTTCGGTTCTGCCACCAGCCGTTGGTCTCGTACGGCACATCCAGGCTGACCGGGCGGCGGCCACCTAGACCCTTGGCGTGCACGTACCCGATTCCGGCCGCGCCAAGGGCCGTCGACAGGGTGTCCTGATCGAACTGTGGGCACCGCGCAGAGCCGGGAATCTTCCGTACGTCGACGACCATGCCCACGCCGGACCCCCCGAGCAGCCCGATGAAGTCGGGCAGCGTACGTGTCGAGTGACCGATCGTGACGTACGGCATGCAGGCATTCTTTACGGTCGGACTGACACGTTGTCGTTGACAGGACCAGGCCACCGCCATACCCTTGATCTGAAACGATTCATGAAGGAGCAACGATGCTCTCTTTCGCTGACATATCCGACACACTCGGCCGGCTCGCGATCGAAGTTCCGTCGTGGGCCTACGGCAACTCCGGCACCAGGTTCAAGGTCTTCGGCCAGCCGGGTACGCCTCGCGACGTACGGGAAAAGCTTGCCGACGCGGCCCAGGTCAACGCCCTCACGGGCCTGGCACCGACCGTGGCGTTACACATCCCATGGGACCAGGTCGACGACTACTCCGAACTGGCTGCCTATGCCGAGACCCTCGGCGTGAGGCTCGGCACGATCAACTCCAACACCTTCCAAGACGACGACTACAAGCTCGGCAGCCTCGCCCATCCCGACCCGGCCGTACGGGCGAAGGCCATCGCTCACAACGTCGAATGCATCGGCATCATGACCCAGACCGGCGTGCGCGATCTCAAGATCTGGCTCGCCGACGGCACCAACTACCCCGGCCAGGACGACATCCGCTCCCGCCAGGACCGGCTCGCCGACTCCCTCGCCCAGATCTACTCCTACCTGGCCGACGATCAGCGGCTCGTGC
The DNA here is from genome assembly GCA_039811945.1 of Propionibacteriaceae bacterium. Taxonomy (GTDB): domain Bacteria; phylum Actinomycetota; class Actinomycetes; order Propionibacteriales; family Propionibacteriaceae; genus Fen-668. Next base: position 4,922 of record JBDHZQ010000142.1, read on the forward strand.
TCGAGTACAAGTTCTTCGAGCCGGCGTTCTACCACACCGACGTTCCCGACTGGGGCACCTCACTGCTGCACTGCCTGGCGCTCGGAGACAAGGCGTACGTGTGCCTCGACACCGGTCACCACGCTCCCGGCACCAACATCGAGTTCATCGTCGCCTCGCTGCTGCGGCAGGGGCGGCTGGGCTCTTTCGACTTCAACAGCCGCTTCTACGCCGACGACGACCTGATGGTCGGGTCGGCGGATCCGTTCCAGCTGTTCCGAATCCTCTACGAAGTGGTCCGCGGCGGCGGGTTCCCCAATCCCGACGTCGCACTGATGCTCGACCAGTGCCACAACATCGAGAACCACATCGAGGGTCAGATCCGCTCGGTGCTGAACGTGCAGGAGATGCTCGCCCGCGCCCTTCTGGTGGACACCGACGCCCTCCGCGCCGCTCAGCAGGCCGGCGACGTCCTTACCGCCAACAGGGTCTTCATGGACGCGTTCTACACCGACGTACGGCCAGACCTCGCCCAATTCCGCGAGGCCCAGGGACTCCCCGCCGATCCGGTCGCGGCCTTCCGGGCGAGCGGCTACCAGCAGCAGATCGAGTCGGCGCGCGTGGGCGGTCGAGCCGCCGGATGGAACTGACGGTGGACAGCCAAGGGCCGGGCGGTCCGGACTCTTCAGGTACGCCGACCCTCGCCCTGAGCGGGGTGTCGAAGAGCTTCGGTTCCGTCGTCGCCCTGCGCGACGGCTCGTTGCAGATGATGCCGGGATCGATCCACGCCTTGGTCGGCGAGAACGGGGCCGGCAAGTCGACGCTGGTCAAGATCATCGCCGGGCTGTACCAGCGCGACTCGGGCACCTTCGAGATGGAAGGTCGGCCCGTCCACTTTCGGTCGACCGCCGATTCCAAGGCGGCCGGCATCGCCGTCATCTACCAGGAACCGACCTTGTTCCCGGATCTCTCGGTCACCGAGAACGTCTTCATGGGCAGACAGCCCGTCGATCGCTTCCGCCGGATCGACAAGCACGCCATGCGCGCCGAAGTCGTCTCGTTGCTCCAGCGTCTCGGCGTGCGCATCGACCCCGACCGCCCCGCCGAAGGCCTCTCGATCGCCGACCAGCAGATCATCGAGATCGCCAAGGCCATCTCGCTCGACGCCAAGGCGCTGATCATGGACGAGCCCACCGCGGCGCTGTCCGGTGTCGAGGTCGACCGGCTCTTCGCCGTCGCCCGGAGTCTGCGCGACGAGGGCCGCGCCCTGTTGTTCATCAGCCACCGGTTCGACGAGGTCTTCGCTCTCTGCGACACCGTCACTGTGATGCGTGACGGCTCCTACATCTCCACCGACCCGATCGCCTCGACCAGCGTCGGAGAGATCGTACGCAAGATG
>JBDHZQ010000143.1:0-6230 GCA_039811945.1 Propionibacteriaceae bacterium
ACAGGGAGTGCGATCTTCTACGGCAGCAACGTCTCGCCCAACTGGTGGCTGGCGAGTTTGCGACCGATCACGATGCGCTTGACCGCTTCCGGAACGTTCACGAAGCTGACAATACGATGCCTGGCGAGCGTGGGAGACTGGGGCCGCTACGGTGGCGGTGTCAAAATCAGACCCGAAAGAGGGTTCGCGTGCACTACGTGATCATGGGGTGTGGCCGCGTCGGTTCGAGTTTGGCGCGAAGCCTCGAACGGCGGGCCCACGACGTCTCGGTCATCGACGTCAACGTCGATTCGTTCCGGCGCCTCGGTCCCGAGTTCCGAGGCACCACCGTCAAGGGTGTCGGGTTCGACCGGGACGTCTTGTTGAGCGCCGACATCGAACACGCCGACGGATTCGCGGCTGTGTCCAGCGGCGACAACTCCAACATCCTGGCGGCCCGTGTCGTACGCGAGAACTTCGGGGTCGAGAACGTCGTCGCGAGGATCTACGACCAGGGACGGGCCGAGGTGTACGAACGGCTCGGCATCCCGACCGTCGCGACGGTTCGCTGGACGGCGGACCAAGTGCTGCGCCGCCTCCTGCCCGTGGGTGCGGAGAGCTTGTGGCGTGATCCGGCAGGGGCCGTACGACTCATCGAGATCCCCGTACATCCCGCTTGGATCGGCCGCACGGTGCGCTCGATCGAGGCCACGGTGCACACTCCGATCCCGGCCTTGACCAGGTACGGCTCTGCCATGGTCGTGAAGGACGCCACCGTGCTCCAGTCCGGCGACATCGTGTACGCGATGGTCGAGTCCGCACGTACGTCGGAGGTCGAGGCCGTTCTGGCTGCACCTCCTCTCGAGCATTAGGAGGCTGCGATGAGAGTCGCCATCGCCGGAGCAGGGAACGTCGGGCGCTCGATCGCCCGCGAACTGATCGCGAACGGCCATCAGGTGTTGCTGATCGACCGGGATCCCGCAGCGATCAAGACGGGGTCGGTCACCGATGCCGAATGGCTCCTGGCCGATGCGTGCGAGTTGGACTCGCTGTCGGAGGCACACCTCGACACGTGTGACGTGGCGATCGCTGCGACGGGCGACGACAAGGCCAACTTGGTTCACTCCCTCTTGGCGAAGACCGAGTTCGGGGTGCCGCGGACCGTCGGCCGCGTGAACCATCCCGGCAACGAGTGGTTGTTCGACGACATGTGGGGCGTCGATGTCGCCGTGTCGACACCTCGCCTCATGTGTGCCCTCGTCGAGGAGGCCGTCACGGTCGGTGACCTCGTCAGGTTGCTGACCTTCAAGAAGGGCAAGACGAGCCTGGTGGAGATGACGCTGCCCGACCACTCCCCCGCGGTCGGCCGCCGGATCGGCGACATCAACTGGCCGGCCGAGACCGTGCTCACAGCCGTGATCCGAGACGGTCGCGGCATGGCCCCTGATCGCGACGGCGCCTTGGAAGGGGGCGACGAACTGCTCTTCCTCGTCGACCCCGATCACGAGGCGGAACTGTCACGATTCCTCGCACCTCGCCAGGAGAAGGGCAGCAAGGCTGGGCCCGGGACCCAGTCCCTCGTCGTGCCGGTGGTCCCCCTCGAGCCCGTAGCCGCGCAAGCACCCGCAGCGATTCAGGTGTTGGACGAGGGGGTCGAGGCCCGGGTCGCTCCCCAGAAGGACCCCATGCCGACGGCAACCCCTGCCGTACGACCGGATCAGGCCGCGCGCGCCGAGCCGGAGATCCCGCTCGACGAGTGACCGGCCTGCCCGGGCAAAGTCAGGCGTCCACCGAGATGTCATAGGCAGGGTTGAAGATCACACGCCGACCGTCGGAGACCGTGAGCGTGCCCCGGACGTCGATCGTGCGACCGACCTCGATGCCCGGGATGATGCGCCGGCCCATCCAGATGATCGTGACACTGCCGGTCCCGTCGATGAGTTCGGCCTCGAGTCGTCGATTCTCGGATTCCGGACTGAGCGTGATCGAGTGGATCGCACCCCGCAAGTGAACGCGCTGCCTGATCTGGGTGCCTGAGATCGTCTGGGCACCCGCCGTTTCCGCCTGGCGGGACAAATCCTCCGACACCAGGTCGTCGTTGGACGAAGCCAAGCGCCGGAACACCCGGCGCCAGAAACCGTCCCTGCCCGCGGCCATCGTCAGCCTTGTGGCAGAACCAGCGGGACGATCTGCCCTGGGGCCATCGGTTCGTCGCCCCGGCGCACGATCAGGTTGCGGAAGAACTCCTCGAACGGGGCCGCAGCCTCACCCTCGGAATCGAGGGCAGCTGCCCCCATGAGCCGCCCGTTCAACAGCCATCTCGGACCTTCGGCGAACCAATCTCGCATCGGCGCGAAGCCCTGGTTTCCTTGCGGATCGGTCGCGGGTACGACCCTGCGCACCTCGGTTCCGAACGGACCCTTGGCAAGTTCTGACCGGCCCTCGGCATCCGACGTCTCGGCGACGATGTCGTCCCTGAGTTCCCTGGCGAAGCCTCCGGAATTGGGCGCCGCCCGCACTTCGAGCTGCATCGCCGACTCGCCCAGGGCGACGACCAACGCCAAGCCCTGACGCGTGGCTTCGTCGGCGACGATCTGCAGCTGCATCCCGTCTTCGGGGGTCACGATGAGCGAACCCAGGTCGATCCGCGGCACGTCGTCGCCCTCCAACTCGACCTCGTCGTAGTCGAACGGCCCGTCCTCTCGCCAATCCTGGGATGCGTCGTACTCGTCCCACGGATCGACCTTCTCTTCCGCCTCCGAGTCGTCGCTCTCGTCGTCGTCGATCTCGTCGTCCGTGTCCTCGCCGGAAGCGGACTCGACTTCCTCGTCGAGGTCGTCGTCATCGTCGAGGTCGTCGTCGAACGCGGGCTCGTCGGGGCTGAGGGGGCTCTCTGGGGTCGCGTCCTTGCGCTTACGTCCGAAGATCACGTGTCTGCTCCAGAGTTCGGGTCATGTGCGGCGCCCACGCTACTAGTCCACGCAGTCACCCCGCCGCTCGATCCATGGCCGCCAGCCCCGCGCTCGGAGTCGGGCAATTCCTCGACCGCCACGAATCGCGCTTGCTCGACCCGCTGCACGACCAACTGGGCCACAAGGTCGCCCCGGTGGAGTCGGATCGCGTGAGCGTGGTCGGTGTTGAGCAGATTGACCAAGATCTCACCCCGGTACCCCGCATCGACCGTGCCGGGTGCATTCACGATCGTGAGCCCGTGACGAGCCGCCAATCCGGATCGAGGATGAACGAGGCCGACGTAGCCGTACGGAATGGCAACGGCGATCCCCGTGCCGGCCAGCACTCGCTCCCCCGGGTGGATCACGACGTCATGGGCGATCGCGAGGTCGGCTCCGGCGTCGCCCCGGCGCGCATACGTGGGGAGGGGGAGAGTCGGATCGAGAAGCCGTACCTCGACGACGACCTCGTCGGCGGTCACGTGTCCTCCCGTGGGCGGGCCAGGTCGATCTGGCGCGCCAGCTCGGCCGAGTTCGCACAGGACAGCAGCCAGTACGGATGCGGGTCAGCCCGGTCGGCGACCATGATGCGAACGGCTTCGTCGGCGTACCCCCGATAGGCGAGGAACGCTCGGGGATCCGCGGCGACCCCCACTTCGCGTTTGACCTCGTCGCGGCGCATGGCGACGACGTCCCCGACGTACGGCCACTCGAGCATGCTGTGTCCCGACCGGATTCCCTCGGGCGTCACCCGCACCGAGGCCCGAAAGCCCACGATCGTGGCAGTCACGATCGCCAGTACGCCGATCGCCACCGACCAGGCCCCCCACTCCGGAAGGTAGGCACCGATCGCGATCACGAAGGTCGCCCCGAATCCGAGCCCGACGACCCACCACATGAACGGTGGGGTGACCTGAGAGGTGTACATCACGCGACAACCGTAGCTGTGAGACTCCGTCCGGCGCCGAGCGGCACTACGATGGGGCACGCCGACCGCAGGTGAGGAGATCACAGTGAACGACAAGGTGCTCGAAAAGGCGTACCCCGCGATCATCGGCGCGGTCACCACCATGGTCGCCCAGTTTCTGGTGCGCAAGATGTGGCAGATCGCGACGGGCAACACGCCGCCGGATCCGCACGACCCTGACGTGCCGACCCGCGAAGCGATCACGTGGTTCGTCGCGTCCTCCATCGGGATCGGCGTCGCGCAGTTGATGGTCGGTCGCTACTCCAACAAGAAGGTACGGCAGTGGCTCGACCAGAAGTGAGCCGCTGACTACCGAACCGAAGCGAAAGCCCCCGGAGCCAGCTGGTTCCGGGGGCTCGGCACGTCTGGTCCGGTCAGACGCAATCGATGCAGTACGTCTTCCCGCCACGGACTTCGGCAACCTGACTGCGGTGCTTCACGAGGAAGCATGAGGCACACGTGAACTCGTCGGCCTGGCGCGGGAGCACCCGAACGGTGAGCTCTTCGTGGGACAAGTCGGCACCGGGCAACTCGAACGCCTCGGCCGCTTCGGCCTCGTCCTCGTCGACTTTTCCCGAGTTTTTGTCGTTGCGCCGATTCTTGAGTTCTTCGAGGCTGTCTTCGCTGGTCTCTTCGTCGGTCTTTCGTGGGGCGTCGTAATCGGTCGCCATCGCTCTCTTTCATCTCGTGCAATGGTGGGTCGGCCAGGAAGCTGGCCAAGCTCGCAGCATGTGTACCACACCATGCAAGCGTTGCCCGACTCGACCGTTCAACTCGATCTCAGAACGGGTGAGACCCGTGCCCGTGGCGCCGCCACGGCGGCGAGCGCGGATACAGGTAGGTTGGCCCGGAACACGCGTGACTCTTGGGAGACGAAGACATGGAAAGCCAGTTGCGGCCTCGGGAGATCCAGGCGCGCATCAGGTCCGGCGAGACGCCAGAAGCCGTGGCTCACGCCGCCGGCGTCACCGTGGACCAAATCGACGCATTCGCAGCCCCGGTTATGGCGGAACGGTCACACGTCGTCGGGATGGCGCTCGGCGGACACGTCCGGCGAACAGGCGAAATGGCCTCGACACGCGTGCTGCGCCAGACGATCGCCGAGGAACTGTTGCGCAACGGGCACGACATCGACGACGTGGAGTGGGATTCGTGGCGCCGCTCCGACGGTCGATGGGTCGTGCAAGGGTCGTACGGACCGGGACTGTCGAAGCACGTGCAATTCCTGTTCGACGTCAAAGGCCGGTTTTCGGTCGCCGCGAACGCCGAGGCACAGCATCTGGTGGACGATCGAACGCCCGAGGTCGGTCGCCGACGGCGGCAGGTAGACCCGGACAACGAACCCACCGTCGAACTTGACGACAATCTGGCGCTGGTCAGGGCGACGATGCCGCATTCCAGCCCCAGCACCTACTCCGATGCCCCCGGCTACGGGGGTGCCGAGCACGAGCCCAACGTCGTGAGACGGCGCTCCACCACCGAACCCGAGGTTCCCGACTATCAGCCGGCCGAACTCGCCGAGGTCGACGGGGTGTACGACCTGGTGCCCCCTCGGTCGGAGATGGACGTCCTCTACGACATGATCTCCGGGATCGACGAAGACTCGGTGCGCATCTACACCGGACTTCAGCAGCCCGTCACCCCCCGCGAAGAGCCTGAGCAACTGTCGCTCATCGATCTGGTCGACGACGAAGAGCCGAGCGCCCCCGCGCCGGCGACCGACGAAACAGATCCCGACGTCGCCGTCTTCACGATCGAGGAGATCGTGGTCGTCGAGACGAATGTGACCACGCGGGAGGAGACTCCCCGCGCAGCCGACCCCGCACCTGCACCGGCGGACGACGTACCCGTGGCCGAAGCCCAACCGAAACCGACGACAAATCCGGTGACCGGTACGGCCCGCCCGGCCCCGTCGAGACGCCGCAGTCGCAGCAAGCGCGCTTCCGTGCCTTCCTGGGACGAAATCATGTTCGGCGGTCCGACGGAGTCGTAGGCCATGGCTACCGAGCCACCGGCCGATTCGGGTCCGTGATCCAGTCCGACCAGGAACCGGCGTAGAGCGCCAAACCCGTCAGACCTGAGGCCTCGGCGGCCAGCATCGCTGCTGACGCAGTGATGCCCGAGCCGCACGACAGGGCGTCGCCGGGCTGCGCCGAGGCGAACGACGCCGCCAACTCGTCGACGGGTCTGAACCCGTCTGGCCCGGTGAGGGTCCCGATCGGCAGATTCCGGGCTCCCGGGATGTGACCGGCAACCGGATCGACCGTCTCGTTCAGGCCGGCGAAGCGGTCGGCTGCCCGTACGTCGTACAGGTCCCGACCGCTGGCGAGGTG
>JBDHZQ010000144.1:0-6195 GCA_039811945.1 Propionibacteriaceae bacterium
CCCCGAATCCCAGCAGAAGGGCGACGACAGGGGCGAGGAATCGGACGTTCACGAGGAGGCCTTTCGAGCGTTGGGGTCGTGTTCGAGTACGACATTGGTCGCCTTCACGCGGGCCGTGGTAACCGAGCCCACGGTCAGGTTGAGTTCGCGCACGGCCTCGGTGGAGATCAGCGACACCACGCGGAACGGACCGCACTGCACCTCCACCTGGCTCATCACCTGGTCGGAGATGATCCGCGTGACCAGGCCACGGAACTGGTTGCGAGCCGAGGTACGGCTGGGGTGAGCCGTGTCGCCCGCCAGGTCCTGGGCCAGCTTGGCCAGGTCTTCGCCGGAGACCACGAGCTTGCCCGTCTCGTCGTGTGCGGCGGGAAGGCGGCCCTGGTCCACCCACCGGCGCAGGGTGTCGTCGGAAACATCGAGGAGTTCGGCAGCTTCGCCGATCCGGAAGTGCGGCATATTCGGCATCCTATGACCCGCACATACGGAATGTCGGCCGCTATTCGTTCCGTAACGTCGACGCGAAAGCTTCGAGTTCGGAGTAGGTCGTGTCCCCCGCCACGACCGACGTGACGGAGCCGTCCGTACGTACCAGTCCCCGCGTGCGCTGGTCGGCAGAGACGTACCTCACCCAGCCGTCCGAAGACTGTCCGTCGACGTGGGCGTCGCGGGTGACGTAGGCGACCAACTTCTCCCCGGCCGCGTCGCGCTGGGTGATCGTGACGTAGGTGTGGTCGGGGCTCAGCATCCCGAGTTGCCAGACCGACCCCGGCGACGGCTCCCGGTCGACTCCAGGTTGACCCGGCTTGGCCCACAACACCTTCGTGGCCACCCACGAGGCGGGCAGGTTCACCGGGGCGAGCACGCGGTACGGCGACTCGGCGCGGGCCTGGGCGAGCACCGGCCGCCACTCCACCGGCCTGATCGGTGTCTCGGTGTGCCGGGTGAAGAACCAGGAAATCACCAGCACCGGAATCAGCAGCACGGCCAGCGACAACGCCATGTCGATCGGGCGCTTGGCGCGCTTGGTCGAAGCCATGCCTGCCATCGTTGCATGCCAGACACATCCGGTGCGGTTCTCGCGCAGCGGGGCCGACTGCGAGACGATGGGCGGATGCACGACGTCGAGACGCTCGCCCGATCAGCCGAGGACGGCTTCGACATCGCCCTGCGCCGACGCGGTTCGACCGACGAACTGATCGTCAACGGCGCCTTCGCCATGGACTCGACCGAGACCAGGTCCGAGCGTCTACTGGCCGACGCGGTCGGCCCCGATCCAGGGCTGGTGCTGGTCGGCGGGCTCGGGCTCGGTTATACGACGTGGCGCCTGCTGGAGACCGGGGCCAGTCACATCGACGTGGTCGAGATCTCGGGAGCTCTGATCCGCTGGGCGAAAGAAGGCCGTACCGAACTGCTCGCTCAGATCACGTCCGATCCGCGGGTCAGCCTTCACCACGGCGACATCGCCGACGTGCTCGGCAGCCCCGAACCTTTGCCGGGCGTGTTCGGCCCCTGGGACGCGATCTGTCTGGACGTCGACAATGGGCCCGACTTCCTCGTCCACGCCCACAATGCGCAGTTGTACGAGCCGCGGATGCTCTCCAGCGCGATGAACCACCTGGTGCCGGGCGGCAAGCTGGCGATCTGGTCGCAGGGCGTCAGCAAGCAGTTATGGTACGACATGACCTGCCTCGACGGCCGCGCCACCGAGCGCATCGTGCCTCTCACCCGGGGCAATCGCGAGCTTGACTACGCTATTTACACCGTGACCAAGCCGGCCTGAGCTGCCGGCCGCACGATCGGCTGCCTGGGCCCGTCGGCTGGACGGGAGTCGAGGATCGGCCCGGTCGGGCATTAGCCTGGAGTATCCACGGTCGATCCCCCGCGAGGACGAGATGAGCAGCCCGTACCAGAATCAGCCGCACCCCGGCCAGAACGACCCGTACGGTTCGGCCGCCCAGTACGGCTCTGCCGAGGGGACGCCGTACGCCGCCTCGCTCGGCCAGACCCCCTACGGCCAGGCGTCGTACACCCAGCCCACGTCTGGCGCCTCGGCCTCGGACCCGTACGGCCAGGGCTACGCCCCGTACGGCCAGGCCCCGTACTCGCAGCCGACATCGGGATCTTCGGCCTCCGAGCCGTACGGCCTCGCATCGGCCGGGTACACGCCCGCGCCGGTTCAGCAGCAGAGCCTGTACGGCCAGGCCCAGCCGTACAGCCTCCCGGCCGCCCCGGCGTACGGCCAGTCCTCCGTACAGGAGTACGCCCAGCCCGCGACGACGCAGTACGCGAACTACAGCGCGCCGCCCTACTCCGGCCAAGCGCTTCAGCCGTACGGCTATGGGTTCGGGATCGGGAACTCGACACCGCGCCCCAAGGTGACCTTCGGGCAGGCGATCAAGCTCGCGATCAAGAACGCGACGAACTTCACCGGGCGTGCGTCGCTCTCGGAGTACTGGTGGTTCACGCTGTTCCTGGCCCTCCTCATGGTCGGCGCCATGGTGCTGGTCGGGTTCGGAACTGCGATCGTCGGCGGAGTGACCGGCAGCAGCGACGCTGCCGGTGGCATGTTCGTGCTGGGGTACCTGCTCGTGGGCCTGATCTCTCTGGCCGCGCTGTTGCCCAGCCTCAGCCTCGGAATCCGGCGCCTCCACGACACCAACCAGAGCGGCTGGATGATGCTGCTGGGCATGGTTCCGTACGTCGGGGGGATCATCAACATCATCCTCATGGCTCAGCCCTCGCGGCCCGAGGGTGCCCGGTACGACGATCCGACGAATCTGCCCAAGGGGCCCGAGCACCTCTGAGCAGACAACGACGTCGCTACACCGCGACGTCTTCGAGCAGGTCGGTCACCAGGGCCGCGATCGCCGAGCGTTCGCTCCGGTTGAGCGTGACGTGGGCGAACAGCGGGTTGCCCTTCAACCGCTCGACGACGGCCACCACTCCGTCGTGACGACCGACCCGCAGGTTGTCGCGCTGCGCGACGTCGTGGGTCAGCACGACCCGTGAGTTCTGGCCGATCCTGCTCAGCACCGTGAGCAGCACGTTGCGCTCCAGCGACTGAGCCTCGTCGACGATGACGAACGCGTCGTGGAGCGACCGTCCACGGATATGCGTCAACGGCAGCACCTCGAGCATGTCTCGGGCCAGCACCTCGTCGATCACGTTCTTGTGGGTGACGCTCGACAAGGTGTCGAAGACGGCCTGCGCCCAGGGGTTCATCTTCTCGGTCTCCGAGCCGGGCAGGAACCCGAGTTCCTGACCACCGACCGCATACAGCGGCCGGAACACGATCACCTTCGAATACAGCCCTCGCTCCAGTACGGCTTCCAGCCCCGCGCACAGGGCCAAGGCCGACTTGCCCGTACCCGCCCTGCCGCCCAACGAGACGATCCCGACAGAAGCATCGAGCAGCAGGTCGAGGGCGACGCGCTGCTCGGCCGACCGGCCGTGGATGCCGAAGGCGTCCCGCTCCGCCTTGATCCGCCGTACCAAGCCGTCGGGGTGCAGCCGCCCCAGCGCCGACGAACCACCGCCGTGCAGCACCAAACCGGTATGACACGGCACATCCACCTCGGGCAGGGCCACCGCCTCGCCGGCGTACAAGGCGTCCATCAGGGCCGCCGTGATGTCGACCTCAGCCATGCCCGTCCAGCCGGTGCTGACCGCCAACTCGGCGCGGTACTCCTCGGCGTCCAGACCGACGGCCGCGGCCTTGACGCGCATGGGCAGGTCCTTGCTGACCAACACGACCGGCGCTCCCTCAGCCCGGTAGTTGAGCGCGACGGCCAGGATCCGCGAGTCGTTGTCGCCGAGGCGGAACCCGGCGGGCAGCACGAGCGGATCGGTGTGGTTGAGCTCGACCGCGAGCGTGCCGCCGTCGGCGTTGACCGGCACTGGGGCGTCCAATCGCCCGTGCATGATTCGCAGGTCGTCGAGGAGCCGCAAAGCTGACCGGGCGAAGTAACCCAATTCAGGGTGGTGGCGTTTGGCCTCGAGTTCGGTGATCACGACCACCGGCAACACGACGTGGTGCTCGGCGAACCGGAGCATCGCGTGCGGATCGCTCAGCAGCACCGAGGTGTCGACGACGTACGTCTTGACCAGGCTGCCTTGCTCAATTCCGGTGAACGGGTCCTGGGCGGTGGTGGTCACGGTTGTCCTCTCGGCGGGCCGAGGTCGACCTCGGCTCGCTGGTGGTCACGAGCCGAAGGCGATGGGCAAACGCGCGACTGCACGGCATGCACTGCCTCCGTCCGGGCGGCTTCCCCTCCGCCCGTGGCTCCGAAACTACGGGTACGGCCGAGCCGTCCCGGGAGCCACGCCGTGACGGGTGAGTGAACAAGTTCGGCCGATCCGAGGCGCTGTCGATAGCCTCGCGGCCGTGACCCTCAAGGGCCCCCTGCTGATCGCCGGCGCCGCGGCGCTCTGGAGCCTGCTCGGCATCCTGGGCAAGGTGGCGCAGGCTGAGGGGATCGGCCCGGCGGAGATTTCGTTCTGGAGGGCAGCCCTGGCCGGGGTCTGCTTCGTCGTCCACGCCGTCGCGATTCGAGCCCGTGCGCCACGTGGCCGGGATCTGGTGACGACGGTGGCGTTCGGGCTGGTCGGCGTGAGCCTCTTCTACAGCGCCTATCAGTTCGCCGTGAGGGAGGGCGGGGCCAGCCTGGCGAGCGTCCTGCTCTACACCGCGCCCGCCTTCGTCGCGCTGCTGAGTTGGGTGCTGCTCAAGGAACGGCTGACCGGCCGGACCTTGTTGGCCGTCGTCGGGTCCTTGACCGGCATCGCGCTCGTCAGCCTCGGCGGCGGCCGGGGTGTGGCTGTGTCGGTGTCGTCGGTGGGGTGGGGGCTGACATCGGCACTGACGTACAGCGCGGTCTACCTGTACGGCACGTTCTTCTTTGACCGGTATCGGCCGCCGGCCTTGTTCGCCATCGCCATGCCCGTCGGTGCACTCGGCCTGCTGCCCTGGGTGCCGTTCGCACACAAATCCACCACTGCCTGGCTGGCTCTCGCCGGACTGGCGATCCTGTGCACGTACGTCGCCTACGTGCTCTACAGCGCAGGATTGCGGCTGCTGGCCGCCACCCGGGCCAGCGTCATCGCGAGCCTCGAACCCGTGCTGGCCAGCCTGTTGGCGATGGCCCTGTTCGGCGAGCGGCTCGGGATCGTCGCGATCGGCGGCGCGGTGCTGGTGATCGGCGCGGCCGTGCTGCTGGCCGGGAAGTCGGCCGAGGAAGCACATCCGAGAGTCGAGTGATGCTCGCATTGGCACGTTCCAATAGGCTCTCGAGGCGTGAGCTACATCGTCGACACCACGCCCGTGGCGCCCGAGAGTTCGACGGTCGTGGGCGACCGTTATCGGATCACGCTCCTGACCTCGCGTCTGCTCCGCCTGGAATGGTCACCGACCGGCGAGTTCGTCGACGAGGCGAGTCAGGTCGTCTGGAACCGGGCCTTCGATCCGGTTCCCTTCGACGTCGCCCGGGACGGCCGAGCGCTCCAGATCCGCACGCCGTACCTCCACCTGGAATACGACGGCGGACCGTTCACCACGAACGGCCTCAAGGTCCAGGCGCTGGGCGTCACATCGTACCACTCCGTCTGGCGCTACGGGGAGCCGACGAAGCCTGTCCACTTCGGGGTGACCACCAACCTGGGGGGTACGGCTCGCACCCTCGACGAAGCCGATGGTGCCGTACCACTCGAACCAGGCCTGGTTTCGACGACGGGAATCGCCGCGCTCGACGATTCCGCTTCGTTGCTCATGGTCGGCGACACCTTCCAGCCCAGGCCGGAAGGGCACATCGACGTGTACGTCTTCGCCCACGGCCACGACTTTCCAGGCGCGCTTGCCGACTTCTACACCCTGACCGGGCCGCAGCCCCTCGTGCCACGGTTCGCCCTGGGGAACTGGTGGAGTCGGTACCACCCGTACACGGACGCGGAATACCGAGCGTTGATCGAACGGTTCGAGGAAGCCGGGATTCCGTTCAGCGTCGGCGTCATCGACATGGACTGGCACGTCACCGACGTCGATCCCGAGATCGGCAGCGGCTGGACCGGTTACACGTGGAATCGCGACCTGTTCGGCGATCCCGCCGGCTTCATGGCGTGGCTCCACGAGCGCGGACTGAAGATCGCGCTCAACGTCCACCCGGCCGACGGCATCCGGCGTCACGAGGAGTCGTACGA
>JBDHZQ010000145.1:0-6164 GCA_039811945.1 Propionibacteriaceae bacterium
AGTACGTCTCGTCGGCGAGGGCTGCCAGAGTCGCCAGCACCGTACCCGCGAACGCTTCGTGGATCTCGTAGAAGTCGAAGTCCTGCCAGGTCAAGCCGTTGCGGGCCAGCAACTCGGGGATGGCATAGGTCGGGGCCAGCAGCAGATCCTCGCCACCGGCGTGGTCGACCGCACCGACCTGGGCATCGACGAAACGGGCGAGCAGAGGCAGGTTCGCCGTACGCGCATAGCTTTCCTCGGCGAGGTAGGCGACCGCAGCCCCGTCGGAGAAGCCCGTCGAGTTACCGGCCGTCATCGTCGCGCCTTCGCCCTTGCCGAAGACGGGCTTGAGGGTGGCGAGCTTCTCGAGCGTGGTGTCGGCCCTCACCCCCTGGTCGCGGCTCACGCCCTGGTAGGAGGTGACGAGGTCGTCGAAGAACCCGTCGCCCCAGGCACGGGCCAGGTTCTGGTGACTGGCCAGGGCGAACTCGTCCTGGGCCTCGCGGGTGATGCCCCAACGTTTCGTCGTGAGGGCCTGATGTTCGCCCATCGACAGGCCCGTGCGGGGCTCGGTGATGCCCGGCGGGTCGGGCAGGATGTCGGCCGGCCGGATCGTGCTCAAGGCCCTGAGCCGAGCGCCGAGCGTCTTGGCGGAGTTGGCCGCGAGGAGCGCCCGCCGCAGTCCGTCGGACACCGACATCGGCGAGTCGGAGACGCTGTCGACGCCACCGGCGATGCCGTCGCGGATCTGGCCGACCATGATCTTGTTGGCGATGTAGACCGCCGATTCGATCCCGGTCGCGCAGGCCTGCTGCAGATCAACCGCCGGTGTGTGGGGATCCAGCGACGATCCGAGCACCGCCTCGCGCGTCAGGTTGAAATCCTTGCTGTGTTTCAGAACCGCGCCCGCCGCTACTTCACCCACGCGCTGGCCGGCCAAGCCGTACCTCGCCACGAGTCCGTCGAGCGCCGCAGTGAGCATGTCGACGTTGGTGACGGAGGCGTACGAGCCGCCCGCGCGAGCGAAGGGAATGCGATTGCCACCGACGACCACAGCGGTGTGGAGTTGATTCATGCAGAACCTCCCAGAGGTGACGAAAACCCGGTACGAACGGTAGCAGGTACGAGCCGTACGCGGTAGTCTGGTGCGCATGCAGCAGACCGATGGGCGTGACACGCGCTGGGAGGAGCACCGCATCGAGCGGCGCCGATCTCTGGTGGAATCCACGTTGCGCGCGATTCGGGCGCACGGGGCAGGGGTGACGATCGACGAGATCGCGGCCGGTGCGGGCACGAGCAAAACGGTGCTCTACCGCTATTTCGGCGACCGGACCGGTCTCTACCGGGGTGTGGTCGACCGGGTGAGCGAGAACATCCTGGCCGAGGTACGGCCGGGGCTCGCCGACATCGGTGGCCGCGGCATCGTGAACGTGTTGCGCGATCTCACCGACGCCTACACCCGGCTGGTCGAACGCGATCCCGAGATCTACGCGTTCGTGGTCAACCGGCCAGCCTCGGGACTGTTTCCCGGCGAGGACCCTGTCACCGGCATCACCGACCGGATCGCGAGCGAGCTGAGCGCGTCGATGACCGCGCAGCGCACTCTGCTCGGCCGAGAGGTCTCCGAGATCGAGACGCTGGCCCACGGCGTGGTCGGGTTCATCCGGTCCGCGACCGGCCATTGGATCGCTCAGGCGGAGAAACCACGCGACCGGCACGCCCTCGTCGACCTGATCGTCACCACCTTCGGCCCGAGCATCGCCGGGCTGTCGCACGAACCGACCCTCACGCACGCCTGACCCGTCACCGCCGACAGGAGCCAACCATGACCCAGACCGCCGACCACCACACCGACGTCCCGCACGCTGACGATCCCCGCCTCGGCGAGGCACTCAAGGTTGCGCTGGATGGTCCTTACCACGAAGCCCGTCAGCGGGCCCGCGACACGTTGGATCCTGCGGTCATGCTGCGCGATCCGGCCATGCCGATGGCCGAGGCTCGCGAGTGGACCAAGAACGCGCTTGTCTCCCTCGCTGCTCAGGGCTGGGGCAATGCCGGATACCCGGTCAACGGTGCCGCCGGCGACCCAGCGGCTGCGGTCATGAGCTTCGAGGCGATCAGCCACGGCGACCTTTCGCTGACCATCAAATGCGGCGTCCAGTTCGGCCTCTGGGGCGGCGCGATCGCCGGGCTCGGCACGCCTGACCAGGTGGCCGAGTGGCTGCCCGACGTCGTCGCGGCCCGACACTTCGGATGCTTCGCGATGACCGAGTACGGCCACGGCTCCGACGTGCAGAACATCGAGACCACGTTGACGTACGACGCTGCCACCGACGAGATCGTGGTCCATTCACCGACGCCGTCTGCCACGAAGACGTACATCGGAAACGCGGCCGAGCACGGCCAGAGCGCTGCGGTCTTCGGCCAGTTGTGGGTCGACGGAACCTGTCACGGGGTGCACTGCGCGATCGTGCCGATCCGTGACCGTGAACTCGCGCCAGGACACCAGAAGGCTGCCGTGAGGCCTGGCGTCACGCTCGGCGACAACGGCCACAAGGGCGGGCTGCTCGGTGTCGACAACGGCACGATCAGCTTCGACCAGGTGCGGATTCCGCGGTCGTACCTGCTCAGTAGGTACGGCGGAATCGACGACAGCGGGGCGTACGTCAGCGACATCTCCAGCATGAACAAGCGCTTCTTCACGATGCTGGGCACGTTGGTCCGCGGCCGGGTTTGCGTGGGAGCCGGAGCGGCGGCGGCGGCGAGGCGCGCCTTGTCGATTGCGACGAGGTACGCGCTCAAGCGCCGTCAGTTCCCCGCCCCCGACGGCGACGGTGCCGTACTCCTGCTCGACTATCGCTGGCACCAGCGGCGGTTGCTGCCGGCCATCGCCGAGTCCTACGCTCTCGGGTTCGCCAACAACGAACTGGTCGAACTGCTGGTTCAGTGCCAGACCACCGAGGTGTCGGAGGGCCTACAGCGGTCTTTGGAGAGCCGGGCCGCGGGGCTCAAGGCAGCCCAGTCGCGGTTCGCCAACGACGTGATCCAGGTGTGCCGCGAAGCGTGCGGCGGCGCCGGCTACATGAGCGAGAACTACCTGACCCTGCTGCGGCAGGACGTCGACATCTTCGCCACCTTCGAAGGCGACAACACCGTGTTGATGCAGTTGGTCGCCAAGGGCTTGCTATTGGGCTATCGCGAGCAGTGGACCGGCCTGGACCGTCGCGAGACGATCACGAAGACCGCCGACCTAGTCGGCCGGATGCTCATGGAACGCACGTCTGCCCGGGCCCTGATCGACGCCCTGGCCACCGCCGCCCGACGCAAGGGGCTCGAGGCCTCGGTTCTGGATCGTGGCTGGCAGATCCTCATGTTCGAGGAGCGTGAGCGGCATGTGCTCGAGTCGCTGGCCGCGCGGGTACGGAATGCCTCCAAGGCACCTCAGGGGTCGAAGTTCGAGGCGATCAACGCCCTGCAGGACCACATGCTGGCAGCCGCGAAGGTCCATACGGACAATCTGATCTTGGAGGCTTTCGTGGCCGGCATCGAACAGTGCCAGGACCAGCATGCCAAGCAGATTCTGGGCAAACTGTGCGATCTCTACGCGGTGAGCAACCTCGAAGCCGACCGGGCCTGGTTCCTGGAGCACAACTTCATCACCGACGGGCGGTCGAAGTCGCTCAAGCGAGTGTGCAATACCCTGTGCGCCGAGTTGCGGCCCGACGCGTTGGCCATCGTCGAGGGGCTCGGCATCCCCGCCGACTGGCTGGGGTCGCAGATGTTGAACGATTGAGCACCGCACCCCTCGACGACGTCGTCGATCGGATGGCCACCGGACCGGGGGCCGGCACTAGCCTCGTCCTTGGCTGTGCTGGGTGCTGGTCGGGAGGCGCACATGGTTTGGCGAAATTTCAGCAAGAGCGGCCGGGTGGTGCTGGCTCTGTTCGTCGGCGTCGCCGCAGGTCTGGTGTCGGCTCGGTTCCTGGGGGCAGGGTTCGCCCCACTTGTCGGTTGGGATGCGGCTGCTCTGACGCTCGTTGCGTACTCCTTGATCCTGTTCCGACGGGCGACCCCCGAGCAGACCGCCGCCCACGCCACGAGAGACGACGCGCAGCACGGCGTCTGGGATGTGGTCATCACCCTGGCTGCGGTGGCGTCGTTGGGAGCCGTGGTGCTCCTGCTGACCACCAAAGGGCAGGGCGGCAGTCCCTTTGCGGTGGCGGTGGCGCTGGCCAGCATCGTGCTTTCGTGGGCGACCGTGCATTGCATCTACGCGGTGCACTACGCAGCCCTGTACTACTCGGGCACTCCCGGGGGCATCGACTTCGGTCAGGAGGGAGATCCTGACTTTGCCGACTTCGCGTATCTCGCGTTCACGATCGGCATGACCTACCAGGTCTCTGACACAGCCTTGACCACGAAAGTGATCCGCCACGCTGCTCTGCGGCACGCACTGTTGTCGTTCTTGTTCGGGACGGCGATCATCGCGACGTCGATCAACTTCGTCGCCAGCTTGTCAACGTGACCCGCAACGGTCTCGAGTTCATGTCCCCTCTGCAGGGGGAATAAGAGACAACTATCTCCCGATTTTGTCGTTAGGTCCTTACGCTGGAACCACGCGTGTCAGCGACGACACGCCCCGGGTTCCAGTCGCCACCGTGACAAGGAGAAATCGTGTCCGACAGCCATCTCCCACCGCGTGATCCAGGCTCCTTCGAGGAGGACGACGACTTCATGGCCGAATGGGAATCCGGCTGGAACGATGTGGGTCGGACCGACTCTGCGGGTACGGCGGAGGCCGACGCCATCACCTGGGCCCAGGCGGCAGACCAGGGGTACGTCCCTGCCGATTCCGACCAGCCCGTGGCGCACGACGTTCCCCAGTACAGCCCGGGGCCGAACGAGGGTGTGACCACGCCTGGCCGGCACCCCGAGTTCGGCTCGATCTGGGCTGGCGAGAACGATTCGGACACCGGTGACCACGTCGCCGCTGCCTGGTCGGGTACGGCTCACACCGACGATCCACGCGGCTTCGCTGGAGCATGGACCGGTCACGAGGTTGCGGCCGACCAGCCCTCGTACACACCCGAGCAGGAGGGGTACCTCGACGACGCCCTGTACGGCTCTGCCCCCGCAGCCGGTGAAGGGCTCTCCCCTGCTCAGGGGTTGGTCGAAGACGTTCCCGCTGCCAACGGCGCCGGGGGTGCGCCCCAGGACGAGCCCGTCGGAGCCTCGCCAAGCGTGGTCGAGACCGAGCGCGGTTTGGTCGAGGTTCACACCGACCGCCCTGACGCGCTGCGTGAGATCGACCTCGATCCGGAGATGCCGCGCATCGTCGACGGAACCAGGCATGAGCACAGTGGTCTGTCCGGTGCTGCAGCAGCCGGCCTCGCGGCAGCGGGACTGGCGGCCGGCGGCATGGCTGCGTCCGTCACGGGTTCGGCTCCCCCTCCGACCGTGGGTGCTTCGGCTCAGGGCCTCACGGCCGAAGAGTCGGAGGTATTCGATGAGTCGGTGGTCGAGCAGTCGGTGGTCGAGCAGTCGGCAGTAGCGGAAGCTGACGTCGAGCCGGTTGCCGAGCACTACCCGCCAGTGCCCGCCTACAGTCCTGGCCCGCAAGCTGAGGACGTCTCTCCCGGCCGTCACCAGGAATTCGGAGCTGCCTGGAGCGGAGCACCCGAGGAATCCGCACATCCGGGGTTCGCCGAGTCCTGGGCCGCCGAACCGCAGGACGAAGCTCGTCGGCGCGAGGTCGCCGCCGCATGGGTCGGCGATCGCGCCGATCACCTCGTGGCCGAACACACCGAGGACGCAGCGGTCGGCGGAGCTGGGCTCGCTGCAGCCGGGATCGCCGGTATCGGAGCGGTCGCCGCGCAAGGCACTGACGCCGCGACCGACTCCCACCTGGGTGACCTGGTGCGCGACGAAATCGGAGACACCACCCCCGACGATCCCGCCGTCCCCGACCACCCCGACCAGATCTCCAGCCACATCCCTGACCTCGACGACAAGCAGCTTCCGCCGGCAGCCGCCGCTGTCGGAACCCTCTACGACCAAGGCGCCAACCCCGCCACCACCACCGCCACCGTCGAAGCCGACGCCATCGACACCGACGACCACGGACTCACCGGAGCAGCAGCCGCCGGACTCGCCGCCTCAGGCCTGCCCACAGCCGCCGGGGCCGG
>JBDHZQ010000146.1:0-6012 GCA_039811945.1 Propionibacteriaceae bacterium
CAGTGAAACTCGGCTGCACACCATCCACAAACAGCATTCTACCTAGCCAACCCACAAATGACCCGAGACACCCCGCCCAACAGCCAAACCCCCGACCCAGAAAATCAGCGTTTCCCTAAGGAAGCGACCGAGGCGCCTCAGTAGATGACTTCGCCGCGGGCCCGACGGTCACGCAACCCCTGGAGCGCCTCCTCCAGGATGCTGCGTGCTTCGTCGGAGGAGCGGCGCTCCTTCACGTAGGCCAGATGCGTCTTGTACGGCAGGATCTTCGGCGGGGGCGGGGGGTTCTCAGCGTCGAGGTTGGCCGGCAAGCCACACCGAGGGCAGTCCCACTCCTGTGGCACCTGGGCGTCGGCAGCGAATGCCGGCCTGGTCTCGTGGAAGTTCGCGCAGAAGTACGACACGTACAAGCGAGGAGCTGCATCGCCGCGCTCGGCCTCACCCATGGGACCCGCACCGACACGGCTGCCACGGATCGCGCTACCACCAACCACAGTTGGACTCCTCGAAGTGTGTGAAAGGAAAATCTCGAAAGTTCAGATGCCAAACCGGTAGAAGGCCAGCAGCGCCAGGATCGACGCCAACCAGACGAGTCCCACGATGACGGTGATCCGGTCCAGGTTACGCTCGGCCACGCTGGTGCCACCCATGGACGTCGACATCCCTCCGCCGAACAGGTCGGACATGCCGCCTCCTCGGCCCTTGTGGAGCAGAACGAACAGCGCCAGCACGAGAGATGTGATCACCAGGACGATCGAGACCCCCAGTACCGGCCAGGTGATCATGGGCACGAGCAAACTCACGGAGGACATCCTAACTCACGTCAACGGTGCCTTAGCCCGCGCTCGCGCCCGATGGATCGGAGCGCGACAAGGGCTGACGGGTCTACGCAGCCGTGTAGAACGTAGCGATCTTGGCGAAGTCCTCAGGGTCGAGGCAAGCTCCGCCGACGAGCGCTCCGTCGATGTCGGGCTGCTGCATGAGTTCGACGACGTTGGACGACTTCACCGAGCCGCCGTAGAGGATCCGGACCCGCTTGGCCGCCTTCGGTGAGAACGTCTCGCCCACGAACATCCGCAGGTAGCCGCAGACCTCCTGTGCATCGGCTGCGCTGGCCACACGGCCCGTACCGATGGCCCAAACCGGCTCGTAGGCGATCACGAGCGAACCGACCTGCTCGGCGGGCAGGTCGGCGAGACAGGCCTGCAACTGGTTCAAGCCGTACGCCACATGCTGTCCGGCTTCCCGTACCTCCAAAGGCTCACCCACGCAGATGATGGGCGTGATGCCCGCCGCGTAGGCGCGTTGCGCCTTGATGTTGATGACCTCGTCGCTCTCGCCGTGGTACTCACGCCGCTCCGAATGGCCGACGATGACGTACGAACACCCCAGCCTGGCCAGCATGTCGGCCGACACCTCGCCGGTGTAGGCACCCGAAAGATGGGCCGAGACGTCCTGAGCGCCCCACTTGATGGGGTATTTCTCGCCCTCGATCAGAGTCTGCACGGTCCGGATGTCGGTGAAGGGCGGAATCACCGCCACCTCGGCTTGCTCAGGGTCGTACGACTTGTCCTGCAGGGTCCACGCGAGCTTCTGAACGAGGCCAGCAGCCTCGATGTGGTTGTTGTTCATCTTCCAGTTGCCCGCCATCAGCGGGGTGCGGCTGCGAGCCACGGGCTCAGCCCTCCAATACGGCCAGCCCCGGGAGCGTCTTGCCCTCGAGGTATTCCAACGACGCCCCGCCGCCGGTCGAGATGTGCCCGAAAGCCTCGTCGGCAAAACCGAGCTGACGTACGGCTGCGGCGGAGTCGCCCCCACCCACGACGGTGAAGGCGTCGGATTCGGCGAGCGCCTTGGCGACCGCAGCGGTGCCCTTGGACAACGCTTCGATCTCGAAGACACCCATGGGTCCGTTCCAGAAGACGGTCTTGGCCGCCTTGATCGCGTCGGCAAACAACTCCTCCGTCTTCGGCCCGATGTCTAGGCCCATCTCGTCGGCGGGGATTGCATCGGCAGCGACCACGCTGACGGGGCCGTCGACCGTGCGGGCAGCGAAATCCATGCCCTTGGCGACGCGGACGTCGACCGGGAGCAAGATCTGCTTGCCGGCTGCCTTCGCCTCGGCTAGGTAGTTCGTGCACGTCTCGACGTTCGCCTCGTCGAGGATCGAGCCGCCGACCTCGTAGCCCATGGCCTTCAGGAACGTGTAGCTCATGCCGCCACCGACGACGAGGGTGTCGGCGACCTTGAGCAGGTTGTCGATGACGGCCAGCTTGTCGGCCACTTTGGCGCCGCCGAGCACGACGACGTACGGCCGCTCGGGTCGGCTCGTCAGCTTCTCGAGGACGTCCACTTCCTTGGCGACCAAGGATCCGGCAGCGTTCGGCAGCAGTTGGGCGACGTCGTAGACCGACGCTTGCTTGCGGTGCACGACGCCGAAGCCATCGGAGACGAAAACGTCGGCCAGCGCGGCGTACTGCTGGGCCAGGGCGAGCCGTTCGGCGTCGTCCTTGCTCTCTTCGCCGGGCTCGTACCGAACGTTCTCGCACATGCCCACCTCACCGTCGGCGAGGCCGGCGGCCATCGCCTGGGCAGACGGGCCGACCACGTCTGTTGCGAGGGCCACGTCGGTGCCCAGCAACTCGCCGAGCCGCTTGGCCGCCGGGGCCAGGGAGTACTTCGGATTGACCTGGCCCTTGGGCCGGCCCAAGTGAGCCAGGACCACGACCTTGGCTCCCGCGTCCCGCAGGGTGATCAGCGTCGGCAAAGCCGCGCGGATTCGCCCGTCGTCTGTGATCGTGTCGCCGTCGAGCGGCACGTTGAAATCGCAGCGGATGAGAACTCGCTTGCCCGCGAGGGAACCGAGGTCGGGTACTGACTTCACTGGGTCGGGCCTTTCGTGTGAGTGGTGAGGGTCAGAGCTTCGAGGCGACGAGGACAGTCAGGTCCACGAGGCGGTTGGAGTATCCCCACTCGTTGTCGTACCAGCCGACGACCTTGACCTGGTTGCCGATCACCTTGGTCAACTTGGCGTCGAACGTGCACGAAGACGGATCGGTCTCGATGTCCTTGGACACGATCGGATCCTCGGTGTAGACGAGCTTGCCCTTGAGAGCTGGGGTCTCCGAAGCCGCCTTCACGACCGCGTTGACTTCCTCGACCGTGACTTCACGGGGAGCCTCGAAGGTGAGGTCGGTGGCCGAGCCCGTCGGAACCGGCACGCGCATGGCGTAACCGTCGAGCTTGCCCTTCAACTCAGGCAGCACCAGCGCAACGGCCTTCGCGGCACCGGTCGTGGTCGGAACCATCGACAGGGCGGCCGCACGAGCCCGACGGAGGTCCTTGTGGGGGCCGTCCTGCAGGTTCTGATCCTGCGTGTAGGCATGGATCGTGGTCATGAGGCCGCGGACGATGCCGATTCCGTCGTTGAGGGCCTTGGCCATCGGTGCCAGACAGTTCGTGGTGCAGGACGCGTTGCTGATGATCGTGTCCTTGGCCGGGTCGTACTTGTCGTCGTTGACGCCCATGACGATCGTGATGTCCTCGTTCTTCGCCGGAGCGGAGATGATGACCTTCTTGGCGCCCGCGTCGATGTGAGCCTTGGCCTTGGTGGCGTCGGTGAAGAAGCCGGTCGACTCGATGACGATCTCGACGCCCAGGTCACCCCAGGGCAACTGAGCGGGGTCGCGCTGGGCCAGGACGAGGAGCTTCTTGCCGTCGACGGAGACACTCTCGTCGTCGTAGGTGACCTCGCCCGGGAACCGACCCAAGATCGAGTCGTACTTCAGCAGGTGCGCGAGGGTCTTGGTGTCGGTGAGGTCGTTGACGGCGACGACATCGAGATCGGCGCCCGTAGCGATGAGAGCGCGGAAGAAGTTGCGGCCGATGCGGCCGAATCCGTTAATGCCAACCTTGACGGTCATAGTGCTGGGGTCTCCTTCTTTCCGGGCGCGGACACGTCCCGGAGCCAGATGATCGGACGAGGTCAGCCTACTCATGGAGAACCGTCGGCGTGGGCCGGGGGCCGTGCTTAATCGATTTGGGGAAGCGCAGAGCACAGCTGTTCCGAGCGAGGACGTGCCGGGCCGGACGAACGCCGCAGCCAGGACACGACTGCTCGGCGTTATCTGAGGAGCCCAGTCAGTCGTCGAGGTCGGCCGGCAACACCGCGGCCGTGTCCGGCACACCGAGCTCGACTGCTCGTCGGTCAGCCATCGCCAACAACCGGCGGATCCTGCCGGCGACCGCGTCCTTCGTCAGGGGAGGATCGTGCAGCGCGCCCAGTTCCTCCAACGAGGACTGCTGATGCTCGACCCGAAGGCGTCCGGCCACGAGCAGATGGTCAGGCACGTCGTCGCCGAGAATCTCCAGTGCACGTTCGACCCGTGCGCCGGCGGCGACCGCAGCCCGCGCCGACCGGCGCAAGTTCGCGTCGTCGAAGTTCGCCAGCCGGTTCGCCGAAGCGCGCACCTCACGCCGTACCCGCCGCTCCTCCCAGACCAGCACCGTCTGGTGAGCCCCCAGCCGAGCCAGCATGGCAGCGATTGCGTCCCCGTCGCGGATGACGACCCGGTCGATTCCACGCACGTCGCGAGCCTTGGCCACGATGCCGAGCCGACGGCCGGCACCGACCAAGGCCAAGGCCGCCTCACTGCCAGGGCACGTGATCTCCATCGACATGGACCTGCCTGGTTCGGTCAAGGAGCCGTGGGCCAGGAACGCTCCCCGCCAGGCGGCCACCGCGTCACACGACGACCCGCCCACCACGAGCGGGGGGAGTCCACGAACGGGTCGGTGCCGCATGTCGATGAGACCCGTTTGACGCGCGAGGGGCTCGCCGTCGCGCAGGACCCGTACGAGGTACCGCGTGCCGCGTTTGATGCCCGACGACGTGACGGTGATGAGCTCGGAACTCAGTCCGAAGACCTCGGTGATCGTGGTGCGCAGACGCCGGGCAGCGGCCCCGGTATCGAACTCCGCCTCGACCATGATCATCCGGTTGCCGGTGAGGTGAAGGGCACCGCCAAAGCGCAGCATGGCGGCGGCTTCGGCGCGCCGACAGCAAGGCTTGGTGATCGGAACCGTGGCGAGCTCCGACTTCACCTGCTGGGTCAACGCCATCCGCACAGTTTGGCACATCGTCGGACATTCTCCGCGCCCAGGTTGGGAGCCTGTTCAGACCCCCAACACGTCTGACAACGCCGCGGCGAGGAGCAGCGGATCGTGACGGGCCGAGCCGTCGCGAGCACCCAGCCGGGCCACGTGCAGATGTCCACCCAGGTTGGCGATATAGGCCTCCAAGTGTCGATCCTGGGCGACAAACCGTTCGTCGGCGACGACATGGTCGAGGCGCAGGTTCGGCGCATGGTCGGCGAGAACCTCGATGTGTTCCGACGGCGAGAACCCGGCGGTTTCGTCAGCTGGGGCTAGGTTCAGCACCAGGACTCTCTGCCCGGCAGCACTCGTGATGGCCTCGGCCAGTTCTGGCACCAGCAGGTGAGGAATCACCGACGTGAACCACGATCCTGGACCCAGCACGACGAAGTCGGCGTCGCGGATCGCCTCCAGCGAGGTCGGGTGGGCCGGGGGTTGCGGAGGATCGAGCCGTACGGCCACTACCTTCCCGGGCGTCTTCGCCACCGCTGCCTGGCCCCGGACGATCGCAAGCTCGTCCGGCTCGGGGAGCAGCCCGAGCACGTCAGCCTCGATGGTGAGGGGGACCGAACTCATCGGAAGCACCCGACCCTTGGTGTTCAGCAGGTGCCCGACCATGTCGAGACCCGCGACCGGGTCGCCCAAGCGCTGCCACAGGCCGGCGATGAGCAAATTCCCGATCGCGTGCCCGCCGAGCGGACCCGCTCCCGTGAAACGCGACTGGAGCACGTCGGCCCACACCCGACCCTCGGAATCGTCACCGCAGAGGGCCGCGAGCGCCATCCGCAGGTCACCGGGGGGCAGGCAGGCGAACTCTGCACGCAGCCGACCGGATGACCCTCCGTCGTCGGCCACGGT
>JBDHZQ010000147.1:0-5926 GCA_039811945.1 Propionibacteriaceae bacterium
TCGCCGAAGTGTTCCTCGACGTGCTCAGCCTCGACGGGGAACGCTTGGCCCTGGTCGACGTGGTCGTCGAGGCCGCCCGTCACCACGTCGACGATCCCGGTGAACTCGGCCTGTTCGCCCGGACCGCTCTCGAGCTCGACGACCAGCACCACGGCGACCGCGGAGTGCTCGCCGCACTGCTGCTCAACCGGTTCCAGCTCGATCCCGGAGAGGGCATCTTCCTGCCACCGGGCAACATGCATGCCTATCTGCGCGGATTCGCGATCGAGGTCATGGCGAACTCCGACAACGTCTTGCGTGGCGGCCTCACCGCCAAGCACATCGACGTCGACGCCCTCCTCGCCGTCGTCCGGTTCTCGGCCGAGCAGCCGGAGGCCATGTCAGCCGACGTCCTCGGCGACGGGATTGTCCACTACCGGACTCATGCCGACGAGTTCACGGTGTGGCGCGTGGAAACCAGCCTGAAACCGGTCCTCCTGCCCGGTTCTGCGGCGCGGATCGTTCTCGCGACCTCCGGCGAGATCGCGCTGACCACGCTGCGCACGGCTGAGTCCGTGACGTTGCGCCAGGGAGAGGCGGCCTTCGTGCCGGCTTCGGAGACCCCGATGATCTCCGGTGCGGGTACGGCTTTCGTGGCGGCTCCCGGAATCTGAAGACCGCTGGGATACCGTTCCCCCCTTGAGCCCGCTTCCGAGCAAAGGGAACGCATGAGCCGACATCCTGCCGACAGCCACGACGTCATCGAGGTGCACGGAGCCCGGGAGAACAACCTGAAAGACGTGAGTCTGCAGATTCCGAAGCGGCGGCTGACCGTGTTCACCGGTGTTTCGGGGTCGGGCAAGAGCTCGCTGGTCTTCGACACGATCGCCGCCGAGAGCCAGCGCATGATCAACGAAACCTACAGCGCGTTCGTGCAGGGATTCATGCCGTCACTGGCCCGTCCCGACGTCGACGTCCTCGACGGCCTGACCACGGCGATCATCGTCGACCAGCAGCGGATGGGTTCCGATCCCCGATCGACCGTCGGCACCGCGACCGACGCCAACGCGCTCCTGCGGATCCTGTTCAGCCGGTTGGCGAAGCCGTACCTCGGCCCGCCCAGCGCGTACGCGTTCAACGTGCCGTCCGTGAAGGGCGCCGGAGCCTTCACGGTCGAGCGCGGCGAGAAGACCATGGCGAGCAAGGCCTCGTTCACGCGGACCGGCGGCATGTGTCCCCGCTGCGAGGGTCGCGGGTCGGTGACCGATTTCGACCTGACGGCTCTGTACGACGACAGCTTGAGTCTGCGTGAGGGCGCGCTGACGATTCCCGGCTACAGCATGGACGGCTGGTACGGCCGGATCTTCGCCGGGAGCGGGTTCTTCGACATGGACAAGCCGCTGTCGAGGTACGGCAAACGCGAGCTTCACGACCTGCTCTACAAGGCGCCCACGAAGATCAAGGTCGAGGGCATCAACCTCACCTACGAAGGTCTGATCCCGAAGCTTCAGAAGGGAATGCTGTCCAAGGATCCCGACGCCATGCAGCCGCACATCAGGGCGTTCGTGGAGCGCGCGGTGACGTTCACCACCTGCCCCGAATGCGACGGCACACGGCTCAGCGAAGGGGCCCGGACGTCGAAGATCGGAGACGTCAGCATCGCCGACGCGTGCCGGATGCAGATCAGCGACCTGGCCGAGTGGGTCAGGGGGATCGACGTGCCGACCGTTGCGCCCTTGCTGGCGACGTTGCGCCATTCGCTCGACTCGTTCGTCGAGATCGGGTTGGGCTATCTGAGCCTCGATCGGCCGGCCGGCACGTTGTCGGGGGGCGAGGCTCAACGCACCAAGATGATCCGTCACCTGGGCTCGTCATTGACCGACGTGACGTACGTCTTCGACGAACCGACGATCGGCCTCCATCCTCACGACATCCAGCGAATGAACGACCTGCTCTTGCGCCTGCGTGACAAGGGCAACACCGTGCTCGTGGTCGAGCACAAGCCGGAAATGATCGCGATCGCCGATCACATCGTCGATCTGGGGCCGGGGGCCGGGTCTGCTGGCGGGGAACTTGTCTTCGAAGGGACACTCGGTCAACTGCGGTCCAGCGGCACCCTGACCGGCCGGCACCTGGACGACAGGGCCTCGCTCAAGCCGTCGGTGCGCCTGCGGAGCGGGGTGCTCGACGTCAGGAACGCTCACGAGAACAACCTGCGCGACGTCGACCTCGACATCCCGCTCGGAGTGCTCGTCGTCCTGACCGGCGTGGCCGGCTCGGGCAAGAGCTCGCTGATCACCGGATCCGTGGCCGGCCGCGACGGCGTGGTGACGGTCGACCAGACACCGATCAAGGGCTCCCGCAGAAGCAACCCGGCGACGTACACGGGCATGCTCGAACCCATCCGGAAGGCCTTCGCGAAGGCCAACAGCGTGAGGCCGGCACTGTTTAGCCCCAACTCCGAAGGCGCATGCCCGACCTGCAACGGCGCCGGGGTGGTCTACACCGATCTCGCGATGCTCGCCACCGTCGCGACCGTGTGCGAAGAGTGCGAGGGCAAGCGGTTCCTCGGGTCGGTGTTGGAGTACCGGCTGGGCGGAAAGAACATCAACGAGGTATTCGAGATGCCCGTGACCGACGCCGAAGCCTTCTTCGCCACCGGCGAGGCACGCATCCCGGCAGCACACACGATCCTGAAGAGGCTGGTGGACGTCGGCTTGGGCTACGTGAGCCTCGGGCAGCCGCTGACCACACTGTCGGGTGGTGAACGGCAGCGGCTGAAGCTGGCGAGCCAGATGGGCGGCAAGGGCGACGTGTACGTGCTCGACGAGCCGACCACTGGCCTGCACCTGGCCGACGTGGAGAAACTCCTCGGCATGCTCGATCGCCTCGTCGACTCCGGAAAGTCGGTGATCGTGATCGAGCATCACCAGGCCGTGATGGCGCATGCCGATTGGATCATCGATCTCGGTCCCGGCGCCGGTCACGACGGTGGCCGGGTCGTGTTCGAGGGAACCCCGGCCGATCTGGTCGCGGGCCGCTCGACGTTGACGGGTGAGCACCTCGCCGCCTACGTGCTCTGACGGGGCTGCCCTGAGTCACCGAGCCCCCGGTGGGGATTGAACCCACGACCTTCCGCTTACAAGGCGGATGCTCTACCACTGAGCTACAGGGGCGGCGCCACGACAGCGTACCGGTTGTCGAACGGCCGCCGTACGCTCAGGCTCCGACGTCGTGCAGGTGGTGTTCGAGGTCGTGCACGAAGTAAAGCCCGAGGCTCGCCACGGTGAACTCCGAGCCGTTACTGCGGAGGCCTCGCCGTACCCACTCCTCATCCTGGACTGCCCCGAAGACAGCGGCCGCGCCAGTGGCGGCGGCGGCGTACTCGACGGACACCGTGGCGGCGTCCTGAGCCCAATAGCGCGCCACCACGGCTGCTTGGTCCTGGTCCCAGTTCTCGAAGCTCGCCCCGTCGTCGGCCAGCATCAGTCTCGCGCGTCCGGCCATGACCCCACAGACATCACGCACGTGGCAGCCGTACTCCAACGGGGACCAGACCAGCGGCGAGGGTCGCGTGGCGACGTTCGAAGCCGCCAACGCCCCTTGCCAGCGCGGGATCGTGGCTCTGACTCGGTCGGCGGTGAGGCTGTGCGGGTACGGCTCGAAGCCACATTCCTCGCAGCCGGCGGTGACGACGTACGTCCAATCCTTGTCCTCTGCGGGAGGCGCGGTGGGTTCGCTCATGGGCCGAGTACAGCATGTCCACGACGGATCGGGCAGCGCTCCATGATCCGACCGATGCGGTTGAATCCGTGCCGTGGTCGAACCCAGTCAGTGGACACGTACGATCCAGGCCGATCCCATGCATTCGCACCGGTACGCCAACCGGTGGCGCCGGCTCGCGGCCGACGGCGCCGACTTGCATGGCGAGGCCCGTCTGATCGACGCGATGGCGCAGCGCAAGTCACGGATCCTGGACGCCGGCTGCGGAACGGGACGCGTCGGGGGCTACCTCGCCGAGCGCGGCCACACCGTCGTCGGCGTCGACGTCGACCCGGCGCTCGTCGACTACGCACGCCAGGACTTCCCGGGCAGCACATGGCTGGCCGGCGACCTGGCGCTGCTGGATCTACCCGCCGAGGGGATCGACGAACCGTTCGACCTCGTGGTCGCGGCCGGCAACGTCATGGCGTTCCTGGCTGCCAGCACGCGTCGTCAGGTCTTGGAGCGAATCCGCGCCCACGTGATCGCCTCGGGTCGATTCGTGTCGGGCTTCGGGGCGGGTCGGGGGTACGACTTCGGCGACTTTGCCACCGACGCTGCCTCCGCCGGACTGACGCTGACCGCGGCCTACTCCTCCTGGAACCTTCGCCCGTTCACCGCCGACTCGAAGTTCCTGGTCGCGGTTCTCGATCCTGTCTGACCCGCTCAGCCGCGGGTCTGCCGTACCGCCCTGTCGATCGCCGCCCTCGCCGCACCTCCGAACGCCACGAGAATCGCTTCGGCGACGTGGGAATCGGAGCGGGAGATCGCCTCGACCGCCGCCGCAGCGGCATCGTCCAGCGGCCAGGCATAGACACCAGCGGAGATCAGCGGGAAGGCGACCGTACGGGCGCCCAGCTCGTCGGCCACCTCCAGCGACGACGTATAGGCGCGCAGCAAGGTCGGCCGCCGGTCCTCACGCGTCGAGTAGACCGGCCCGACGGTATGGATCACCCAGTGCGCGGGCAGATTTCCCGCGGTGGTAGCGACTGCCTCGCCGGCGGGCAGGCCGCGAGGTAAGGAGGTACGGCGAAGCTCCCGGCAGGCCTCGAGAATCTCGGGACCACCTGCGGCATGGATCGCGCCGTCGACCCCTCCCCCACCCATCAGGCCGGAGTTCGCCGCGTTGACGATCGCATCGACGTTGACCGTGGTGATGTCGCCGGTCACCACCGTGATGTTGGGCATGGGATGCGCTCTCTCTCGTGGCCCGACGAGGCTAGGGGGCGAGACGTTCCCTGACCCACCCGGCGCCGGCCGATCGGTACCGGAGCCGGTCGTGGAGCCGGGATTTCCTTCCCTGCCAGAACTCCCACACCTCGGGGATGAGCAGGTACCCGCCCCAGTGGTCGGGGCGGGGAGGGCGCACACCGTGCTTCGCGGCGGCTGCAGCGGCATTGGCGACCAACTCCGCCCGCGACCCGATCACCTGGCTCTGGGGCGATGCCCAGGCCCCGAGCCGGGAGTCCAGGGGCCGGCTGTCGTAGTAGGCGTCGGACTCGGCCGGCGTGACCTTCTCGACTCGGCCTTCGATCCGGACCACCCGCTCCAACTCGGGCCAGAAGAACTGCACGGCCGCGTACGGATTCGCCGCCAGTTCGCGGCCCTTGCGGGAGTCGTAGTTGGTGAACCACACGACTCCTCGGTCGTCGACCTGTTTGGCGAGCACGACCCGGGTCGACGGCCGCCCGTCGGCTGTCGCGGTCGCCAGTGTCATCGCGTTCGGCTCCTTGACGACGGCCGCGGCGTCGGCGAACCAGGCCTGGAATTGCCGCATCGGAGCTGACGCGGCTTTGGCCTCGTCCAGTTCGTCCTTCTCGTACGACTGCCTCATGTAGGTGAGCTTCACACCACTGGAGACTAATCGGGCGGACCTGACCTCCGGTGGGTGAGATCCGGAGCGCGCTCAGGTCTGGACGACGAGAAACGCGACGAGAGTCCGGCGATTCACGAACTCAACTTCCCGTCGCGGAGCGAGGAGGAAGGGCTGAGCTCCGCGGCGCGAGGGATAGCGCTGCGACTCTGGAGCGGCGCGATCGAGCACCGTCGCGGCTGTTCAGGCCGGATATCTGGCTCATCACAATCGAGGGTGTAGCAGGGGTCTGAACCCGCCGGTCTAGAGCAGGCTCCTGGCGATGTAGTGGGTCAGGTTGCGGAACCCGAGGGCGGAGCCGCGGAGGTGCTC
>JBDHZQ010000148.1:0-5877 GCA_039811945.1 Propionibacteriaceae bacterium
ACCCGACGTCGTCATCGCTCCTGCTGACGAAACCGACGTGTGGCAGTTGCGCTACCCGGTCGTCGGCGAGCCCAAGGTCTCGATCGTGATTCCGAGCCGCAACCAGCTCGACGTGGTGAGCCGCTGCATCGCGTCGATCCTGCTGCTGACCCGTTACGAGAACTACGAGATCGTGCTCGTCGACACCGGCAGCGACGACCCTGCCGTCACCTCCTGGTACGACGAGGTCGCGGCGTCCGATCACCGGTTCAGGGTCGTCGACTGGCCCGAGCAGCCGTTCAGCTACGCGCGCAGCTGCAACGCCGGGGCCGATGCTGCTGCCGGAGACGTGCTCGTCATGCTCAACAACGACACCGAGGTGCTGGACTCGGACTGGCTCGACGTCTTGGTCGGAGAGGCGCAACGCCCCGCGGTCGGTGCGGTCGGGTGCCTCCTGCTCTATCCGGACGCCGAGACGATCCAGCACGCCGGGATCGGGCTCGGCATCAAGGGCGTCGCCGGCAATAGCCTGGCCGGCCTCGAGCTCGGGCAGTGGCTGAGCCGTACCCAACGGATGATGCTGCACGCCAGGCGGGCGACGACGGCCGTCACCGCAGCGTGTCTGGCCGTACGGGCAGACCTCTATGCGGCGGCGGGCGGGTTCGACGAGGACCTGAGGATCACGTTCAACGACGTGGACCTCTGCTGTCGGATCGGTGCCCTCGGGTTCCGGAACGTCTACACCCCCGCGACCCGCCTGCTGCACCACGAGTCGATCAGTGTGTCGCGGCTGGTCGCCGGCAAGCGTGACTGGGACGAGTTCTACGCGGCAGTCGACCTCTTCAAGAGCCGGTGGCCGGACCTGCTCGAGCGCGATCCTCAGATGAATCCGAACCTGTCGAAGGGTACGACGAGCTACCGGCTCACGTTCCGGGGCCGGTGACCGGCTTCGGTGACTTGCCGATCCGCTGCAACCTGACGGTCTCGTTCTCGGCGGCCAGTTCGTCGAGTGTGCGCATGTGCCGCGGTGGCTGCAGATTCTCCCAATGAGAGCCGAGCGCCACGACACCGGCCGCCTCACGGATGGCTCCGTCGATCACGTTGAACTTGACCGACCGCTGGAGCGCGTCGAGCACTCCTCCGTCGGAACTGTGGACCGACCCTGACACGTGGAACGAGCCGGGCCGCAGGGCGAGCCTCGGGATCACGACGTCGAGCGATCCTCGCCCGGGTACGACGTCGGCCGGCAGGAAGTCGGCCTCCTTGGTGTGGTGGGCCCACATCGTGTGGCCTTCGGTCTGTTCGATGGACACGATGAACGACGGGTCCTGCACCCGCTCGTGAGCGTCGAAGTGCATGCGAATCGTGAGCGGTTCGCCCGAGCGCACCTGGGTCGCGTCGCTCCCCTGCGCAGTGACCAATTCGAAGCGGTCGATCACGACTTCGCCGGAGCCGTACCTCATTCCGCCGCCCTCGACGGGCCGGGCGTGATGCTCGTCCTCGAAGTACCGGTTGATCACGTCGTTGACCGGGCCCAACCCGACGATCTTGCCCGACGCCAGCCAAGCGGCGTCGTCGCAGAACGTGCGCATCTGCTCCAGTCCGTGGCTGACGACGATGACCGTACGGCCCTGCCGCTTCAGCTCGGCGAACTTGTCCATGCACTTCTCTTGGAAGGCCATGTCGCCGACGGCGAGCACCTCGTCGACGAGGAGGATCTCGGGTTCCACGTGGATCGACACCGAGAAGCCCAACCGTACGTACATGCCTGACGAATAGTTCTTCACCGGCTGGTCGATGCTTCTCGCAACTGCCTCGCCGGCGAAATCGACGATGGAGTCGAACTTGCGGGAGATCTCCGACCTCGTCATGCCGAGGATCGCCGAGTTGAGGTAGACGTTTTCTCGCCCGCTCAGTTCGGGGTGGAATCCGGACCCGACCTCCAACATCGCCGCCATCCGCCCGTTGTGGGTGATCTGGCCGGAGTTGGGTTCGAGGATCTTCGCCATGCATTTGAGCAGCGTCGACTTTCCCGAGCCGTTGTTGCCGAGCAGGCCGAAGGTGGTGCCCTGCCGTACCTCCAAGGAGACGTCCTTGAGAGCCCAGAACTCTTCGTACCGCGCCCTCGACCCGCGCAGAAGCGCAGCCTTGAGCGACTTGTTCTGCTCGGAATAGATCCGGAAGCTCTTCGAGACGTTCTCGACGGTCACCGCGATGTCGTCGGCCATCTACAGCTCCTCGACGATCCGGGCCTGGAACTTGTTGAAGGTCAACGCCCCGATCGTGAACGCGATGATCGCCCAGACGATCATCCCGAGCCACATCTCTCCCGATGGGGCGGCGAAGTCGAACAGGATCCGCCGATAGGCCGCGATGAACTGGTAGGCCGGGTTGGCTTCGAACAACGGCAACAGAGGAATCCAGCCGCGGCCGCTGGCGTTGAACGCTGCCTGCTGGGCCACGATCACGGTGGCCGGTACGACGATGCCCGAGGCGTAGAACCAGATCTGGTTGAACAACGTCCACAGGTATTGGATGTCGCGGAAGTACACCATCAGCACGCTCAACAGCAGGCCAAGACCCAACACGAACACGGTGTTGACGACAACGACCAACAGCAGCAGCGGAATGTAGAGCAGCACCCGCGGCCCGCCCGCCACAGCCATCACGCCGGTGAGCACGGCCAGTTCGGTGAGGAAGGTCGATGCCAGCGACAGCACGGTCGAGGTCACGAGCACGTGGCGGGGAAAGTAGACCTTCGTCAGCAGACCGGAATTGCCCGCCAGCGACCCCATGCCCGAGATGATGCCGTTGGACATGAAGCCCCAGGGGATGACGCCGCAGGCGATCCACAAGGCGAACGTGGTCAACCCCGAGTTCATGCCGGCTTCGATCGGCGCGCGGAACAACATGCCGAAGACGATCGAGAAAATGGCGATCGTGGCGAGCGGGTTGACCAGCGACCAGACCCGCCCGAGCGCGGTGCGTTTGTACTGTGAACGAATCTCGCGCAACGTCAAGTTGGCCAGCAGATTCGTCGTCGGATTGCGCAGAAGCGTCGATCGGACGCGCTCCCTCGGTGAGACCTCCGCAGGCGTCACGCCGACCCCTCCTTCGAGCCTGACCAACCAGCGCCCGGCTACAGTAGCGCACCCGTTCCACGCATCCGGGGATCACCGGGCAGCGCACCGATAGACTGTCGCTCGTTTCTCGGCCGGACGACGAACGGAAGCCATGGTACGGAGAGTTCTGCGTGTGCTCGGCATCGGGTTGAAGATCCTGCGCCGCGACGGCTTGTTGAAATTCACGATCGCGGCGCTCGAATACGCCGACCGTCGCCGGGGCATGGGGTTGGCCGGCTTGTCGCTGATCCGCCGCAAGCAACGCTTCGATCCGCCCGTGATGCGAGACGACGTGCTCAAGGCCGATTTCGTGGGTCGGCCGTACAACCCAGCCCAGCGGAACCCCCGCCACACCCGGGTGCTGAGCTGGGTGATGTCACCGCCCGGCAACGGCGGCGGGCACCAGAACATCTTCCGGTTCATCGACTACCTGGCTGACGCCGGCTACACCAACCACGTCTACCTCTACAGCGCGCATCACCCGATGACCCTGGAGGAGGCCGAGGAGAACGTCAGCCACTACAGCAACCCCGAGCGGCTGCATTTCCACCAGTGGGAAGGCGAGGTGGTCGATTCCGACATCGTGTTCGCGACCGGTTGGGAGACCGCGTACCCGGTCTTCAACGCGGCCTCCGACGGGGCCAAGTTCTACTTCGTGCAGGACTACGAGCCTTCCTTCTACCCGGTCGGGTCGACGACGTTGCTGGCGGAAAACACGTACCGGTTCGGATTCCACGGCATCACCGCTGGCGGTTGGCTTGCCCACAAGCTGCAGACCGAGTACGGCATGGCCTGCGATTCCTACGAGTTCGGGGCCGATTCCTCGCTCTATCGGTATCGGAACGACGAGCCGCGCAACGAGGTCTTCTTCTATGCCAGGCCGGTCACCGAGCGGCGCGCGTTCGAGATGGGCATCCTCGCGTTGGAGTTGTTCCATCGCGCGAAGCCCGATTACGTGATCAACCTGGCCGGCTGGGACGTGTCGGGCTGGGACGTGCCCTTCCCGTACGTCAACCACAAGTCGCTGAAGCTGCGCGAGCTGCCTGATCTGTACGACAAGTGCGCGGCCGCGATCGTTCTGTCGCTGACGAACATGAGCCTGCTGCCGCTCGAACTGCTGTCGAGCGGTGTGATCCCGGTCGTCAACGACGGGCCGAACAACCGGATGGTGAGTGACAACCCGTTCATCCACTACGTGGCACCGACGCCCCAAGCCCTGGCCGACGAGATGGTCCGGCTGGTCGAGCGGGCCGACCTGCCGCAGTACGCGCAGAAGGCGTCCGAGAGCGTGCAGGGCCTCGACTGGGCGGAGGCGGGACGCAAAGTCGTGGCGATCGTCGACGCGGTGTGCGACGAGATGCCGACCGAGCCGGAGACGTCCTCGGAGCAGGCATGAGCGGGCAGCCGCTCGTCTTGGCGCTCGGGGCCGGCGGCTTCATCGGTAGCCATCTGGTCGACTCGTTGGTCGCCCGTGGGTACCCGGTGCGTGCGCTGGACCGATTCGTGCCGAACGTGCGACCGCTGTTCCAGCCGAGCCCGCTCGTCGAGATCGTCAACGGGAACTTCCTCAATCGCGGCGAGATGGTCGACGCTCTCGACGGGGTCGACACGGTGATCCACCTGGTTTCCACGACCAACCCGGCGACGGCTGAGAACGACCCGCTGATCGACATCGAGACGAACGTGCGAGGATCGGTGCAGTTGTTCGACCAGTGCGTCAAGTCGGGCGTGCGGCGGGTCATTTTCACCTCGTCGGGCGGCACTGTGTACGGCGATTGGTCCCAGCTACGGCCGATCACCGAGGACGATCCGACCAAACCGGTTTCGCCGTACGGCATCGGTAAACTCGCGGTCGAGAATTACCTGCGCTATTTCCAGCGCAAGTTCGGCCTGGAATCCACGATCTTCCGGGTCGCCAATCCGTACGGGGAACGCCAGCCGTTCTGGAAGAAGCAGGGGGTGATCCCGATCTTCCTCGACGCGATCACGAGCCACCGGCCGATCACAGTGATGGGCGACGGGTCGATGACCCGCGACTACGTCTACGTGCGCGACGTGACCGACATGATCGCCGACTCGGTGTCGGCCGAGCCGCTGCATGGCGTGTATAACCTGGGCAGCGGAGTCTCGATCAGCGTCAACCAGGTCATCGAGACGATCGAGCAGGTCACCGGAATCGACGCGATCAGACGCTCGGTTCCCACGCCGGCGACGTTCGTGCAATCGTCGGTGCTCGACATGAGCAGGTACGTCGCCGAATTCGGTCCCCATCCGGCCGTACCGTTCGCCGACGGGATCGCGAGGACGTACGACTACATGCAGGAGGTGCGCCGTGGGCTCTGAGTTCACCGCCACGGTCTTCATTCCCACCTATCGCGGCGCGCGGTACGTCGAGGGACTGGTCCGCTCGGTCTTCGCGCAGAAGTTCGACCGGCCGTACGAAGTGCTCGTGTACGATACCGACTCGGGCGATCAGACCCCGGAGATCCTGGCGCGGTTGGCCGACGAGTTCGCCGGCCGGTTCCGCTGGAAGTCGATCCCCAAGTCGGAGTTCAGCCACGGCCGTACCCGCGCCCAGGCGGCGCTCGACGCCCGCGGGGAGTTCGTCGCCTTCCTCACCCAAGACGCGATGCCTGCCAACGACCGGTGGCTCTACGAGTTGCTCAAGCCATTCGAGCTGAACGACAAGGTCGTCGCGGTGCTCGGCAAGCAGCAGCCTCGCGCGGATGCGATCCCGATGCTGAAGAGCGAGATCGACCTGGTGTTCGCCGGGTTC
>JBDHZQ010000149.1:0-5680 GCA_039811945.1 Propionibacteriaceae bacterium
CCCGAGGCCCGCAGAACTCCGAAGCAGATGACCGAGTTCGCCTTCTCGTCCGGATCGAGTCGTTCGACGGTGAAGGCCAGCCGTACCCAGATCGACCCGTCGGGACCCACCAGTGTGGTGCGCTGCGCGGGGATCGAGCCGTACGTCGTCACCGAGACCGGCGTCAAGCGCACGCCCTGTTCGACCACCGGCTGCGACGGGGAGGCAACGGTCAGCGCCGGAGGTTCGATGACGAGGTACCGATGGATGCCGACGCCCAGCGCCACAGCGAGCGCGACCAACAACGCCCCCCAGAACATGCGCCAGCTCACCCTCACGACGTCACCTCCTTGCGGGCGTCGGCGAGGACGACGAGGGTCTCGGGCTGGAGGTCGGCGGGTACGACCTGGTCGAACCGCAGCGCGGCCTGGTAGACGACGAGAAATCCTTGAGTCGGGTAGACCACCAAGGTCGAGTGGGCCACCCGGTCGGGAGGCATCTCGAAGACAGCGGCGCCGATCGAGGTGAAGCCGGGATTGACGTACCCGGCTCGGGCCAGCATCGGATCACCGAGCTGTTCGTAGGTGTAACCGTCCGGGGTACGCAGTTCCATCTTGCTGAAGACCCGGGATTCCCCGTGGGCACTGACCCGCAGCCTGACCACGACGAACGCATAGGTCGTCGTGACTTCTCGCGCGTAGCTGCCCGTGCCCCGGACTCGCTGAGTGAGGTGGATGCTGTCGACCTTGACGTCACCCTGAGGTGACCGCGCCCAGCCGTCGGCACCGGCACCGTAGTACCGGACCCCCGACGCCCCCGTGTCGGGCTTGAGGCCCGTGAGCAGGCCCACCACGAGCAGGCAGGCCAGCAAGCTGAGGACTCCCCGAACTCCGGCCTTCATCGGGCCACCCTCACGTCCACGCAATCGAGGAGCACCGTCGTACCCGCGAGCGTCGCGTCCCACGTGTCGCTGGATATGTAACCGTCGCGGGGCTCCTCGTCGTGGACGACCACCGACACCGAACCGACCACCGGACCCGCCGAGTCCGGCTCCACGTCGATGGCCACCTCCCGCGGGATGTCGGGGAAGAACATGCCCGAGCGGTTCTTGCTTTCGAGGTACGGGGATGACTGCGACTTCGTGCCGTCGGGCAGTGTGATCACGATCGTTCTGAGCGCCGGGGTGTACAGAGATTTCTGGCTGATGTTGGTGAGAGACATCCAAACCCTCACCTTCGGTGAGATCTCGAGGCCACTCACACCCTGGTCGGTGTACTCCGCCCTCAGCACGCTCACCCGCCAGCGCGTGGTGTCGAACACCTCGCCGGGCTCGGCTGTGCGTCGGGTCTGCGTCGACCTGGCGAAACCGCCCGCAATCGCCACCGCGCCGACCACGATCGCGACGATCGTCGCCAGCACCACCCAGCCCTGCCATCGGGGGCGGACTGACGCGGGCATGCCAGAACCATAACGGGAGGCCGTGGCGCGGGCCCTCCGGTTCCCAGGCGTGCGGTCAGAAGACCGTACCCGTGGGCGGCTCGTCCTGCTCGGCCGCGAGAGCCAGCATGAGCGTGCGGAGGAGATCGGCCAGTTGGTCACGATCGGCGTCGGGGAGTGCGGCGAGCAAGCGTTCCTCGCTCGCCAGCAGGTCGGCCATCGCGGCGTCGACGGTCGTCTTCCCGGCGTCGGTCAGGCTCACCAGCGCGGCGCGTCCGTCGATCGGGTGGGGGTCACGCGTGACGAGCGTGCGTTTCGCCAGCTGCCTGATGCGATGGGTCATGGTTCCCGAGGTGACGTGAGTCAGGCGGGCGAGTTCGCCGGGCGTCAGTTCGTACGGGCTTCCGTTGCGTCGCAACGCGGCCAGGACGTCGAACTCCCACCTCTGCAGCCCATGGGATTCGAAGGCAGCCGACCTGCTCACGCCAAGACGGCCGGCGAGCCGACTGACCCGTGACAGCACGTGCAGCGGTTGCACGGACAGGTCCGGGCGCTCCCGTTGCCATGCGGCAGCGATCTCGTCGACCTCGTCGAACTGCTCTGCCACGGGCGCCATCCTGCCACCAGAAGTCACGCGATCAGTCGCGCTCCGTGCACGGGGCCCGCGACACGGCGGACCGCCCGGGCCACTCCCTCGCTCGACAACCGCACCGACAGGTCGATGGCTGCGTTCTCGTCGGCCGCCAGGAACGCCACTGTAGGACCGGAGCCGCTGACGATCCCGCCCAGTGCGCCACAGTCCAGCCCGGCGGCCAGTGTGCGCTGCAACTGCGGGTACAGCGCGAACGCGGCCGGCTGGAGGTCGTTGACGAGCGCCGTGCCCAACGCCTTGGTATCCGCGGTGGCCAGGGCATTCATGACGGCCGGAGGCACCGTGAGCGGATCGTCCCCGGCCAGGCCGAGCTCGTCGAATTTCTTGAACACCGACGGGGTGGGCAAGCCGCGATCGGCGAACGCGAGCACCCAGTGGTACGACCCCCGGCTCAGGGCGGGGACCAGCAACTCACCACGCCCGGTCCCGACCGCGCATCCGCCGACGAGGGCGAAGGGTACGTCGCTGCCGAGCTCGGCTGCCAGCACCTGGAGGTCGGCTGGGGTGGTGTCGAGGTCCCACAGAACCGAACACGCCAACAAGCTGGCGGCAGCGTCGGCGGAGCCGCCGGCCATTCCTCCGGCGACCGGGATCTGCTTGCGGAGATTCAGATGCACGCCGAGTTCGGGAGTCCCGAAACGTTGCCGCAGGAGAGCGGCGGCGCGTACGGCCAGATTGCTGGTGTCGACGGCCAGCGTGGCGGCCCCTTCACCCGAGACCGCGACAGACAGGCTGCCCCCGGATCGACCGGCGGCCGACACCTCGTCGTACAGCGACACGGCTTGGAACAGCGTGGCCAGCGGATGAAACCCGTCGGCTCGGGGTGGGCCCACCCGGAGGGTCAGGTTCAGCTTGGCGGGCACGAGCACCCGCACCGCGCCGAACCTGTCCGCCGTTGCCATGTCGGCGACGCTACCCGACCGGAGGGGTTGGCGACGCGACTCGCGGCAGCTGTTCCGCGATCCGCGCGAAACGCTCGACGGCGAGCGTCTCGCCTCGGGCCTGCGGATCGACGCCGGCCTCCTGCAGAGCCTCCGCCGCCGCCCCCGAGGAGCCGAACAGTCCTGCGAGCGACGAGCGCAACATCTTGCGACGTTGGGAAAACGCAGCGTCGATGACCGAGAACACCTCACCCCGAGTAGCCGTGGTGGGTGGCGCCTTGCGGCGGGTCAGCCGTACCAATCCTGAATCCACGTTGGGAACGGGCCAGAAGACGGTCGGCGGAACCGTACCCACCCGCGTCACCTCCGCGTACCAGGCGAGCTTCG
Source organism: Propionibacteriaceae bacterium (assembly GCA_039811945.1). Lineage (GTDB taxonomy): Bacteria > Actinomycetota > Actinomycetes > Propionibacteriales > Propionibacteriaceae > Fen-668. The sequence goes on from JBDHZQ010000149.1 coordinate 3,337, forward strand.
CCGACGGTACGCCGTACACCTTGCTGCCCGGCGCCGCCGCGAGCCGGTCGGCCACCTCCAACTGGACCATCACCAGGCCGTGCTGCCAGCTGGGGAAGGACTCCAGCAGGTGGAGGAGCACGGGCACCGAGACGTTGTACGGCAGATTGGCCACGACAGCGGTGGGCGGCCGACCCGGCAACGCGGTGACGCGCATGGCGTCGGAAGCGATCACGTGAAGGCGGTCGACAGCCGCGGGTAGGCGCTCGGCGACGGTCCGTTCGAGACGTACGGCCAGCGCCTCCTCGATCTCGATCGCGACGACACCGGCACCGGTCGCCAGCAGCCCGAGCGTGAGCGAGCCCAGACCGGGACCGACCTCCACCACCGTGTCGGCGTCGGACACTCCGGCCAGCGACACGATCCTCCGCACGGTGTTCGGGTCCACGACGAAGTTCTGCCCTCGCTGCTTGCTGGGCCGCAGGTTCAACTCGGTCGCCAGCGCGCGAATCGTGCGGGGGTCGAGCAGTCCGTCAGCCATCGTCGCCCCACGCGCCACCGAACGCGGCGAACGCGTTCGCGGTCAGACGCTCACACGCTTCGTCGAGGGCCCACCCCTTCTGCTCGGCGACGAACGCCACGGTGTGGGGAAGGAGGTACGGGGAGTTGGGCCTGCCGCGGGCCGGGATCGGGGTGAGGTACGGCGCGTCGGTTTCGACCAGCACCCGGTCGTCCGGGGTCACGGCCAAAGCGTCGCGGAGGAACTGGTTGGCCTTGTAGGTGACGACTCCCGGGTACGACAGCCAGGCCCCGACGTCGAGGCAGCGGCGGGCGTGGTCTGCGTCGCCCGAAAAACAGTGCATGACGATCCGCGCAGGTCGTGGGCTCCCGGCGAGCACGTCCAGCACGTCGGCGTGGGCGTCCCGGTCGTGGATGACCAAGGTCAGCCCGGCCGCTGCGGCGATCGCGGCATGAGCGGCGAAGGCGTCGCGCTGACGAGCCTGCCCGGCTGGATCGTTGGTCCGGTAGTAGTCGAGTCCGGTCTCCCCCACCCCCCGCACGGCTCCGCCCTGCCGGGCGAGGGCTTCGATCACCGCCAGACCGGACTCGACCCGCTCGGGATGGCGCGCGACCTCGTTCGGATGGAGAGCGACGTTGGCGACGACCGACGCGAACTCCCGGGCGATCTCGACGCAGCGGGTGGAACTGTCGGCGTCCACACCGACGTCGACCAACCGAGTGACGCCGGCGGCCGCCGCCCACTCGATCGTCTGCCGTACCTCCACACCCGTGCGTTCGCGCACCGACTCGAGGTGGGTGTGGGCGTCGACCACCGGCCTGGGGAGCGGGTACGGCGAGGGTGGCAGGCCCTGCTCGGTCGGGTTCGGCACATCCGACAGTCTTGCCCATGCCGCGTTGTGGGCGCGCCAGCCGGGATCGCTCACGCTCGCGACCTGTCGTACAGCGCTCGCCGATCCAGTCCCGTCTCCGCCGCGACCGCGGCGGCGGCCATGGACCGTTTCTCCCCCGACGCGACGCGGCCCGCGACGAGGGCGACGGCGTCGTCGAGCGTGACCGTCTGGGACACGGTTGCCCCCGCCACCACCACCGTGATCTCGCCCAGCACCTCGCCGGTCGCCCACTCGGCGAGCTCGGACAGCGTGCCGCGCCGCACCTCCTCGTAGGTCTTGGTTAGTTCCCGGCACACGGCGGCCTGGCGATCGGCGCCGAGTACGGCTGCCGAGTCGGTCAGCATCGCCCCAAGTCGGTGCGGGGCTTCGAAGACCACGATGGTCCTCGGCTCGGTCGCCAAAAGGGCGAGAGCGGCCCGACGCGCCTGCGACTTGCGGGGCAGAAAACCCTCGAAGCAGAACCGATCGGTCGGCAAGCCGGACACCGCAAGCGCGGTCAGCACGGCCGACGGCCCCGGCACCGCGGTCACCCGGACGCCGGCGTCGATCGCCGCTCGTACGAGCCGGTAGCCGGGATCCGACACCGACGGCATCCCGGCGTCGGTGACCAACACGACCGTCGACCCGTCGACCAGCATCTGGACCAGTTCTGCCGTACGCGCAGCCTCGTTGCCCTCGAAGTACGAGACCACCCGTGCCTCCGACTCGAGCCCCGCCCGTCGAAGGAACGCCTGGAAGCGCCGCGTGTCCTCGGCCGCCACGACATCCGCCCCGGCCAAGGCCTTCAGCAGGGCCGGCGAAGCGTCGTCGACCGACCCGATCGGCATACCAGCGACCACCAACAATCGGTTCACGGAGTCATTCAATCCCAGCGACACCTCTTTCCCGGCTTCCCCCGGCAGCAAGGTCGGCCTGCCTGTACCGAACGACGGCTGAGAGGGCCTTCGCTGCGA
>JBDHZQ010000150.1:0-5632 GCA_039811945.1 Propionibacteriaceae bacterium
TCCTCCCGTCGTGGTTGTCGGCGATGACAGCGACGTCGTTCGCACCTTCAGCACTCCGAAAGGTCAATGCGTGACCACTCAAGTCGACTTCTGGTTCGATCCCGCCTGCCCGTGGGCTTGGATGACCTCCCGCTGGATGCTGGAGGTCGAGAAAGTCCGGGACGTCCAGACCGTGTTCCACGTCATGAGCCTGGGGGTGCTGAACGAGGGCCGAGACGTTCCGCCCGACTATCGGGAGTTCCTCGACACCGAGTCGTGGTGGGGGGCCCGGGCGGCGATCGCGGTCGAGGAGAAGTACGGCCAGGAAGGACTGCGCGACTTCTACACGGCGCTGGGCACGCGCTACCACCCCGGGGGTGAGCCGAAGAGCCAAGACACGGTGCGGGCGACGCTGGCGGATCTCGGTTTCGACGAGTCGATCGCCGACCGGGTCGCCACCGACGACTACGACGAAGCCCTCCGCGCCTCGCATCAAACAGGCATCGACCTGGTCGGTGAGGACGTCGGTACGCCGGTGGTCCAGGTCAACGGCATGGCCCTGTTCGGTCCTGTGATCTCCCCGGCGCCGAAGGGTGAAGAGGCAGGCCAACTGTTCGACGGGTACGTACGGATGACCGCCTACCCCGGCTTCTTCGAGTTGAAGCGCACCAGGACCGTCGGCCCGATCTTCGACTGATGCGGGTCGTCCGGATCGCTTCAAGCTCCGTCTCGGCTGAGATCTGGACGCTGGGCGCCGCGGTCAACGCCCTGGAGGCACCCGACCGCGACGGCAACCGCGCGTCCGTCGTACTCGGGCATGCTGACGAGGCGGCCCGTCGGGTGGGTGAGGCGTACCTCGGTGAGATCGTCGGCCCGTACGGTAACCGGATCGCCGGGGCGTCGTTCGAGGTGACCGGACGGTCGTGCCGTCTACCGGTGAATTGGCTCGGACGTCACACGTTGCATTCCGGTCCGGACGCGTTCCACCGCCAGGACTGGGCTGTCCTCGACTCAAGCCCTGCGCACGTCACGCTCGGGCTGACCTGGACCGATCGCGAGGCCGACCATCCGGGTCCCGTCCACACGACCGTGACATATCAGGTCGACGAGGCGACGTTCTCGGTGGTCGTCGACGCGTGGGCGGAGGCCGATACGTACCTCAACGTCGTCTGGCACCCGTATGTCAATCTCGCCGGCACCGCGACTGTCGCCGACCACGAGTTGTCCGTCGCGGCCGATGCCTACCTCCCGGTCGACGACGATCTGATCCCTCTGCCTGAATCTCCCGCCGAAGTGCACGATCGCTTCGACCTGCGCCGGGGCCGTCGACTGGGCGACGTGATCGCCACCGGAGGCCTCGACCATTGCTACGTGCTCGGCGGCGCAGGGCTGAGGGAGGTCGCAGTACTAGCCGACCCCGAGTCGGGCCGACAGCTGCGGATCTCGACGGACCAGCCCGGTCTGCAGGTCTACACCGGAGGTGGACTCGACGAGTCGGTCGTGGGTCCTGCCGGTCCGTACCGTCCCTTCGCCGGCGTTGCCCTCGAGACCCAACATTTCCCCGACGGCCCCCACAGGCCCGACTACCCGCCGACGTTCGTCAGCGCCGGTGACCACCGCGTGAGCCGGACTCTGTGGAGTCTTACCGCCGACGGGTGACGCGCTCCAGCGCCGTGCGTACGGCTTCCTCCGCCGCGACGTAATCCGGAGGCTGCGGCCTCGACACGTCCCTGGCCCGCAGCGCCCGTTCCGTGGTGACTAGGCCGCTCACGCCGTCGCGACCGAAGTCGCGGGGCGGTTCGGCGGCGTCGTTGGTGCGCGGGCGGGTCACGTGTTCGACGCCTCGTAGATCTGTTGCACGCTCGCGTCGAGCATCGTGTCGAACTCCTCGTCGCTCTGCTGGGCGCTGAGGCCGTCGAGCAGGGCGCGGGAGAAACTCGCGATGAGGCCTGGGTTCCTGGCCAGGCCGGCGGATGCCTCGTCGCGGCTGTAGCCACCCGACAACGCGACCACCCGCACCACCGCCGGTTCGGCCATCAGATCGGCATAGAAGCCGTCCTCGCTCGGGATCGTGAGCTTGAACATGATCGGCTGGTCGCCCCAGACCTCGAGGTTCCTGATCAACTCCTGCTTCAGCAGATGCTCGACGTGGACCTTGTCCGCTGCCTTGATGTCGACCTCCGGTTCGAGGATCGGCACCAGGTCGGCGTCGGCGATGCGCTTCGCCTCCGCGAATTGCTGGGCCACGATGTTCGAGACGCCCACCGGGTCCGCGGACAGGATCACCGACCGCATCTTGGTACCGAACATCTTCTTGGCCGTGGCTCGCTCCAAGAGGGAGTCGAGCTGGGTCATCTCCTTCATCATCTGGACGCCGTTGGACTCCGACTCGAGGCCCTGGTCGACCTTGACGATCGGCACGATGCCCTTGCGCTGCCACAAGTAGTCACCCGTGTCGAGCCCGTCGACGGTGCGATCCATCGTCTGCTCGAAGAGGATCGCCGCCAGGATCCGCCGATCGAAGGCCCGGCTCTGCATCACCCTCGACCGCATTGCGTGGACGAGGTCGAACATCTGTTCTGGCGTGGAGTACTGGTCGTCGGCAATGCCGTACGCCCTCAGCGCTTTCGGTGTGCTGCCGCCGCTTTGGTCGAGGGCCGCGACGAAACCGTGGCCGGTACGGATGTGTTCCAACTGGGTGGTGTCCATGTCCGCTCCTTTGCGTGTCCACCAGCCTACAGAGCCCACAGCCCCGCCCGATGGGATGCGGATTTCGGCCGTGCACCCGACTCCGTCGACGTGGGATCCTGGCCAGCGTGCCCGAAGGTCATCACATCCACCGCTTGGCGCGCGATCTGACCCGGCTGTACGGCGGGAGGGTCGTGCGGGTCTCGAGCCCGCAGGGACGCTTCGCCGAGGCTGCGGCGATCCTCGACGGGACGGTGCTGGAGAAGTCTTGGGCCGTCGGGAAACACCTGTTCGTCAGATTCCAGGCGGACCGGATCGTCTACATCCATCTCGGGTTGATCGGGAAACTCAGATGGTTCGGCTGGCCTGGGGGGCCGGGCGAGGTGCGGTTGAGGGTCGGCACCGAGGCTCGAGGCGTCTACGACCTGGCCGGCCCGCAGACCTGCGCCCTCCTGACACCGGGCGAAGCTGAGGCCGTCGCCGTACGCTCAGGTCCCGATCCGCTCGACCCGGCGGCTGACCGGGAGCGCGCGTGGGTCAGGCTGCATCGCTCCGGCCGGACGGTGGCCGCCCTGCTCATGGATCAGTCCCTGTTCGCCGGAGTCGGCAACATCTACCGCGCGGAGGTGCTGTTCCGGGCCGGGGTCGATCCGTTCGTACCGGCCAAGACCCTGCCGCGCGCCGCCTTCGACGAGATCTGGGACGACTTGGTACGGCTGATGCCGCAAGGTGTGCTCGACGACCGGATCGACACCGTCGCCGACGAACATGGCCCCGAGGCGCAGGGTCGCGAGCCGCGGGTCGACCGGCACGGCGGTGAGGTGTACGTCTACCGCCGCCACGGTCAGCCCTGCCTGGTCTGCGGAACCCTCGTCGACAAGGTCGAACACGCCAACCGCAACCTGTACTGGTGCCGTACCTGCCAACCGGCGGGCTCGGTCGGCGGGCAAGACAACTCCTGACAAACGCCCGGCCACGCCGTGGTCGCGCCTAGGTTTCGGTCATGACGCAGTTGCCCGATCCCCGTACCCTCACCTGCCCGGCCGCCACGGGCGCCGTTTACGACTATGGCGCGCACGTCGTGTCCTGGACCCCGGCGGGCGCGACACCCGTGCTGTGGATGAGCCAGAAATCCGACTTCGAAGCCGGCAAGCCGATCCGTGGCGGCGTGCCGATCTGCTGGCCGTGGTTCGGCGCCGGCCGCACCAAGAGCATGGCTCCCGCTCACGGCGTCGCCCGCCTCGCCGAATGGCACCTCGAGGGACAGACGCACAGCGACGATGCCGCGACCGCGACCTACACCCTGACCGATGCCGATGTTCCCGACGCCCTCGACGGGTCCTGGAAGGCTACCTACGTGGTCTCGTTCGGGGCCGCGTTGCAGCTGTCGCTCACGGTGGAGAACACCGGGAGCACCGAGTTCTCCTACGAGGAGGCCCTGCACACCTACCTCACGGTCGGCGACATCACGCAGGTCGTCGTGAGCGGACTCGCCGGTTCGTCGTACCTCGACAAGGCGCCTGGCGGCGCGGATGCAGTCCAGGAGGGCGATCTCACGATCACCGGTGAGACCGACCGGGTCTACGAGACCACGGCCGATGTCACGGTCGTGGATCCTGTCCTCGGTCGCAGCCTGGTCGTCTCCACCTCCGGTTCGGCGCAGAAGGTGGTCTGGAATCCGTGGATCGCCAAGTCGGCTGCGATGCCAGATTTCGGCGACGACGAATGGAAGACGATGATCTGCGTCGAGGGCGCCAACGCGCTCGACCACGCCGTGGTGCTCGCCCCCGGGGAGTCCCACACGCTCGGCTACACCCTGTCACTCGGAGCCGCCTGACCTCAGGTGTCGCGACAGAGCCGGAAAATGTAACGTTTCAACAACGGGTCAGGTCAGGGTCTTCCACCGTCGGGGGCCCTGACCTTAGGCTCGTTTCCGAGGGGTTCAGCAACGCACTCTTGGAGGATCAATGGCGACCCGTAGAACGTTCCTGGCCGGGGTGGCTGGTGTAGCGGCGACAGCCGGTTTGGCCGCCTGTGGCGGCGGCACGAGCGGAACGGCAACACAGCAATCGACCGGACCCGCAACTTTGCGTTTTGCCTGGTGGGGCAACGAGGTGCGGAACAAGATGACCAACCAGGTCATCGCCGATTACATGAAGGCCAACCCGGGCATCACGATCACGGCCGAACCGGGGGAGTGGGCCGGCTACTGGGACAAGCTCGCGACGCAGGTCGCCGGCAAGGATGCTCCCGACATCATCCAGATGGACGAGCAGTACATTCGTGACTACTCCAAGCGCGGGGCCCTGGCGGATCTGAGCAAGCTGCCGATCGATACGTCGAAGTTCGCAACGGGCCTCGTCGACACCGGCACCATCGACGGCAAGGTCACCGCCTTGTGCGCCGGCATGAACGCACTGTCGATCCTCGCCAACACGAAAGTCTTCAGCGACGCGGGCGTTGCCATCCCCGACGACAAGACTTGGACGTGGGAGACGCTGCGATCGACCGCGGCCGAGTTCGCGACGAAGAAGCCCGGCCTGTACGGCATCAACGGCGCCTTCTTCGGCGATTCGGTCGCCCGGGCCTGGATGTTCCAGCACGGCAAGGCGTTGTTCACCGAGACCAGCCTCGGCTTCGAGCCGGCGGACATGCAGTCGTTCTTCGACATGATGATGACCTACCTCCAGGCGAAGGCAATCCCGACCCCGGCCGAGAACGCCGAGGATCTCAACAAGCCGATCGCGCAGAACATGTTCGCCCTCGGCAAGCTCGGCATGACGTTGCTGTGGTCGAACCAGGTCAATGCCATGCAGCAGGCGGTCGGCAGCGCGGAACTGAAGATCCTGCGGCTGCCGTCGCTCGACGGTACGGCCAAGGGTGCGAACCTCTGGTACAAGTCAGGCCAGTACCAGTCGATCTCGTCGACGTCGAAGTACCAGCAGCAAGCAGCCAAGTTCCTCGA
>JBDHZQ010000151.1:0-5624 GCA_039811945.1 Propionibacteriaceae bacterium
AGGTCACTCGCTGACCTCAAGGGGAAACGCCTCGCCACACCACAGTTGGGGAACACCCAAGACGTGGGCCTGCGCTACTGGCTGACCCAGCAGGGGTTGACGGCGACCACCGACGGCGGAGGCGACGTGGCGATCCTGCCGCAGGCGAACTCGGCGGCCGTCCAGTCCTTCTCGACCGGAGCGATCAGCGGTGGCTGGCTCCCCGAGCCGTACGCCTCACAGTTGGTCAAGGCCGGTGGTGTCGTCCTCGTCGACGAACGAACCCTGTGGCCTGATCGCGCGTTCGTGACCACCCACGTCATCGCCCGTCGAGCGTTCGCCGAAGAGAGCCCGGAGACGCTGAGAGCCGTACTCGAAGCACACCTGGACGCACTCGACCTGACCTCCAAGAACGCGGCTGCGGCCCAGCAATCGGTCGCCGCGCAGATCAAGAAGATCACGACCACCGACCTGGATCCGGCGTTGCTCGCTGCCGCCTGGGGAAACCTGGCGTTCACCGCCGATCCTCTGGCCGCGACGCTCAAGCAGTCGGCCGACCACGCGGCTGCCGTGGGGCTCCTGCCGAACAAGCCCTCGGACGGATTCGCGTCGCTGTGGAAGCTCGACCAGTTGAACGTGGCTCTCCAGGCCCGCGGGCTGCCGGCGGTGAGCGCATGACGGCGGAGGCTGTCGCGCTGGCCGAGGGGGAGGTACGGCTCACTGGTGTGGCGAAGACGTACGGCACTGGCAACGGCCAGGTGCGGGCCTTGGCGGGTACGGACTTGGACATCCGTCCCGGCGAGTTCGTGGCGGTCGTCGGCGGATCCGGATGCGGCAAGTCGACGATGTTGTCTCTCGTCGCAGGTTTGGATCAGCCCACCGCCGGCACGATCGAGACCGGGGGCAAGGTCGCGCTGATGTTCCAAGAATCGACCCTGCTGCCGTGGCTCACCGCTGTCCAGAACGTCGAATTGGCGTTGCGGCTGGGCGGGGTGTCGCTGCAGGAGCGACGGGATCGGGCCCGGGCGTTGTTGGGCAAGGTACGGCTGGGCAACTACGCCGACAAGCGACCCCACGAACTGTCCGGTGGAATGCGGCAGCGTGTCGCCCTTGCGCGGGTGCTGGCTCAAGATGCGCCGATCATCTGCATGGACGAGCCGCTGGGCGCACTCGACGCCATGACCCGGGATCGGATGCACGACCTGATCGAAGAGGTCTGGCTCGAACTCCGGTTCACGTGCGTGTTCGTCACCCACAACGTGCGGGAGGCGGTCAGGCTGGCCGACCGGTCGATCCTGATGGGATCACGGCCCGGCCGGGTGATCTACGAACAGGACAACATTCTGGCCCGCCCCCGGATCCTCGATTCGACCCCCGTCGCCGCCCTGGCGTCGGATCTCACCACCCGCCTGAAGTACGAGGTCAGATCCCATGACGACTCCGACTACTACGACATCTGACGGCACCCAGACGGCGTCGAGCCCGGGCGCGACGTCAGACGGACCGCCTGCTGACGTGCGAGTTCCGGAGGCCGGGCGAGTCGCCCGTGCCGGGAGGCTCAGTCGACGGCTGCTGCCCCCGGTCGTCGCCGTGGCGCTCATCGCGGTGGTATGGCAGGGATTGGTATGGAGCGGGTGGCGGCCCGACTACCTGCTGCCCGGTCCGGCGACGGTGTTCGGAACCCTGGTGGACATCGTCGGTGAGCCGGGCTTCTGGCCGGCACTGGCCCGCACCCTCACACGCGCCGTGGTCGGCTTCGCGATCGCCGTCGTCGTCGGAACGGTGATCGGCCTGGCCGCGGCGGGGTCGAAGGTGTTGCGAGCCGCGGTCGGGTCTCTCATCACGGGGCTCCAGACCATGCCGTCGGTCGTGTGGTTTCCGCTCGCGATTCTGCTGCTCGGGTTGGGAGAACAGGCGATCATGCTGGTCGTCGTGCTGGGAGCAGCGCCCTCGATCGCGAACGGGGTCCTGTCGGGCGTCGACCACGTGCCGCCGGCGTTCTTCAAGCTGGGCACGGTCTTGGGGGCGAGGGGCTTGACCCTGTACCGCCACATCGTGATCCCCGCGGCGTTGCCGGCCTACGTCAGCGGTCTCAACCAGGGCTGGGCTTTCGCGTGGCGCTCGCTCATGGCCGGTGAGTTGCTCGTCGTCATCCCTGGCGCAGCGGCGCTAGGGAATCGGTTGGCGTTCGCCCAGGAGTTCGGCGACGCCGCCGGTCTGATGGCTCACATGATCGTGATCCTGGTCGTCGGGATGCTCGCCGACGCCGGATTCTCTGCCTGGGCCAGGTGGCTGCGGAGGAGACGGGGTCTGGAGCGGGCCTGACGGCCCGCTGCAGGGCCGGTCGGAGGAACCCAACACTGTAGATGCACGGTCGATGCGAGAATCGGCCGATTTTCGGCCGATTTCTTCATCGACCGTGCATCTACAGTGTTGGGCAGTTCGGGACGGTCGATTCTCGACGCTTGTTACATTGGCGCCATGGTCGAGCAGACGTTGGTGTTGCTCGTACGGCATGGGCGGACGCCCACGACCGGACGAGTCCTGCCAGGTCGTGCGCCCGGCCTCCACCTGTCCGACGAGGGTCGGGCCCAGGCCGACCGGGTCGCCGAGAGGCTGGCGGCGCTGCCGAAGGTCGACGCCGTCTACGCCTCGCCGCTGGAACGCACTCGAGAAACGGCGGCTCCCACGGGCGAGCGGCTCGGCCTCCCGGTGGTCGACCACGCGGGTCTCCTCGAATGCGACTTCGGAGAGTGGACGGGTCAGTCTCTGAAGAAGCTCTCCAAACTGCCCCAGTGGCGAACGGTCCAGCGCGCACCGTCGACGTTCAGGTTCCCCGGCGGGGAGAGTTTCGCGCAGATGCAGCACCGGATCACCTCAGCCCTCGACGACATCCGCGTCGGCCACACAGGCGGGATCGTCGTGTGCTTCTCCCACGCCGACCCGATCAAAGCGGCTCTGTCGTACGCGCTGGGCAGCCACCTCGATCTCTTCCAGCGGATCGTCGTGAGCGCGTGCTCGGTATCGGCGATCCTGTACGTGGAAGGCTCCAGTCCTGTTGTCCTGACCGTCAACTCGACCGGCGAATCGCTGGCCGACCTGAGACCTTCGTGAGGTGAACCATGCCGGATGTCCACGAACAGTTCGAACAGGTCGACGCGTTCGGCGTCGGCGCGATCGGTGAGGTCGGCCAGAGGGTGTTTCTGTTGCAGTGCCGCAGCGGTGACACGCAGATCACGATCAAGTGCGAAAAGCAGCAAGCGGCTGCCATGGCCATCTATCTGCGGCGGGTGTTGTCCGATCTTCCGCCGACTTCACCCGACGAGGTCCAGGTCAGCCCACTGCAGCCGCCCCTCGTTGCCGACTTCGTGCTCGGTCAGATCGGACTGGGCATCGAGCAGTCCGGACCTCGTGTACTGGTGCAGCTGAACGAGGAGGGAGAGGTCGACGAGGCCGGCGACGTCATCGACGAGGATCTCAGCCATGTACGGCTCTTCCTCAGCCCGGCCCAGGCTCTCGCCTTCTGCGAGCAGAGCGAGGAGGCGGTGGCTGCCGGACGCCCCTTGTGCCGGTGGTGTGACGGGCCGATCAACCCTGACGGACACCTTTGCCCCCGGATGAACTAAGGAAACGCTGATCAATCATGTCCCGGCTGCGGCGCACCGGATCGGGCGATCCGCTGCCCCCACAGGTGTGACCCGTACGCTCGGTAGTACGACTACGAGTTGTGGTGGTACCGGCTCATCCCGCCCGGCCCCTCCTCGCTCGGAACAGCATTGATCAGCGCTTCCCTAACCCTGCTGGCGACCGGCGACATCACGCTCGTCGGCCAGGTGGTCGAATCGAGCAACGCCACGTTTGTCGTCGAGGTGACGTCCTCGGAGGCCTCGTCGTACGCCATCTACAAACCCCTCGCCGGCGAGCGGCCGCTCTGGGATTTCGAACCCGGCCTTTACAAGCGGGAACGTGCGGCGTATCTTCTCAGCGAACACCTCGGCCTCGGTCTCGTGCCGCCGACGATCGTCCGCGAGGACGCGCCGGCCGGGCTCGGTTCACTGCAGTGGTTCGTCGAGGCTGACCAGCGGGAGCATTACTTCAGCGTGTACGACGAACGTCCCGAAACGCACCCCAGGCTGAAGGAGATCGCGGTGTTCGACCTGCTCGCCAACAACACGGATCGCAAGAGCGGGCATGTGCTGTACGGCACGGACGGGCGTGTCTGGGGGATCGACCACGGACTGTGCTTCGCCGCCGACTTCAAACTTCGAACCGTGGTGTGGGATTTCGCCGGCGAGGAGGTGGATCCGCCCCTGCTGGCGGCGATCGAACCCCTGGCGACTCGGATTCCCGACGATCTGGCCGAGTTGCTCACCGAGCCCGAGGTCGAGGCGCTGCGGGCGCGTGCGGCATACATCGTCGACCATCCCGTCCTTCCCCACGACCCCACCGGACGCCGCATCCCCTGGCCGCTGGTGTAAGGAAGGCAGACCGTCCAGGTGCCGGCTGCCACTGGATCACGGATTTCTGCCCCCCGCGCACGCCAGGCCGCGTCCGGGGAACCGCCGGGCAGGAGAGGCTCAGCCCCTCACTACGGCCGCCGTCGCGGCCCCCGCAGCGAAGCCGACGGCGGCTATGATCCAGGGGAGGCGTCCGCGGGCCTGGGTAGCATCGGGCAGCAACCACGCAGTTGCCGAGACGAGGGACGCCACACCAGCCCCGAACAGCGGTCCGGCAGCTGCCTCGTCGCCGTCGGGAGCGGCCTGGCCGGCCCCGACCCGCATCAGGTCCGGCACTGCGTACCAGGGAATCGCCAGGGACGCCGACCAGGCGAGCCACGACCAGAACCAGGTAAGCAGCGGGATGCCGACGCCGACGAAGAGGGCGACGAGGCCGGCTCCCCGCAACCAAGCGCCCGAGCGGCCGTCACGCCGCGCGCCGAGGGTCAGAAGGGTGAGAGCGGCGACTGTGGGCGCGAAGACGACGAGCACCCCCACGGCCGACGTCAGAGGACCGCCAACCGAGACGATCGAGGCCACCAGAGAGATCACCGGCCTGGCGAGGAGCCGCTGCCAGACCATCGTGAAAACGCCGATGGCCACGATGGCGACGAATCGGCCGACTGTGAAGCGGACGTATGGCGCGCCGCTGATCGTCACAGTCTCTCCTCCCGGCATCGTCACTCTACTGACACACCGATCATTCTTTCCGGCTGTGCCGCGCCCGAGGTGGACGAGCGTCTGTGACGCTCAGGTCTGAACCCCTGGTCCAGACCACAGACCGACACGCCGTCCGGATGGTGGACTTTTCTCATCTCTCTTCCGCGTTGGCCGGGCGACGTTCATCATGTGAGAGGTTGCGCCGGTCGGTGGGCTTCGGCACTGGCGCGCCAGAAGGGACCCAATACCCCCCATGGGCGTGGATAGATTGGTGGCAGCACGGCGGGCCCTCCCGCGTGCTGGTGGCGACGCTGTTCGCCGCATCATCCTTGCCCTCGCCCTCGCCCTTCCCGCCGTGCTCGCGATCACGACCAACGACGGGTCACTGTTCGGATTGACGGGGGGAGCGCCACACCTGGCCGTACCCGCCAAGCACCAGGCCGACGACCAAACGCTGGAGAGCGACGAGGCGACCAGCCTGCCGGGTGC
>JBDHZQ010000152.1:0-5505 GCA_039811945.1 Propionibacteriaceae bacterium
CAGGCCGGTGAACAGGATGCCCATGAGCCCGACGCCGGGCAGGAAGACCGACCACGTCCACGTGGTGCCCCCGAGATGCCACTCGATCGGCGGAATGATGCGCAGCGCCCCTTCGACCCAACCCATGTACCAGTCGGGCTGCGTTCCGGCGGTGATCTGCGCGGGGTCGTACGGGCCGTACTCCCACACCTGGTTGATCGCCAGGAACGTGCCCATGAGCACCGTGACGCCGAAGACGATGAAGAAGAAGCCGCCGGCCTTCGCCATGTAGACCGGGAACAGGGGATAGCCAACGACGTTGCCTTCGGTGCGGCCCGGCCCCGGGTACTGCGTGTGCTTGTGGTAGACCACGAGGGCAAGGTGCGCGCTGATCAGCGCCAGCAGGAGCCCGGGTACGAGCAGGATGTGCACCATGTACAGGCGCGGAATCACCGCACTGCCGGGGAACTGACCGTCGAAGATGAAGAACTCGGCCCAGGTGCCGATCAGCGGGATCGACCGGATCAGGCCGTCCACGAATCGAAGCCCGGTGCCCGACAGCAGATCGTCTGGCAGCGAGTAGCCGCTGAAGCCCTCGATCAGCGAGATCGACAACAGCCCGACGCCGAGCAGCCAGTTGAGCTCGCGCGGCTTGCGGAAGGCGCCGGTGAAGAACACCCGCAGCATGTGGGCGGTCGCGGCAGCGATGAACAGCATGGCCGCCCAGTGGTGCACTTGCCGTACCAGCAAACCGCCCCGTACGTCGAAGCTCAGCGTCAAGGTCGACGAGTACGCCTCCGACATCGGGACGCCGCGGAGCAACTGGTACGAGCCGAAGTACTCGGTCTCCACCATCGACGGCTTGAACCAGATCGTGAGGAACACGCCGGTCAGCAGCAAGATGACGAACGAATACAGGGCGATCTCGCCGAGCAGGAACGACCAGTGGTCGGGGAACACCTTGCGGAGACCGAACTTGGCGAGCTTGCCCGCCCCGATGCGCTCGTCGAGCCACCCGGCCGGGCCCGCGAGCTTCGCGAACGGGGGCTTGCCCTCGGGCGTCGTGGTCTCGAGGACCGGAGCCTCGTCGACGACTGTGGTGGGCTTGGCCATCAGCTATCCCCGTCCTGGTAGTCGTGGCGAGAGTCTCGCTCGAAGAAACTCGGACCCGTGGGCACCGTGAAGTCGCTCCTGGCGACGAGGAACCCGTCGCGGTCGGTCGTGATCGGCAATTGGGGCAACGACCGAGCGGCCGGGCCAAAGACGACGACGCCGGAGTTCCCCAGGTCGAACGTCGACTGATGACACGGGCACAACAGGTGGTGCGTCTGCTGCTCCCACAGGCTGATCGGGCACCCGACGTGGGTGCAGATCTTGGAGTAGCACAGGATTCCGTCGACCTGCCAATCCTGGCGCGACGGGGGAACCTTGATCGACGCCGGGTCCATCCGGACGATGATGATCGCGGCCTTCGACTTCTCGACGAGGAAGTCCTCACCGTGCAGGTCGAACAAATTCTCCGGCTGGCCGTTGACCAGTTCGCCGACGATCATGTCGGCCGCTTTGATCCGGCGCTGGGTGATGTCGGTGACCAGGTGGACGCCTTCGGACCAGATCGTGCGTTCGATCGTCGCCTTCCGCATTCCCGGGCCGGGCCACGGGCCCATGTCGGCCAGCATGACGACCGCGGGCACGGCGGCGATCCCGAGCGCTCCGGCCATGGCCGAACCGATCATTCGCCGGCGCGACAGGCCGGTGTCCTTGACGCCGTCGGCGACCAGCTGGACGGCATCCTTACGGTCCGCGTCCGACGATCGAGCCTCGTGCCGCTCCTCGATCACCTCGTGGTCGTTCATGATCAGGCGCGCCCACTGGACGGCACCGATTCCGATGCACAAGACGGCCAGACCGCCGGTCAGGCCCAGCCACAGGTGCTGGGCGAAGATGCTCATGCCGAGGAAGTTCGCGGTCGTCGTGCGAGGGATTGCGAAGTAGCAGACGACGAACGCGATCGCGAAGATCGGGACCAGGCCGAAATACATCGTCACCTGGCGGGCCGCACGATCGCCGGCTGCCTTGTCGGCATCCACCCAACGATCGATGTGCTCTTCGATGCCGGGGTCGGGCACCGGGTAGTTCCGGACGACCTCGGGCAGGGTTTCGTTGCTCATCGGGCCCGGGCCCCCTTCGACGCGATCCAGATGGCGAAGCCGACGCAGCCGCCGATGCCGAGGATCCACGCGGCCAGACCCTCGGAGACGGGGCCGACGCTGCCGAGCGTGTTGCCGCCGGTGGGGCGCTCGTGGAAGTCGTTGAGGTAACCGATGATCTGCCGTACGTCTTCGTCGGTCATCGAGCTCTGCGGGAACACCGGCATCTGGCCCGGGCCGGTGCGGAGCGCCTCCCAGATCTGCTGGTTGGTCACGCCGGCAGCCGCGGTCAGCGGCGGGGCGTAGACACCGTTGGGCAGGGCGCCGCCGTTGCCGCCGAAGTTGTGGCAGGCAGAGCAGTTCGTACGGAAGAGCTCGCCACCGCGGGCCAGTTCCTCGTCGGTCAAGCCGCTCGGGTCGTACTGGCTGTTGGACGGGATCTTCGGGCCGGTGCCCAGGCTGCCGACGTAGTCGGCGATCGCCTTCACCTCGGCGTCGGTGAACGTGTTCACCTTGCGGCGGGACTGGACTCCCTGGTTCGCCATCGGCATCCGACCGCTGGAGACCTGGAAGTGCGCGGCTGCGGCCCCGGCGTTGCGGATGTCGGGGCCCTGGCTCGTCCCCTGGCCCTGCATCCCGTGGCACGACGAGCAGTTCATCGTGAACAGGGCCTGACCTTGGGCGACTTCCGCGGGGGCTGCGGGGGCTGCGCTCGACGTGGCCGGCGTCGCCAACGAGTAGACCCCGCCCATCAGGAACAGCGCGGAGGCGAGGAGCAGGAACCGAAAGATCGGGCTGCGGCGCAACGAGCGGCGCGGGTTGCGGGTCGGCTTCGTGCTCACAGCATCTCCAGGATGTAGATGGCGAAGAAGAGGATGATCCAGATGACGTCGACGAAGTGCCAGTAGTACGACACGACGACCGAGTTCACCATCTGCTCCCGGGTGAACGTGCGGGTCATGTAGGTACGGCCGATCAGCAGCAGGAACGCGATCAGACCGCCGGCCACGTGGAGACCGTGGAAGCCGGTCGCCAGGAAGAACACCGAGCCGTACACGTTGGACGAGATCGTGAGCCCTTCGTGGAAGAGCTGGAAGTACTCGTACACCTGGCCGCCGATGAAGAATGCGCCCAGCAGGAACGTCAGGGTGTACCACTCCCTCATGCCCCACGACAGCGGGTTCAGCAGGCTCCCGGACCGACTCAGGCGGCCGTGCTCAGCGTTGTGGACGCCGATCTGGCAGGTAACCGAGCTCGTCACGAGTACGGCTGTGTTGATCGCGGCGAACACGATGTTGAGTTGATCGTGACCGGCCTGGAAGAGCGTCGGATGACCGGGAGTGGCTGCTGCGCTGGTGACGTTACGGATCGTGAAGAAGGCCGCGAACAGAGCGGCGAAGAACATGAGTTCGCTCGCGAGCCAGATGATGGTGCCCACACTGACCATGTCCGGTCGCCCGGACACTCCGTGGAGGCGGGGTCGTGCGATGGGATGGAGCGCCCCGGATGGGAGGGCGTCGGGTGTCGTCGATCTGGCCACGGCACATTATGTCCATAGGTGACCCTTACTTGCCCAGTGATCACGGCGTTTATCCTGATTCCCGAGCCCACAGGGCATGATGGGCGGCATGGCCGCCTGGCTCTATCCCTTGCACGCCGACCCGGAGAACCAACCGGAGCCGCTCACCCTGCTCGGGTATCTGACGCGATGGCAATGGGATTGGTGGGCCGGGCCAGCCCTGCTTCTCGGCCTTGCTCTCTATCTGTGGGGTGTACGGCGACTGGCCAAGCGCGGCGACTCGTGGCCGGTCGGCCGCACGATCGCTTGGGTCGCCGGCATGGCCACCCTGACCTACGCGATGCTCGGTGCGCTCGGTGTTTACGACACGGTGCTGTTCAGCGTTCACATGATCCAGCACATGCTCTTGAACATGGTGGCGCCTGTCTTCCTCGCCCAGGGTGCCCCCATCACGCTGGCGTTGCGCGTTCTTTCGGGACGGGCTCGTCACGTGCTGCTGGCCGTCATCCACTCGTGGCCGGTCAAGGCGATCCTGTTCCCCGGTCACACCGTGTTGGCGATGATCTCGTTGCCGTTCGTGCTGTATCCGACCGGTCTGTACGAGTTCACTCTGCGCAACAACCTCGCCCACGACCTGCTCCATCTCTGGATGGTGGTCATCGGGTGCGCCTTCTTCTTCGTCTTACTGGGAGTGGATCCGACGCCGTGGCGGATGCCGTACCCCTTGAGGATCCTGCTCTTCTTCCTGACCATGCCGTTCCACGCCTTCGTCGGCACCATGATCATGGGCTCCAAGTCGCTGGTCGCGGAGGCGTGGTATCTGTCGTTCGACCGTACCTGGGGTCCGAGCCCGTTGGCCGACCAGTACGTCGCAGGCGCGATTCTGTGGGCCACCGGCGACCTCACGATGGTCAGCACGATGTCGGCGCTGTTCGTGGGCTGGTGGCGTGAATCCCAGCGCGAGGCCAAGCGCGAGGATCGGCGTCTGGACAGGGAAGAGCAGCTACGCGCCCTCTCAGGCGACGTTCCGGGAGACGCACGAGCCCGGCCGAGCCGCTTCGCTACGATGCACGCGAGCCCACGAGACGAGGACGACACCCGATGAACGCGACGGCCAAGGTGCTGCTGTACTCCGACGACCGGACGGTGCGCGAGCAGGTACGGCTCGCCCTCGGAACGAAGGTGGCGGCGGACCTGCCCGCGATCGAGGTGTTCGAAACCGCAACGCAAGCAGCGGTCGTCAGGGCGATGGACGCGGGCGGGTACGACCTGGCGATCCTGGACGGCGAAGCGGTCCCGAGCGGCGGGATGGGCGTCGCCAAGCAACTCCGCGACGAGATCGCGAACTGCCCGCCGATCCTGCTGCTGGTGGCCCGGCCGCAGGACGCCTGGTTGGCCGCCTGGTCGGGTGCGGACGCGATCAGCCCGTACCCGATCGACCCGGTTCGACTGCCCGACAAAGTCGCCGAACTGCTCCGGGCGTCGGCTCGCGTCGAAAGCTGACCCGATGTCGTCGTGGCCTGATGTGCTGAGCCAGTTGGTGCGGCGCGAAGACCTCAGCGTGGCCGACGCCCGCTGGGCAATGGGACAGATTCTCGCCGGCGACGCGACCCCGGTGCAGATCGCCGGATTCATCGTCGCCTTGAGGTCGAAGGGCGAAACCGTCGAGGAGGTGTCCGCGCTGGCCGCGGCCATGCTCGAGCGCGCGACCCCGATCGAGCTGGACCGACAAGCCGTCGACATCGTCGGCAGCGGCGGAGACCGGGCCAATACCGTCAACGTGTCGACGATGGCGGCGATCGTGGCGGCCGCGGCGGGGGCGAAGGTCGTCAAGCACGGCAATCGGGCAGCCTCGTC
>JBDHZQ010000153.1:0-5434 GCA_039811945.1 Propionibacteriaceae bacterium
AGTCCGCAGCCTTGTCGCCGAGGTCGCGCAGGGCGCCGTCCACTCCTCCGCGTTCGGTGAAGGGGGCTTCGTCGAGGTCGGCGGCGGAGATGCCGGCCGAAACGGCGATGACCTCGACCATGTTGTCCAGCCACCAGCGCTGATCGGCGCCGAAGCCCGTCCCGGCGTGTTCCTGCTGGGAAAGCCAGGCTGCGTAGCGTTCGCGCACGACGTCGGCGTAGGGCACGAGTTCGGAATCCACGCCCACAGTGAACCGCAGCAGGCTGACAAGGTCGGTCAGGGTGTGGCGCGGGCTGCGGCGCACGCGGCGGGCGTCCAGGGCTTCGTAGGCCGACCAGAGCAGGTCGGGGGTCCAATTGTGGGGCGGGCGGCTGATCCGGTCGGCCAACTCCTGGATGTCGCCGAACGCGACGTGCCGTCCGTTGGCCATGGGCACCGACCGTCGCTGCTCGATGAGCTGGATCGCCGTGATCTCGTCGCGATGCTCGTCGAGGTAGGCCCGCCAGGACTCGATGACGCTGCGGGCGCGGTCGGCGTCTACGACGCCGTAGGCCTCAAGCAAGGTGTCGGCGTTCACCTCGTCGATCACACGGTCGTGGGCGCGCCGGAGTTCGAGGATACGGTTCCGCAGGTCAGGGTTACTCGCCAGGGGCTCGACGGCGGCGTCCAGGAGGTGCTGGAGGGCATCCTTCGCCTCGGGTGACCCTTCGACAGTCACGCCCAGCGCCGTGCGCTGGTGGTCAGGGTCCACGGCGTCGACCAGAGCGCGGACGATGGTTTTCACCGGGTGGCCGGCGACGGCGTCCAGTTCGTCGCGCTCGGCCCCGGTGAGCTGGAGTTCGAGCGCGGCAAGGCGGGAGGCGAGGGTCGCGGTCTCGTCCTCGGTGAGCATGTAGGTGGCGGCCTTGCCGAGCAATTTGGCCAGCGAGATGCCCTTGTCGCGGTTGAGCGGCGGCTCGACGAAGTCGTGCTCGGTGACACCGATCGCGTCGACCAGTACGAAGCGGGTCTTCTCGGTGGCGTCCGGGGTGACGGACTGGAAGGTGGCCGAGTCGATAGTGCGGGCGCCACGTCCCTTCATCTGTTCGAAGTACTGCGCCGAACGGACGTCGCGCATGAAGAACACGCACTCCAGCGGTTTCACGTCGGTGCCGGTCGCGATCATGTCAACGGTGACGGCGATCCGCAGGCTGGGCGAGGTGCGGAACGCCTGCAACTGACCCTTCGGGTCGCGGGCGGCGTAGGTGATCTTGGCGGCGAAGTCGTTGCCCTTGCCGAACACCTGCCGCACCTGAGTCACGATCTCCTCGGCGTGGGCGTCGTCCTTGGCGAAGATCAGCGTCTTCGGCACGGTGCTTCGGCCGGGGAAGATCTCGGTGAACAGCCGGTCGCGGAACGCCTCCAGGACGGTGCGGATCTGGCTGGTCGCGGTGACCGCCCGGTCGAGCTGTCTGTCGGTGTACTCCAGCGCCTCGTCGAGGGCCTCCAGGCGCTGGACGCGAGTGCGGCGGTCGACCTTCGGCACGATCGTCCCGGCTTCGATGGTGGCGCCCTGCTCGCTGATCTGGGTGCGGATGCGGTAGAGGTCGAAGTCGACGTTGACCCGGTCGGCGACAGACTGCGGGTAGGTGTACTCGCTCACGAGGTTCTGCTGGAAGAAGGCGAACGTCTGCTTGCCGGGGGTGGCGGTGAGGCCGACGATGTGGGCGTCGAAGTACTCCAGCACCCCGCGCCACACCCCGTAGATCGACCGGTGCGCCTCGTCGACGATGACCAGGTCGAAGGTTTCCGGCGGCAGGTTCGGGTTGTATGCGACAGTGACCGGCGCCTCGGGGACGAAGTCGTCCAGCGTCGGGTCGTCCTCGGCGGTGACCTCCTCGTTGCGCAGAGCCTTGAAGACACGCTGGATGGTGGAGATCACCACTTGCGACGACCCGAGGAGACCCGCCGAGGTCAGCATGTCGACGTTGTGCACCTCGGTGAACAGCCGGCCGTCGTCCGGCGTCCGGTATGCCTTGAACTCGTTGTGAGTCTGCTCGCCGAGGTTGTTGCGGTCCACCAGGAACAGCACCCGCCGGAAGCCGCCGTAGCGCAGTAGACGGTAGGCAAGGGTGACGGCGGTGTAGGTCTTGCCGGCGCCGGTGGCCATCTGCACCAAGGAGCGGTCGAACCGCTGCTCGGCCAGGGAGCGCTCGGTTGCGCGGATCGCGTCAACCTGGGCCGGACGGAGCCCGTCCACCTTGAGAGCCGGGAGGTTCTCCACTTTTGCGCGCCATGTTGGGCGTTCGGTGTCTTCCTCGACATCGCGCAGGATGCGGGCGAGCGTTTCCGGACGTGGAAAGGCGAACAGCCGACGGGAGCGCGGTTCGGGGTCGTAGCCGTTGGTGAAGTGCGTCTCGGTGCCAGAAGCCTCGAACACGAATGGCAGCCGTCCGTCACGGGCGACGACGCTCAGGCGCACTTCGGCGGGAAGTCCGGCGGCGTACATCGCTGACTGCCACTCCACACCCGACAACGGCGTACCGACCGGCTTGGCCTCGATCACCCCCACAACCCGCCTATCGAGGTAGAGCAGGTAATCGGCGCGTCCGTGTCCGGTGGCCATGATCGCCTCGCGCCGTGCGACGCCCTGCGCGGCGGAGAGGTTGAGGTTCCTGGTGTCCTGCACGACCCAGCCCGCGGCGGCCAACTGGCCGTCGATCAGCACGCGAGCGCGCGCCTCGGCGGCGAGGGCGGATTCGGGGACGGGGTTCATCGAGGCTCACTCTATGGCTCTACTGTCGCGATGCGTTGAGATTGAGCGACCCGCGGCAGGAGCGCGCCAAACTTGAGTTCAAGTGTCGCCGCCCGACGCCAAAGTACAGATTCCATTGAGTTTGGGCTGGCAGCCTGGCCCGACCCGCGGCGGCTCGGTGTCGGCTGTGGCCACTACCGTCATTCTCATGACGAGCCCGAGTACCTGCGCCTTGCTCGCACAGATCGTTCCCGTGTTCCTCTTGGTCTTCGCTGTGCGAGGCAGCTACCTTGCCGGAGCGTCGGCAGCGGAGGTGCAACGCCGTGCGAGACGCCTTGCCAACCGACGCTGGCGACGAGACCCACGGCTGCAATGGGGGGCGATCGTTCTGCTATTTCTGCTCTTCGAGTTCGCCCTCGTCCTCGGCGCTGCCGAAGTCGTAGCTCTTCCAGCGCTCGTCGTGTGGCCCTGGTTCGCGCTCACGCTTACCTATGCGGCCATCGAATTCTGGGTCGCCGGGGCTTCGGGGCGTCCCAGTGTTCGCGACGCCGAACACCCCATCGCACGAAGTGTCCCCTCGCCGGCGGAAGTACCCAGCACGGCCGGTCCCGAGGCGAAATCGCTCAAGGTTGACCAACGCGGGGGCGATCTTGGACGTGAGGAGCAAGCGGCCCGCACCCGACCGTTATCGTGAATCCGTTCGATACGACCCTGGAGGTGTCCACGAATGAGCGCTCCCGCCGGCTGGTACGACGATGGAAGCGGTCGTCATCGGTGGTGGGACGGCCAGAAGTGGACCGAACAGGTGAAGGACATCCCGTCGCAGACGCTGGAGATGCCCAAGGCTGAGTTGGTCGAGAGCAAGGTGGCCTCCGAGTACGAGACGCCGTCGAAGGCGGACCGCGAGAACTCCCGAGAGCCGTCGATCTTCGCCAAGTTCGGCGCATCCGTGAAGAAGGCAGCTGCGGACCGACAGTCCGCGAAAGACGACCTGCAACGCGAATACGTTGCGCGCGAGCAGGCGGCGGGAAAGCTGCTCACGAGCGGCGTCTTCGGCTCCTCCACGATCCAGATCTTCGAGGGCGGGTACGTTCGCGTGGCCGGCCCCAGCGACACATACATTCCGGAGAAGGTCGACAGGAAGACCCCTTACGAGAAGCTCCTCTCGATCACTTTCACTCCACCGGCGCAGCCGTCGTCCACGGGCGCCTCGGCCCCGCTCGAGGACGCCACCGTGCAGGCTGTCGCGACCCTCATCAAGGGGGGTACGAGCCTCCTGAAGGCGAGCGTGCCTGGCTTGGCGGCGACCGGCGTCACGCAGATCGCCAAGTCGATGAGCGGAAAGTCGTTCTTGGCAATCGCCACGGACAAGGAGATCCACACCCTGACCAATCAGGTGAAGAACGAGTGGGGCATCCCGCTGATCAAGAAGGAACATGAGGAGGTCGGCCGCACGCTGAAGCAGGTGGGCAACTCGGTCCTGAAGTCTCTTGGAATGCCGGTGCCGGATGTCACCGAGGACGCTCAGCCCGCTGCAGCTAGCCCCGCTGGGGCACTAAACGGGGCAGCCGCAGCCAACCAGCCAACCGTTGCCAGCACCACTATTTCCGAGCGCCTCCGCGAGTTGGCCAGCCTGCACGCCGACGGGGTCCTGGATGATGCTGAGTTCGCTTCGGCGAAGGCGAAGGTCCTCGCGAACCTCTGACCTCAACTCCGGTTCGCATTGCCTGTGACGCGTACAACTCGCCGTCCGGCTCTCGCCCCCGGATGGCCCAGGCTTTCTGCGCCGGCTACGACCGCCGAGAGGGCCATCGCACACTGACCCCGTCCAACCTTGGAGTCGGTTACGACTACTCCAGGCCAACCTGACGCGGCGGCTCCGTCCGCGTCTCCAGGGGCAGATCAACCTCCCCTACTTCCGAGATCGCGGTGCGCAATGCAACAAGGAAGTTATCGTCCGGCATGTCGACCGCCGCATCCAGGATCGCGCAGACCTCGGTCTCGACCGACCGGCCGTGTTTGGCAGCCCGCATCCGCAGACGGGCGTACGTGCGCTCGTCGAGCTGCCTGATCGTAAGGGTTGCCACCGCACACCTCCCGACAGAAACGCTAGCAACCACGCGGCCGGCCGCACTCGATCCGGCACCAGGTGGAGGCGTATACCCCCATCCCCTCCGGCTCTACCCCATGGGGGTATCCGGCGACCCAGGGATACTACTGCCGGAATAGTTGCACGCAATAGCGTGCAATAGCGTTCTCGCTGGTCGTCAGGCTGATCGCTAGGGACGATTCGGTCGAGGGCCGCGATTTCAGGGCCGTTTCCCTGGGTGAGGCCCGTCCTGAACACCTCTGATGGAGCTAGATCCCACACTGTCGGCCGTCCACGTCCGCAACGCCCGGGCGCCCGTCGTCTGCCCTAGCCAGATGCCAGTTGTCACCCATCGAAGTACACTGAGTGAGTGCTGCCAGCCCGCCCGATAGGGGTGGGGGTATAGCCAGAGATGGCCAGAAATCGACTCTGAACGCGTCCTTGTTGCACACGGCGTGCAATAGCCGTGCAATATGTCCTAGTCAGAGGGACATTCGGGTCACTCATAATCCCTGGGTCGCGGGTTCGAGCCCCGCCCGCCCCACCAGCGGAACAGCGCTCCAAGATCGTGCTGCCCCGCGCCCGATGTCATGACGATCGCACTGCGTCTT